>NZ_SCNZ01000009.1:0-212327 GCF_005502655.1 Burkholderia sp. 4NA327C6 | reverse complement strand
AAACGACTCTACGCCGATGATAGTGCGGATTCCCGTGTGAAAGTAGGTAATCGTCAGGCTCCCTAAGCCAGAAACCCCCGCCCGAAAGGCGGGGGTTTTTGCATTGGCGCGGCAGAAATGCACAAGGGATCGAGGCGGGCGGCCTGCCTGGAGCCGGGGCGCCGAACGCGCCGATCTAGGCGTCTGCCGTTCTCGAGCAATTCACAGCTCTGCGCCGCTGATCAAATCGATCGAGCTGGCGCCGCACTCGTGGCGGGCGCTGGCCGAAGCCCACATTCAAACATCCGCCCTTCCGCTGCACCTCTCCGCGTAGATTTGAGCATCGCGGGATGTAGCCCGATGTGGCATCGCCAACTTTTCGATTGCCGGCTATCGGGCGTCGTTCATCGGCGTATTGAGCTCATCCACGCCCTAAAATCACCATTGCGATTCCGTGCCGATCGAACATGTTCCGCGACCTCCGTTACCGCGTGAACCGTCAGCAAGACCCGGGTAACGGGGTGCCTCTATCGGACGTTCTGGACGTGTTCTTGCCGCGAGCGCTGAGCGACTGTTTCCCCATCGAGCGAATGAAGACGGATGCGCCCGGGATGGCATCGTGAGGTTATCCAGAGTTGTTCGCGTCTCAATTCCTTGCATCTTCGCTCAAGTCGACGCATTCGAGGAAACGGACACACGTAACCAGTGGGAGCCAAAAATCGAGGCGTAGCGCGAGCTGCGCGTCCGCGAGTTCATCGACCGGATAGCACCGGAAATCCGTGCTGTTCTTTTGGGCGAGCACGGGCTGCCCATCGCGCAACACATACTTCTTCGAGTGAATTGGTCGTGCGGCCAAAGCAGTCACGCCCTTCGCCCATGAACGCGACGTGTGTGCCGCCGGCGTCGACGCCGGCCGATCGCACCGTGCATGCGGTACTCGGATCGCGAAGTACGGAGCCATCGACGGGCGAAAACCGGCACGTCATGTTCCGGCCTTGCTCTTGGATTGGCACGACCAACGCCGGGTGGCGAGCAGTAGATGCTGAAGACTGGATGTCGCATGCCGGCTTTCCTTCGTCGTTGTCGGACTGATGCGGAGCGGAAAACGCGCCGGCGTCTAACCCTGCGCAGGCATTGATGCTCAGCTGCACGAGACGAGCATCGTACGGGCACGCGGGATGGCGCTTGTATGCCGAAGGATTCGCTCCGATAGACCGACCAGATACTGACGTTCGTCGGCTTGTGCGACGGCAAGATGCAGTGGGCGGCACATTGCAGAATGTTCGCCGAGATCGCTTGGACAAGCCTGCGGGGCAGGCCTGGGCGAGGTCGCATATCGCCGGCGAGTAATGGCTGCAATGGATCGATGCAGGCTGGGCTGCCGGATTCACGTTCGGGTGCGTTATCGCCAGTGCCGACAAGATACATGGACGCATCGTTGAGTAGCCACGCATATGCGATCGCATCTTGGCTTAACGGGTATACCCCAGCGGAGCCGACGTGCGCCGCGCCGCGGCCCCCGACATCTAGTGCGGGCTTCAGTCGATCATATGTGGCTTGCACCACGGTTGCCGGGCGAGCGTGGCTGTCAGCCAGCGTCTGCCGGCGGATCTTGGCGATCGTACTTGGCGACGCCAGGTGCCCGACGGAACGGCCGCATGCGCTGTCAGAGCCATGAGGATCCGAACCGGAGGCGGGCAGTTGACCGGTGACGGTATCGCGCCTGTCGCTGAAGTCGGCAAAGGTCGGTCGCGCCCATGACTTCCGGTCGGCAGAGCCGGCCGCAGAGCCCGAAGCTGTTGCCCGGAAACGCATGAAAGGCTCGTCGTGTATATCGCCTGCAGGTGCGGCCACACAACGCGTGAGATCGCCGGCAGTATCCCGAAAAGTACCGGGGACGGATCATCGAATCCACCCGGCACGAAATTTGCGGAAATTTTTCGTTTACCTGCTTGGCAGAGTGCGAAAGAGGTCGTATTATGGCGGTCTTTCGTTTTCAGCGAAGATGCAGATCGACGTTGAGGGCGAAGTCTGACGAAGATGTGGCACTGATCAGTAGGACCCATGCTTGCCTTAGCCGGGCAAGGGCGGGAGATCGGTGGTCAAGCAGGTGTCGGGAAGAAAGTGAAAATAATCTTCCAGGTCCGCTTGACAGAAGTGCGATGCACCCCCATAATCGTCAGTTCTCTACGGAGGGGTGCCCGAGTGGCTAAAGGGGGCAGACTGTAAATCTGTTGGCTTACGCCTACGTTGGTTCGAATCCAACCTCCTCCACCAAGATTATCAGCGCAGTGAGCGGTAAGGAATCGTTTGTGGCCCGTGCGGGTGTAGCTCAATGGTAGAGCAGAAGCCTTCCAAGCTTACGACGAGGGTTCGATTCCCTTCACCCGCTCCAGACCGCGAAGTTGAAGCGTAAAGCGCCCATGTGGCTCAGTGGTAGAGCACTCCCTTGGTAAGGGAGAGGTCGGCAGTTCGATCCTGCCCATGGGCACCAGCAGTAAAAAGTCAGTGTCTTGTTTGCGCGCGGCGCAACCTGTGAAATTCCTTCTGGGAGTCGAAAATGGCCAAGGGTAAATTTGAGCGGACCAAGCCGCACGTGAACGTTGGTACGATTGGTCACGTTGACCACGGCAAGACGACGCTGACGGCAGCGATCACGACGGTTCTGACGAAGAAGTTCGGCGGCGAAGCGAAGGCATACGACCAGATCGACGCGGCACCGGAAGAAAAGGCGCGCGGCATCACGATCAACACGGCACACGTCGAGTACGAAACGGCTAACCGCCACTACGCACACGTCGACTGCCCGGGCCACGCTGACTATGTGAAGAACATGATCACGGGCGCAGCGCAGATGGACGGCGCGATCCTGGTTTGCTCGGCAGCAGACGGCCCGATGCCGCAAACGCGCGAGCACATCCTGCTGGCACGTCAGGTTGGCGTTCCGTACATCATCGTGTTCCTGAACAAGTGCGACATGGTGGACGACGCTGAACTGCTCGAGCTGGTCGAGATGGAAGTTCGCGAACTCCTGTCGAAGTACGACTTCCCGGGCGACGACACGCCGATCGTGAAGGGTTCGGCGAAGCTGGCGCTGGAAGGCGACACGGGCGAGCTGGGCGAAGTGGCGATCATGAGCCTGGCCGACGCGCTGGACACGTACATCCCGACGCCGGAGCGTGCAGTTGACGGCGCGTTCCTGATGCCGGTTGAAGACGTGTTCTCGATCTCGGGCCGTGGTACGGTCGTGACGGGTCGCGTTGAGCGCGGCATCGTGAAGGTCGGCGAAGAAATCGAAATCGTCGGTATCAAGCCGACGGTGAAGACGACCTGCACGGGCGTTGAAATGTTCCGCAAGCTGCTGGACCAAGGTCAAGCGGGCGACAACGTTGGTATCCTGCTGCGCGGCACGAAGCGTGAAGACGTGGAGCGTGGCCAGGTTCTGGCGAAGCCGGGTTCGATCACGCCGCACACGCACTTCACGGCTGAAGTGTACGTGCTGAGCAAGGACGAAGGCGGCCGTCACACGCCGTTCTTCAACAACTACCGTCCGCAGTTCTACTTCCGTACGACGGACGTGACGGGCTCGATCGAGCTGCCGAAGGACAAGGAAATGGTGATGCCGGGCGACAACGTGTCGATCACGGTGAAGCTGATCGCTCCGATCGCGATGGAAGAAGGTCTGCGCTTCGCAATCCGCGAAGGCGGCCGTACGGTCGGCGCCGGCGTCGTCGCCAAGATCATCGAGTAAGCCAGTTATTCGTTGATCGACAGTTTTGGGGCTGGCAACAGCCAGCCCCAGCATGGTTTAGGGGTATAGCTCAACTGGCAGAGCGTCGGTCTCCAAAACCGAAGGTTGGGGGTTCGATTCCCTCTGCCCCTGCCAAAAATAGCCACGTGTCCTACGTGGCATTTGTTTTAAGGTGTTATGGCGAATCCATCCGTCGAAACTGTAAATACCTCCGGCGATAAGCTGATGCTGGCCCTGGGCGTATTGTTGGTCTTGGCCGGATTCGTGGGCTTCTTCTGGCTGGCCAATCAGCAGTGGTATGTCCGCGGTGCCGCGTTGGCGGTAGGTATCATCGCCGGCGTGGCCGTCGGGCTGATGTCCGCACCTGGCAAGAGCCTCATCGCTTTTGCCAAGGATTCGTACAAGGAAGTCCGGAAGGTCGTTTGGCCCACCCGCAAAGAAGCAACGCAAACTACACTCGTCGTGTTCGGTTTCGTGCTCGTGATGGCGATTTTCCTCTGGTTGAGTGACAAATCGATCGAATGGGTGATTTTCTCGGCGATTCTGGGTTGGAAATGATATGAGCGATACTCCGGCATCCCCGAGCGGAAAGCGTTGGTACGTCGTGCACGCCTACTCCGGTATGGAGAAGAGCGTGCAACGTGCGCTTCAGGAGCGCATCGAACGTGCTGGCATGCAGGACAAATTCGGTCAGATCCTGGTTCCGACCGAAGAAGTGGTCGAAGTCAAAGGTGGCCACAAGGCAGTGACCGAGCGTCGTTTCTTCCCCGGCTACGTGCTGGTCGAGATGGAAATGACGGACGAAACGTGGCACCTCGTGAAGAACACTGCGAAGGTCACCGGTTTCGTCGGCGGTGCGCGTAACCGCCCGACCCCGATTTCCCCGAAGGAAGTCGAGAAGATCATGTCGCAGATGCAGGAAGGCGTTGAGAAGCCGCGCCCGAAGACCCTGTTCGAAGTCGGCGAGATGGTGCGTGTCAAGGAAGGCCCGTTCACGGACTTCAATGGCACCGTCGAAGAAGTCAACTACGAAAAATCGCGCGTGCGTGTGTCGGTCACCATCTTTGGTCGATCCACCCCGGTCGAACTCGAGTTCGGCCAGGTCGAAAAAGTTTGATCCCGATTCGGTGGGCAGCCTCGGCTGCCCACCTTCGCGCTTACGGCCCGCGTCATGGCCGTTGAGGAGCGTCAGTAGCCAGTGGCGAAAGCGCGTTATTACTCACCGAACGCCTTCTCCGGCGTTCCAATGAGGTTCACAAATGGCAAAGAAGATTATCGGCTTTATCAAGCTGCAGATCCCTGCAGGTAAAGCCAACCCGTCGCCGCCGGTCGGTCCGGCACTGGGCCAGCGCGGCCTGAACATCATGGAGTTCTGCAAGGCGTTCAACGCGCAGACTCAAGGCATGGAGCCGGGTCTGCCGGTGCCGGTGGTCATCACGGCATTCGCTGACAAGAGCTTCACGTTCGTGATGAAGACGCCGCCGGCGACCGTCCTGATCAAGAAGGCGGCGAAGGTGGACAAGGGCTCGAGCAAGCCGCACACCGACAAGGTCGGTTCGATCACGCGCGCTCAAGCTGAAGAAATCGCGAAGACCAAGATGCCGGACCTTACGGCAGCTGATCTGGACGCAGCCGTTCGCACCATCGCTGGTAGCGCACGCTCGATGGGCATCACTGTGGAGGGCGTGTAAATGGCTAAGATCTCCAAGCGCCGTCAGGCATTTGCTGCCAAGGTTGATCGTCAAAAGCTGTACGCGATCGAAGACGCACTGAGCCTCGTGAAGGAATGCGCGAGCGCGAAGTTCGACGAGTCGATCGACGTCGCAGTCCAGCTCGGCATCGATGCGAAGAAGTCGGATCAAGTCGTTCGTGGTTCGGTCGTTCTGCCGGCAGGTACGGGCAAGTCGGTTCGCGTTGCTGTGTTCGCGCAAGGCGAGAAGGCTGAGCAAGCACGTGCTGCAGGCGCGGAAATCGTCGGTATGGAAGACCTGGCAGAGCAGATCAAGGCTGGCCAGATGGACTTCGACATCGTGATCGCTTCGCCGGACACGATGCGTATCGTCGGTACGCTCGGTCAGATCCTCGGCCCGCGCGGCCTGATGCCGAACCCGAAGGTCGGTACGGTCACGCCGGACGTCGCGACCGCCGTCAAGAACGCGAAGGCTGGTCAGGTGCAATTCCGTGTCGACAAGGCCGGTATCATCCACGCGACCATCGGCCGTGCATCGTTCGAGCCGACCGCACTGCGTTCGAACCTGTCGGCACTGATCGAAGCGCTGCAGAAGGCAAAGCCGGCAACGAGCAAGGGCGTCTACCTGCGCAAGATCGCACTGTCGAGCACGATGGGCGTCGGCGTCCGTGTCGACCAGGCTACGCTGGCAGCACAGTAAGCAAGTATTCGGGCCGCTTCGTTTGCGAAGCGGCCTACATGGGCTTTGGGCGGTTGTTCGTGCGGTAGGGCGGGCAACCGGTTATCAAAGACCGTTGGTGGGGCGCAGCAGTCAGGTGATCCCTTAATTCAAGCCAACGCAGATGGCGAACCCGAAAAAGTTTTGCAGTGGTGAAGCCGCAGGCCGCGAAGCGATTCCCGGCGTGAGGTGGAAATACTCCTAACGAGGTCGGACGCCGTTGTTGAACGAGGTACGTGAGGTTTCGGCCATGCCGGCCACGCCGAACGTATCGTTTCTGGAGGCTAACCGTGCCGCTTAATAGAGAAGACAAGCAAGCCGTCGTCGCTGAGGTTTCCGCGCAAGTCGCGAAGGCCCAGACCGTTGTGCTGGCTGAGTATCGTGGAATTGCGGTTGGCGATCTGACCAAGCTGCGCGCGAAAGCGCGTGAGCAACAGGTTTACCTGCGCGTGTTGAAGAACACGCTGGCGCGTCGCGCTGTTGAAGGTACGCCGTTTGCTCCGCTGGCAGAGCAGATGACTGGCCCGTTGATCTACGGCATCTCGGAAGATGCAATTGCTGCTGCTAAGGTCGTCAACGACTTCAGCAAGAGCAATGACAAGTTGGTCATCAAGGCTGGTTCGTTCGATGGCAAGGTGATGGACAAGGCTGGCGTGCAAGCGCTGGCAAGCATCCCGAGCCGCGAAGAACTGCTCTCGAAGCTGCTGTTCGTTATGCAATCGCCTGTTTCGGGCTTCGCGCGCGCTCTGGCCGCGCTGGCCGAGAAGAAGCAAGCGGAAGCTGCGTAATCGAACGTGCATCAGCGTCATTGATCGCTGGCTGTATCCGAATTCAATTTAGGAGTATTTCAAATGGCAATCGCAAAAGAAGACATCCTGGCAGCAGTCGAAGGGATGACCGTTCTGGAACTGAACGAACTGGTCAAGGCATTCGAAGAGAAGTTTGGCGTGTCGGCAGCTGCAGTGGCAGTCGCTGGCCCGGCAGGCGGCGGCGCAGCTGCTGCAGCAGAAGAGAAGACCGAATTCACGGTCGTTCTGGCTGAAGCAGGCAGCAACAAGGTTGCAGTCATCAAGGCAGTTCGCGAACTGACGGGCCTGGGCCTGAAGGAAGCGAAGGACGTCGTTGACGGCGCACCGAAGGCTGTCAAGGAAGGCGTCGACAAGGCTGCTGCTGAAGAAGCCAAGAAGAAGCTGGAAGAAGCAGGCGCGAAGGTCGAAGTCAAGTAAGTTTCGGCGCGCTGTGCGAAGGCTGGCGGTATTTTCACCGCCGGCCTTTTTGTGCTTTGTGGGGACGTTATTCTGGCACTCATTCGGGAGCCCGAATAATCGGCCCCAGAAGCCAAAGAAAACCGCCTGATCGTTGTCATTGGTCACGAATGGCGGTTCTCTTTGTCTTCTGAAGCGACTGCAGAAGGCAAGTTTGGTCGGGTAGCGGGCAACACAGGCATCCGCTGCCGTCAGCCAGCGGTTGGTAGCGGCCAACCACCAAGCTTCTCGGCTCGTTCAAGCCGTCGGACGGCCATCGGGTCTCAGTCGGTGAACACTCGGGTTTGAAACGTCCAGGTATTCCGCCTCGATAGCACCCGCCGTGATTCGGAGATCGTATGCAATATTCCTTCACCGAGAAGAAGCGCATTCGCAAGAGTTTCGCGAAGCGCCCCATCGTTCACCAAGTTCCTTTCTTGCTGGCTACCCAGCTTGAATCATTCAGCACGTTTCTGCAAGCCGATGTGCCGGCCACGCAACGCAAGCCTGAAGGTTTGCAGGCTGCGTTCACATCGGTATTTCCCATTGTTTCGCACAACGGTTTCGCACGTCTCGAGTTCGTGAGCTATGCGTTGTCCGCGCCGGCATTCAACATCAAGGAATGCCAGCAGCGCGGCCTGACGTACTGCTCCGCGCTGCGCGCGAAGGTCCGCCTTGTCATCCTCGACAAGGAATCGCCGAACAAGCCGGTCGTCAAGGAAGTGAAAGAGCAGGAAGTGTACATGGGCGAAATTCCGCTCATGACGCCGACGGGCTCGTTCGTCATCAACGGCACCGAGCGTGTCATCGTCTCGCAGCTGCACCGTTCGCCGGGCGTGTTCTTCGAACACGACAAGGGCAAGACGCACAGCTCGGGCAAGCTGCTGTTCTCGGCACGGATCATTCCGTACCGCGGCTCGTGGCTCGACTTCGAATTCGATCCGAAGGACATCCTGTACTTCCGCGTCGACCGTCGCCGCAAGATGCCGGTCACGATCCTGCTGAAGGCCATCGGCCTCACGCCGGAACAGATCCTCGCGAACTTCTTCGTGTTCGACAACTTCACGCTGATGGACGAAGGCGCGCAACTCGAGTTCGTGCCCGAGCGCCTGCGTGGTGAAGTCGCGCGCTTCGACATCACGGATCGTGATGGCAAGGTCATCGTCCAAAAGGACAAGCGGATCAACGCGAAGCACATTCGCGACCTCGAAGCCGCGAAGACCAAGTTCATCTCGGTGCCGGAAGACTATCTGCTCGGCCGCGTGCTGGCGAAGAACGTCGTCGATGGCGACACCGGCGAAGTGATCGCGAGCGCGAACGACGAAGTCACGGAAAGCGTGCTCGAGAAGCTGCGCGAAGCGGGCATCAAGGACATCCAGACGCTCTACACGAACGACCTGGACCAGGGCCCGTACATCTCGTCGACGCTACGTGTCGACGAAACGACCGACAAGACGGCCGCGCGCATCGCGATCTACCGCATGATGCGTCCGGGCGAGCCGCCGACCGAGGAAGCAGTCGAGGCGCTGTTCAACCGTCTGTTCTACAGCGAAGAAGCGTACGACCTGTCGAAGGTCGGCCGTATGAAGTTCAACCGCCGCGTCAGCCGTGACGAGATCACCGGCCCGATGACGCTGCAGGACGACGACATCCTCGCGACGATCAAGATCCTCGTCGAGCTGCGCAACGGCAAGGGCGAAGTGGACGACATCGACCACCTCGGCAACCGTCGCGTGCGTTGCGTCGGCGAACTGGCGGAAAACCAGTTCCGCGCCGGTCTCGTGCGTGTCGAGCGCGCGGTCAAGGAACGCCTCGGCCAGGCCGAAAGCGAAAACCTGATGCCGCACGACCTGATCAACTCGAAGCCGATTTCGTCGGCGATTCGCGAGTTCTTCGGTTCGTCCCAGCTGTCGCAGTTCATGGACCAGACCAACCCGCTGTCGGAAATCACGCACAAGCGTCGTGTTTCCGCACTGGGCCCGGGCGGTCTGACGCGCGAGCGCGCTGGCTTTGAAGTCCGCGACGTGCACCCGACCCACTATGGCCGCGTGTGCCCGATCGAAACGCCGGAAGGTCCGAACATCGGCCTGATCAACTCGCTCGCACTGTATGCGCACCTTAACGAGTACGGCTTCCTCGAGACGCCGTACCGCAAGGTCGTGGACAGCAAGGTGACCGACCAGATCGACTACCTGTCGGCGATCGAGGAAGGCCGCTACATGATCGCTCAGGCAAACGCCGCGATCGACGAGAACGGCCAGCTGATCGACGAACTCGTGTCGTCGCGTGAAGCCGGCGAAACGATGATGGTCACGCCTGACCGTATCCAGTACATGGACGTCGCGCCGTCGCAGATCGTGTCGGTGGCAGCTTCGCTGATTCCGTTCCTCGAGCACGATGACGCGAACCGTGCATTGATGGGTTCGAACATGCAGCGTCAGGCCGTGCCGTGTCTGCGTCCGGAAAAGCCGGTCGTCGGTACGGGCATCGAGCGCACCTGTGCGGTCGACTCGGGTACGACGGTCCAGGCGTTCCGCGGCGGCGTCGTCGACTATGTCGACGCAGGCCGTATCGTGATTCGCGTGAACGACGACGAAGCAGTCGCAGGTGAAGTCGGTGTCGACATCTACAACCTGATCAAGTACACGCGTTCGAACCAGAACACGAACATCAACCAGCGTCCGATCGTGAAGATGGGCGACAAGGTCTCGCGCGGCGACGTGCTGGCCGACGGCGCCTCGACGGACCTGGGCGAGCTCGCGCTCGGCCAGAACATGCTGATCGCGTTCATGCCGTGGAACGGCTACAACTTCGAGGATTCGATCCTGATCTCGGAGAAGGTCGTGGCCGACGATCGCTACACGTCGATCCACATCGAAGAGCTGAACGTCGTTGCACGCGACACGAAGCTCGGGCCGGAAGAAATCACGCGCGACATCTCGAACCTGGCGGAAGTCCAGCTCGGCCGTCTCGACGAATCGGGCATCGTGTACATCGGTGCTGAAGTCGAAGCAGGCGACGTGCTGGTCGGCAAGGTCACGCCGAAGGGCGAGACCCAGCTGACGCCGGAAGAGAAGCTGCTGCGCGCGATCTTCGGCGAGAAGGCTTCGGACGTGAAGGACACGTCGCTGCGCGTGCCGTCGGGCATGAGCGGCACCGTGATCGACGTCCAGGTGTTCACGCGTGAAGGCATCCAGCGCGACAAGCGTGCGCAACAGATCATCGACGATGAACTGAAGCGTTACCGTCTCGACCTGAACGACCAGCTGCGCATCGTGGAAGGCGACGCGTTCCAGCGTCTCGCACGCATGCTCGTGGGCAAGGTCGCGAACGGCGGTCCGAAGAAGCTCGCGAAGGGTACGAAGATCGACCAGGCTTACCTGGAAGATCTCGACCACTACCACTGGTTCGACATCCGCCTCGCGGACGACGAAGCAGCGGCGCAGCTCGAAGCGATCAAGAACTCGATCGAAGAAAAGCGTCACCAGTTCGACCTCGCGTTCGAAGAGAAGCGCAAGAAGCTCACGCAAGGCGACGAACTGCCGCCGGGCGTGCTGAAGATGGTCAAGGTGTACCTCGCGGTCAAGCGTCGCCTGCAGCCTGGCGACAAGATGGCAGGCCGTCACGGTAACAAGGGTGTCGTGTCGAAGATCGTTCCGATCGAAGACATGCCGTACATGGCCGATGGCCGCCCGGCAGACGTCGTGCTGAACCCGCTGGGCGTTCCGTCGCGGATGAACGTGGGTCAGGTTCTGGAAGTGCACCTCGGCTGGGCCGCGAAGGGCCTCGGCTGGCGTATCGGCGAAATGCTGCAGCGTCAGGCGAAGATCGAGGAACTGCGCGTGTTCCTGACGAAGATCTACAACGACTCGGGCCGCCAGGAAGATCTGGAAAGCTTCACCGACGAAGAGATCCTCGAACTCGCGAAGAACCTGCGCGAAGGCGTGCCGTTCGCAACGCCGGTGTTCGACGGTGCGACCGAGGAAGAAATGGGCAAGATGCTCGACCTCGCGTTCCCGGACGACATCGCTGAACAGCTCGGCATGAACCCGTCGAAGAACCAGGTCCGTCTGTACGACGGCCGCACGGGTGAAATGTTCGAACGTCGCGTGACGCTCGGCTACATGCACTACCTGAAGCTGCACCACTTGGTCGACGACAAGATGCACGCGCGTTCGACCGGCCCGTACTCGCTCGTCACGCAGCAGCCGCTGGGTGGTAAGGCGCAGTTCGGTGGCCAGCGTTTCGGTGAAATGGAAGTGTGGGCACTCGAAGCGTACGGCGCGTCCTACGTGCTGCAGGAAATGCTGACGGTGAAGTCGGACGACGTGACCGGCCGGACGAAGGTGTACGAAAACCTCGTCAAGGGCGACCACGTGATCGATGCAGGCATGCCGGAATCCTTCAACGTGCTCGTGAAGGAAATCCGCTCGCTCGGTATCGATATCGATCTCGACCGCAATTAATCGGACTACGGAGAGAAAGCAATGAAAGCTCTGCTCGATCTATTCAAGCAAGTCCAACAGGAAGAAGTTTTCGACGCGATCAAGATCGGTCTGGCCTCGCCCGACAAGATCCGTTCGTGGTCGTTCGGCGAAGTGAAGAAGCCGGAGACCATCAACTACCGTACGTTCAAGCCGGAACGCGATGGTCTCTTCTGCGCGAAGATCTTCGGGCCGATCAAGGACTACGAGTGCCTGTGCGGCAAGTACAAGCGTCTGAAGCACCGCGGCGTGATCTGCGAGAAGTGCGGCGTCGAAGTGACGCTGGCGAAGGTGCGTCGCGAACGGATGGGCCACATCGAGCTGGCCTCGCCGGTCGCTCACATCTGGTTCCTGAAGTCGCTGCCGTCGCGTCTGGGCATGGTGCTCGACATGACGCTGCGCGACATCGAACGCGTGCTGTACTTCGAAGCATACGTGGTGATCGAACCGGGCATGACGCCGCTGAAGGCGCGGCAGATCATGACCGAAGAGGATTACTACAACAAGGTCGAGGAATACGGCGACGAATTCCGTGCCGAAATGGGCGCGGAAGGCGTGCGTGAGCTGCTGCGCGCGATCAACATCGACGAGCAGGTCGAGACGCTGCGCACCGAGCTGAAGAACACCGGCTCGGAAGCGAAGATCAAGAAGTACGCGAAGCGCCTGAAGGTCCTCGAGGCATTCCAGCGCTCGGGCATCAAGCCCGAGTGGATGATCCTCGAAGTGCTGCCGGTGCTGCCGCCGGAACTGCGTCCGCTCGTGCCGCTGGACGGCGGCCGTTTCGCGACGTCGGACCTGAACGACCTGTATCGCCGCGTGATCAACCGTAACAACCGGTTGAAGCGTCTGCTCGAGCTGAAGGCACCTGAAATCATCGTCCGCAACGAAAAGCGGATGCTGCAGGAAGCCGTCGACTCGCTGCTCGACAACGGTCGTCGCGGCAAGGCGATGACGGGCGCCAACAAGCGTCCGCTGAAGTCGCTCGCCGACATGATCAAGGGCAAGGGCGGTCGTTTCCGTCAGAACCTGCTGGGCAAGCGCGTCGACTACTCGGGCCGTTCGGTCATCGTGGTCGGCCCGACGCTGAAGCTGCACCAGTGCGGTCTGCCGAAGCTGATGGCGCTCGAGCTGTTCAAGCCGTTCATCTTCAACAAGCTGGAAGTGATGGGCGTCGCGACGACCATCAAGGCTGCGAAGAAGGAAGTCGAGAACCAGACGCCGGTGGTGTGGGACATTCTCGAAGAGGTGATCCGCGAGCACCCGGTGATGCTGAACCGTGCGCCGACGCTGCACCGTCTCGGTATCCAGGCGTTCGAGCCGGTGCTGATCGAAGGCAAGGCAATCCAGCTGCACCCGCTCGTCTGCGCGGCGTTCAACGCCGACTTCGACGGTGACCAGATGGCCGTTCACGTGCCGCTGTCGCTCGAAGCGCAGATGGAAGCGCGTACGCTGATGCTGGCGTCGAACAACGTGCTGTTCCCGGCCAACGGCGATCCGTCGATCGTGCCGTCGCAGGATATCGTGCTGGGTCTGTACTACGCGACCCGCGAAGCGGTTAACGCCAAGGGCGAAGGCCTGTCGTTCACGGGCGTGTCGGAAGTGATCCGCGCGTACGAGAACAAGGAAGTCGAGCTGGCATCGCGCGTCAACGTGCGGATCACCGAAATGGTCCACAACGAAGACAAGTCGGAAGGCGCACCGCCGTTCGTGCCGAAGATCTCGCTGTACGCGACGACCGTCGGCCGCGCGATCCTGTCGGAGATCCTGCCGCACGGCCTGCCGTTCTCGGTGCTGAACAAGCCGCTGAAGAAGAAGGAAATCTCGCGCCTGATCAACACGGCGTTCCGCAAGTGCGGTCTGCGTGCGACGGTGGTGTTTGCCGACCAGCTGATGCAGTCGGGTTTCCGTCTCGCGACGCGTGCCGGCATCTCGATCTGCGTGGACGACATGCTCGTGCCGCCGCAGAAGGAAACGATCGTCGGCGACGCCGCGAAGAAGGTGAAGGAGTACGACCGTCAGTACATGTCGGGTCTCGTCACCGCGCAGGAGCGCTACAACAACGTGGTCGACATCTGGTCGGCAACGTCGGAAGCGGTCGGCAAGGCGATGATGGAGCAGCTGTCGACGGAGCCGGTGACGGACCGCGACGGCAAGGAAACGCGCCAGGAATCGTTCAACTCGATCTACATGATGGCCGACTCGGGCGCCCGGGGTTCGGCGGTTCAGATTCGTCAGCTGGCCGGTATGCGTGGCCTGATGGCGAAGCCGGACGGCTCGATTATCGAGACGCCGATTACCGCGAACTTCCGCGAAGGTCTGAACGTGTTGCAGTACTTCATCTCGACCCACGGTGCACGTAAGGGTCTGGCTGATACGGCACTGAAGACCGCGAACTCGGGTTACCTGACGCGTCGTCTCGTCGACGTCACGCAGGATCTGGTCGTGGTGGAAGACGATTGCGGCACGTCGAACGGCGTGGCGATGAAGGCACTCGTCGAAGGCGGTGAAGTCGTCGAAGCGCTGCGCGACCGTATCCTCGGCCGCGTTGCGGTTGCCGACGTCGTGAACCCGGAAACGCAGGAAACGGTGTACGAATCTGGCACGCTGCTCGACGAAACGGCGGTCGAGGAAATCGAACGCCTCGGCATCGACGAAGTGCGCGTGCGCACGCCGCTGACCTGCGAAACGCGTTACGGCCTGTGCGCAGCCTGCTACGGCCGTGACCTCGGCCGCGGCTCGCTCGTGAACGTCGGCGAAGCAGTCGGCGTGATCGCGGCACAGTCGATCGGTGAACCGGGCACGCAGCTGACGATGCGTACGTTCCACATCGGTGGTGCGGCATCGCGTGCGGCAGTGGCTTCGTCGGTCGAAGCGAAGAGCAACGGTATCGTGCGCTTCACGGCGACGATGCGCTACGTCACGAACGCGAAGGGCGAGCAGATCGTCATTTCCCGTTCGGGCGAAGCGATGATCACCGACGATTTCGGTCGCGAGCGCGAGCGTCACAAAGTGCCGTACGGCGCGACGCTGCTGCAGCTCGACGGTGCGACGATCAAGGCAGGCACGCAGCTCGCCACGTGGGATCCGCTGACGCGTCCGATCATCACCGAGTACGGTGGTACGGTGAAGTTCGAGAACGTCGAGGAAGGCGTGACCGTCGCGAAGCAGATCGACGACGTGACCGGCCTGTCGACGCTGGTCGTGATCGACGTGAAGCGTCGTGGCTCGCAAGCTTCGAAGAGCGTGCGTCCGCAGGTCAAGCTGCTCGACGCGAACGGCGAAGAAGTGAAGATTCCGGGCACGGAGCACGCGGTGCAGATCGGCTTCCAGGTCGGCGCACTGATCACCGTGAAGGATGGTCAGCAGGTGCAGGTCGGTGAAGTGCTCGCACGTATCCCGACGGAAGCGCAGAAGACGCGTGACATTACCGGCGGTCTGCCGCGGGTGGCGGAACTGTTCGAAGCGCGTTCGCCGAAGGATGCCGGCATTCTCGCGGAAGTCACCGGTACGACGTCGTTCGGTAAGGACACGAAGGGCAAGCAGCGTCTCGTCATCACGGACCTCGAGGGCAATCAGCACGAGTTCCTGATCGCGAAGGAAAAGCAGGTTCTGGTTCACGATGCCCAGGTCGTCAACAAGGGCGAAATGATCGTGGACGGTCCGGCCGATCCGCACGACATCCTGCGTCTGCAGGGTATCGAGGCGCTGTCGCGCTACATCGTCGACGAAGTGCAGGACGTGTATCGTCTGCAGGGCGTGAAGATCAACGACAAGCACATCGAGGTGATCGTTCGCCAGATGCTGCGTCGTGTGCAGATCACCGACAACGGCGATACGCGCTTCATCCCGGGCGAACAGGTCGAGCGTTCCGACATGCTGGACGAGAACGATCGCATGATCGCCGAGGGCAAGCGTCCGGCTTCGTACGACAACGTGCTGCTCGGTATCACGAAGGCATCGCTGTCGACCGACTCGTTCATCTCCGCGGCATCGTTCCAGGAAACGACCCGCGTGCTGACCGAAGCGGCGATCATGGGCAAGCGCGACGATCTGCGTGGCCTGAAGGAAAACGTGATCGTCGGCCGTCTGATTCCGGCCGGTACGGGTCTCGCGTTCCACAAGGCACGCAAGGCGAAGGAATCGTCGGATCGCGAGCGTTTCGACCAGATCGCAGCGGAAGAGGCATTCGACTTCGGCACGCCGAGCGCGCCGGCAGAAGAGCCGCAGCAACACCCGGCAGCCGAGTAAGTGCGGGCGGCGCGAGCCGCCTTGCCTTACCTCGCTGTCACCGAAACCGCCCGGTTCTGCCGGGCGTTTTTTTTTCGTCCGTCGTTCATGCGAGTGAACGAATCCTGGCCAATCGGCCAAATCCGCATGATTCGCCACGCGTCGCGCGAGCGGGTTGTTAAAATTGCGGTCATCGCTTAGCCGTCCCTCTCCTCATTCATGTCCCGCGCCCTCGAAATCCTCGACGAAGTATTTGGTTATCCCGCATTTCGCGGCCAGCAGGGCGAGATCGTCGAACACGTCGCCGGCGGCGGCGATTGCCTCGTGCTGATGCCAACCGGTGGCGGCAAGTCGCTGTGCTACCAGATTCCCGCGCTGCTGCGCCGCGAGGCCGGGCAGGGCGCCGGCATCGTCGTGTCGCCGTTGATCGCGCTGATGCAGGACCAGGTCGCCGCACTGAGCGAAGTGGGTGTGCGCGCCGCGTACCTGAATTCGACGCAGTCGGGCGCCGAGGCTGCGGCGACCGAGCGCGCGTTGCGCGAAGGCGAGATCGATCTGCTCTACGTCGCGCCGGAGCGGCTGATGACGGGGCGCTTCCTCGACCTGCTCGAGCGCGCGAAGATCGGCCTGTTCGCGATCGACGAAGCGCACTGCGTGTCGCAATGGGGGCACGATTTCCGCCCGGAGTACATTCAGCTGTCGGTGCTGCACGAGCGGTTCCCGTCGGTGCCGCGCATCGCGCTGACCGCCACGGCCGATGCGATCACGCGCGACGAGATCATCCACCGTCTCGCGCTCGACGATGCACGCGTGTTCATATCGAGCTTCGACCGCCCGAACATCCGCTACCGGATCGTCGAAAAGGACAACGCGCGTTCGCAACTGCTCGATTTCATCCGCGCCGAACACACGAATGCCGACGGTACGACGGATGCAGGCGTCGTCTATTGCCTGTCACGCCGCAAGGTCGAGGAAACGGCCGAATGGCTGAAGGCGCAGGGCGTGCGTGCGTTGCCGTATCACGCGGGGATGGAATTCGAGGTACGGCAGAAGCACCAGGAAATGTTCCAGCGCGAGGAAGGCATCGTGATGTGCGCGACGATCGCGTTCGGCATGGGCATCGACAAGCCGGACGTGCGCTTCGTTGCGCACCTGGATCTGCCGAAAAGCGTCGAAGGCTACTACCAGGAAACCGGCCGCGCCGGCCGCGACGGGATGCCCGCGAATGCATGGATGGCGTATGGCCTCGGCGACGTCGTCCAGCAGCGCAAGATGATCGACGAATCCGATGCGGACGACGCACACAAGCGCGTCCAGACGTCGAAGCTCGACGCGCTGCTCGGGCTGTGCGAGACGATCTCGTGCCGCCGCGTGAGGCTGCTGAACTACTTCGGCGAGGAGAGCAAGCCGTGCGGCAACTGCGACACGTGCCTCGAGCCGCCCGATTCATGGGACGCGACGCGCGAGGCGCAGATGGCGCTGTCGTGCGTGTTCCGCGCGCAGCGCGCGAGCGGCTTCAATTTCGGCTCGAGCCACCTGATCGAAATCCTGCGCGGCGGGCGCACCGAGAAGGTGTTGCAGCGCGGCCACGACCAGCTCAGCACGTTCGGAATCGGCGCGGCGCTGTCCGAGCCGGAGTGGCGTGCGATTTTCCGGCAGCTCGTCGCGTACGGCTACCTGGCCGTCGACCATGGCGGCTTCGGCGCACTGATGCTGACCGAGGCCGCGAAGCCCGTGCTGAAGAACGAGGAGAAGGTCACGCTGCGCCGCTACGTGAAGCCGCAGCGCACGCGCCAGTCGTCGAGCCGCAGCGGTACGCGCGTCGATCCGACGGCCGGCATGGGCACGCGTGAGCGCGCACGGTGGGATGCGCTGCGCGCGTGGCGTGCGGAAACCGCGAAAACGGACGGCGTGCCCGCCTACGTGATCTTCCACGACGCGACGCTTGCCGAGATCGCACGCAACGCGCCGGAGACGATCGACGACCTGCGCCATATCCCCGGCATGGGCGTGCGCAAGCTCGAGCGCTTCGGCGACGAGATCATCGACGTCGTCGAGTCGGCCTGACACAGGTGTTCCGACCCTTCCGGTAAACCACGCGTCCGGCTGGCGAATCACGCAAGCCGTTGACTTAGTTGGCATTTCCGGAATATCATGCTGGGTTCCGGTATTCGGTGGGCCGAGTCGCGTTCCAACGTTCGCACCCGTTTCGCCGGTTCGGAAGTCAACTGTGCGTCGATTCTCGCTTTGCCCGAAATCGATGCGCAGATTTTGTTCAATTTCAGGAATAAACAATGCCAACCATCAACCAACTGGTTCGCAAAGGCCGTCAGTCGGAAACGACGAAGAGCAAGAGCCCGGCCCTGCAGGACTGCCCCCAGCGTCGCGGCGTGTGCACCCGTGTGTACACGACGACGCCGAAGAAGCCGAACTCGGCACTCCGTAAGGTCGCCAAGGTTCGTCTGACGAACGGCTTCGAAGTGATTTCGTACATCGGCGGTGAAGGCCACAACCTGCAGGAACACTCGGTTGTGCTGATCCGCGGCGGCCGTGTGAAGGACTTGCCGGGTGTGCGTTACCACATGGTTCGCGGCTCGCTGGATACCCAGGGCGTCAAGGACCGTAAGCAAGCGCGCTCGAAGTACGGCGCGAAGCGTGCAAAGGCTGCAAAGTAAGCAGTTTTTGATCAGGGATCGCCACAGGGCGGTCAAGGCGGGAGTGCCGGATTGCCGGTGCTGTCGAGTAAGTGGTCACCCGGCCAAGCTGGTTAGTCGTGAAGATGTGATCGGGTTTGTTGGTGGCCGCGGAGCTGGAACCAGCTCCAACTGAACAAGTAAAGGAAGAATCATGCCGCGTCGTCGCGAAGTCCCCAAGCGGGAAGTGTTGCCGGATCCGAAGTTCGGTAACGTTGATGTAGCCAAGTTCATGAACATGCTGATGCTGTCCGGCAAGAAGTCGGTCGCAGAGCGCATCGTTTATGGCGCATTCGAACAAATCCAGACCAAGGGTGGCAAGGACCCGCTGGAAGTGTTCACGGTTGCGCTCAACAACGTCAAGCCGGTGGTCGAAGTGAAGAGCCGTCGCGTTGGTGGTGCCAACTATCAAGTTCCGGTCGAAGTGCGCCCGTCGCGTCGTATGGCATTGGCGATGCGCTGGCTGCGTGAGGCTGCGAAGAAGCGTAGCGAGAAGTCGATGGCCCTGCGCCTGGCAGGTGAACTCTCCGAAGCGGCCGAAGGCCGTGGCGGCGCGATGAAGAAGCGCGACGAAGTTCACCGCATGGCAGAAGCCAACCGCGCGTTCTCGCATTTCCGTTTCTAAGCGCCTGGCTGGGCTTTTAGCGGAAATAAATTCCGGGCGGGTGCGCTTTTCAGGCGCCTCGCCCGTTTGTGTTGAAGCATGATGCAGCAGCGCTGCATCGTGTCATCCCAGTAGAGGATCAAAGTGGCTCGCAAGACTCCTATCGAGCGCTACCGCAATATCGGTATTAGCGCTCACATCGACGCCGGCAAAACGACGACGACCGAGCGCATTCTGTTTTACACCGGTGTGAACCACAAGATCGGTGAAGTCCACGACGGCGCAGCCACGATGGACTGGATGGAGCAGGAACAGGAGCGTGGCATCACGATCACGTCCGCTGCTACCACCGCCTTCTGGAAGGGCATGGGCGGCAACTATCCGGAACACCGCATCAACATCATCGACACCCCGGGCCACGTCGACTTCACGATTGAAGTCGAGCGCTCGATGCGCGTGCTCGACGGCGCGTGCATGGTGTACTGCGCAGTGGGCGGCGTGCAGCCGCAGTCGGAAACGGTGTGGCGCCAGGCGAACAAGTACAAGGTGCCGCGTCTCGCGTTCGTCAACAAGATGGACCGTACCGGCGCGAACTTCTTCAAGGTCTACGACCAGCTCCGTCTGCGCCTGAAGGCGAACCCGGTTCCGGTCGTGGTGCCGATCGGCGCGGAAGAAAACTTCAAGGGCGTCGTCGACCTGATCAAGATGAAGGCGATCATTTGGGACGAAGCGTCGCAAGGCACGAAGTTCGACTACGTCGACATCCCGGCCGAGCTCGCAGAGACCTGCAAGGAATGGCGCGAGAAGATGGTCGAAGTGGCTGCTGAAGCCAGCGAAGACCTGATGAACAAGTACCTGGAAGAAGGCGATCTGCCGGAAGCCGACATCGTCAAGGCGCTGCGCGACCGTACGATCGCGTGCGAAATCCAGCCGATGCTGTGCGGTACCGCGTTCAAGAACAAGGGCGTGCAGCGTATGCTCGACGCCGTGATCGACTTCCTGCCGTCGCCGGTCGACATCCCGCCGGTCAAGGGCGAGCTCGAGAACGGTGAAGAAGCAGAACGCAAGGCGTCGGACGAAGAGAAGTTCTCGTCGCTCGCGTTCAAGATCATGACCGACCCGTTCGTCGGCCAGCTGATCTTCTTCCGTGTGTACTCGGGCGTCGTCAACTCGGGCGACACGCTGCTGAACTCGACCAAGGGCAAGAAGGAACGCCTCGGCCGTATTCTGCAGATGCACGCGAACCAGCGTGAAGAAATCAAGGAAGTCCGTGCAGGCGACATCGCTGCTGCGGTCGGCCTGAAGGAAGCGACCACCGGCGACACGCTGTGCGATCCGGCAAATCCGATCGTGCTCGAGCGCATGGTGTTCCCGGAGCCGGTGATTTCGCAGGCTGTCGAGCCGAAGACCAAGGCTGACCAGGAAAAGATGGGCCTCGCACTGAACCGTCTGGCTCAGGAAGATCCGTCGTTCCGCGTGCAGACCGACGAAGAGTCGGGCCAGACCATCATTTCGGGCATGGGCGAGCTCCACCTCGAAATTCTGGTCGACCGGATGAAGCGTGAATTCGGCGTGGAAGCAACCGTCGGCAAGCCGCAGGTTGCATACCGCGAAACGATCCGTTCGACGGCGAAGGACGTCGACGGCAAGTTCGTCAAGCAGTCGGGTGGTCGCGGCCAGTACGGTCACGCAGTCATCACGCTCGAGCCGAACGAACAAGGCAAGGGCTACGAGTTCTTCGACGAGATCAAGGGTGGTGTGATTCCGCGTGAATACATCCCGGCGGTCGACAAGGGTATCCAGGACACGCTGAAGTCGGGCGTGCTGGCTGGCTTCCCGGTCGTCGACGTGAAGGTTCACCTGACGTTCGGTTCGTACCACGACGTTGACTCGAACGAAAACGCGTTCCGCATGGCCGGTTCGATGGCGTTCAAGGAAGCGATGCGCAAGGCGAACCCGGTCGTCCTCGAGCCGATGATGGCTGTCGAAGTCGAGACGCCGGAAGACTACATGGGCAACGTGATGGGCGACCTGTCGGGCCGTCGCGGTATCGTCCAGGGCATGGAAGACATGGTTGGCGGCGGCAAGATCGTGCGCGCCGAAGTACCGCTGTCGGAAATGTTCGGTTACTCGACGTCGCTGCGCTCGCTGACGCAAGGTCGTGCAACGTACACGATGGAGTTCAAGCACTACGCTGAAGCTCCGCGCAACGTTGCTGACGCGATCATCAGCGCGAAGTCGAAGTAAATCGTTATCTCAATCGATAATTTTTGAAAGAAGAGAATCATGGCAAAAGGTAAATTCGAGCGGACCAAGCCGCACGTGAACGTTGGTACGATTGGTCACGTTGACCACGGCAAGACGACGCTGACGGCAGCGATCACGACGGTTCTGACGAAGAAGTTCGGCGGCGAAGCGAAGGCATACGACCAGATCGACGCGGCACCGGAAGAAAAGGCGCGCGGCATCACGATCAACACGGCACACGTCGAGTACGAAACGGCTAACCGCCACTACGCACACGTCGACTGCCCGGGCCACGCTGACTATGTGAAGAACATGATCACGGGCGCAGCGCAGATGGACGGCGCGATCCTGGTTTGCTCGGCAGCAGACGGCCCGATGCCGCAAACGCGCGAGCACATCCTGCTGGCACGTCAGGTTGGCGTTCCGTACATCATCGTGTTCCTGAACAAGTGCGACATGGTGGACGACGCTGAACTGCTCGAGCTGGTCGAGATGGAAGTTCGCGAACTCCTGTCGAAGTACGACTTCCCGGGCGACGACACGCCGATCGTGAAGGGTTCGGCGAAGCTGGCGCTGGAAGGCGACACGGGCGAGCTGGGCGAAGTGGCGATCATGAGCCTGGCCGACGCGCTGGACACGTACATCCCGACGCCGGAGCGTGCAGTTGACGGCGCGTTCCTGATGCCGGTTGAAGACGTGTTCTCGATCTCGGGCCGTGGTACGGTCGTGACGGGTCGCGTTGAGCGCGGCATCGTGAAGGTCGGCGAAGAAATCGAAATCGTCGGTATCAAGCCGACGGTGAAGACGACCTGCACGGGCGTTGAAATGTTCCGCAAGCTGCTGGACCAAGGTCAAGCGGGCGACAACGTTGGTATCCTGCTGCGCGGCACGAAGCGTGAAGACGTGGAGCGTGGCCAGGTTCTGGCGAAGCCGGGTTCGATCACGCCGCACACGCACTTCACGGCTGAAGTGTACGTGCTGAGCAAGGACGAAGGCGGCCGTCACACGCCGTTCTTCAACAACTACCGTCCGCAGTTCTACTTCCGTACGACGGACGTGACGGGCTCGATCGAGCTGCCGAAGGACAAGGAAATGGTGATGCCGGGCGACAACGTGTCGATCACGGTGAAGCTGATCGCTCCGATCGCGATGGAAGAAGGTCTGCGCTTCGCAATCCGCGAAGGCGGCCGTACGGTCGGCGCCGGCGTCGTCGCCAAGATCATCGAGTAATATCGACGATCCGCGGATCCCGACGGGGTCCGCGATTCCGCGGTATGCAGTCCGTACCGCCGAAACCGGGTGTCCAGCTTGCGCTGGCACCCGGTTTTGTTTTTCCGTCACGCGAAAGCGCGGGGCGAGAAACTCGCACCATCGCTCCAGAATTTCGTGTAGAATCGCGGGCTTAGCAGTGGAAGTACCGTCCGGAACCTGATGTCTCGCTCCCCGCAGGCGTCATGTTTCACGTTCTTTTAGTGTCCGGCGATGCAACATCGCCTCGCTCTTTCCAAGGAATCGTCATGCAGCAACAGAAAATCCGCATTCGCCTGAAGGCATTCGACTATCGTCTGATCGATCAATCGGCTGCCGAGATCGTCGATACCGCGAAGCGGACTGGCGCAATCGTCCGTGGCCCGGTGCCGCTGCCGACGCGCATTCAGCGTTTTGACATCCTGCGTTCGCCGCACGTCAACAAGACGTCGCGCGATCAGCTCGAAATCCGTACCCACCAGCGCCTGATGGACATCGTCGATCCGACCGACAAGACGGTTGACGCGCTGATGAAGCTCGACCTGCCGGCTGGCGTCGACGTGGAAATCAAGCTGCAGTAAGGCTTCCAGCGCCGGTCGGCTTGCCGGGCGGCGCTAAGTCTTTGATTGCTTGCGGAAAACGCGAGGGCGGGCTATAATGCTTGGCTTTTCGCGTATTCGCGCAAAAAAAGTTGGGCCTTGCGTGCCCGGCATTTTGTAAATCAGCCCCGACCAATCGCAGTCGGGAATGGAGAAAATGATGAGCCTTGGACTCGTAGGTCGCAAGGTTGGCATGACCCGTATCTTCACGGCGGAAGGGGATTCGATTCCCGTCACCGTGCTGGACGTGTCGGACAACCGCGTGACGCAGATCAAGACTGTTGAAACCGACGGCTACACGGCCGTGCAGGTTGCATTCGGCTCCCGTCGTGCCTCGCGCGTGACGAAGCCGCTGGCAGGTCATCTCGCCAAAGCCGGTGTCGAAGCCGGTGAAATCCTCAAGGAATTCCGCATTGACGCGGCCAAGGCAGCCGAGCTGTCGAATGGCGCCGTGGTCGGTGCAGATCTTTTCGAAGTGGGCCAGAAGGTCGACGTGCAAGGCGTGTCGATCGGTAAGGGCTACGCCGGTACGATCAAGCGTTACAACTTCTCCTCCGGCCGTGCTACGCACGGTAACTCGCGCTCGCACAACGTGCCGGGCTCGATCGGTATGGCGCAGGATCCGGGTCGTGTTTTCCCGGGTAAACGCATGACGGGTCACATGGGTGACGTGACGGTGACGGTGCAGAACCTCGAAATCGCTCGTATCGACGCAGAGCGCAAGCTGCTGCTCGTGAAGGGTGCGATTCCGGGCGCGAAGGGCGGCAAGGTCTTCGTGACGCCGGCCGTCAAGACCAAGGGGGCGAAATAATGGAACTCAAGCTCCTGAACGAAAATGGTCAGGAAGGTGCAGTGGTCAACGCATCGGACGTCGTGTTCGGTCGTGACTACAACGAAGCGCTGATCCACCAGGTCGTCGTCGCTTACCAGGCGAACGCTCGCCAAGGTAACCGCGCACAGAAGGACCGTGAGCAAGTCAAGCACACGACGAAGAAGCCGTGGCGCCAGAAGGGTACGGGTCGCGCTCGTGCCGGTATGTCGTCGAGCCCGTTGTGGCGTGGCGGTGGTCGTATCTTCCCGAATTCGCCGGAAGAAAACTTCTCGCACAAGGTCAACAAGAAGATGCATCGCGCAGGTCTCTGCTCGATCTTCTCGCAGCTGGCCCGTGAAGGCCGTCTGTCGGTCGTCGAGGACATCATCCTCGAAGCGCCGAAGACCAAGCTGCTGGCCGAAAAATTCAAGACCATGGGTCTCGACTCCGTGCTGATCATCACCGACACGGTCGACGAGAACCTGTACCTGGCATCGCGCAACCTGCCGCACGTGGCAATTGTCGAGCCGCGCTACGCTGACCCGCTCTCGCTGATCTACTTCAAGAAAGTGCTGGTCACGAAGGCTGCGGTCGCCCAGATCGAGGAGTTGCTGTCATGAGCGAGATTCGCAAGAACGATCATCGTTTGATGCAGGTCCTGCTCGCACCGGTGATCTCGGAAAAGGCGACGCTGGTTGCCGACAAGAACGAGCAAGTCGTGTTCGAAGTCGCACCGGATGCCACGAAGCAGGAAGTGAAGGCGGCTGTCGAGCTGCTGTTCAAGGTTGAAGTTGATTCGGTCAACGTGCTGGTTCAGAAGGGCAAGCAAAAGCGCTTCGGCCGTTCGATGGGCCGTCGCAAGGACGTGAAGAAGGCGTACGTTTGCCTGAAGCCCGGCCAGGAAATCAACTTTGAAGCGGAGGCCAAGTAATCATGGCAATCGTTAAAGTTAAGCCGACATCGCCGGGTCGCCGCGCGATGGTCAAGGTGGTCAACAAGAATCTGCACCAGGGTAAGCCGTTCGCGGCACTGCTCGACTCGCAGAGCTCGACCGCCGGCCGTAACAACAACGGTCGTATCACCACGCGTCACAAGGGTGGTGGTCACAAGCAGCACTACCGTATCGTCGATTTCCGTCGCACGAAGGATGGCATCCCGGCAAAGGTCGAGCGTCTCGAGTACGACCCGAACCGTAGCGCGAACATCGCGCTGGTGCTCTACGCAGACGGCGAACGTCGCTACATCATCGCCCCGAAGGGCCTGACCGTCGGCCAACAGCTGATGTCGGGTTCGGAAGCGCCGATCCGTGCAGGCAACACGCTGCCGATCCGCAACATTCCGGTCGGTACGACGATCCACTGCATCGAGATGCTGCCGGGCAAGGGCGCGCAAATGGCGCGTTCGGCTGGTACGTCGGCCATGCTGCTGGCACGTGAAGGCGTCTACGCGCAGGTTCGTCTGCGTTCGGGCGAAATCCGCCGTGTGCACATCGAGTGCCGTGCAACGATCGGTGAAGTCGGCAACGAAGAGCATAGCCTGCGCCAGATCGGCAAGGCTGGCGCGAACCGCTGGCGCGGTATCCGCCCGACGGTGCGTGGCGTTGCGATGAACCCGGTTGATCACCCGCACGGTGGTGGTGAGGGCAAGACGGCTGCAGGTCGCGATCCGGTTAGCCCGTGGGGTACGCCGGCTAAGGGTTATCGCACCCGTAGCAACAAGCGCACGACGACGATGATCGTCCAGCGCCGTCACAAGCGTTAAGGAGTAGGCAATGGCACGTTCTGTTAAAAAAGGTCCGTTCTGCGACGCCCATTTGCTGAAGAAAGTTGAGGCGGCTGCAGCTTCGCGCGACAAAAAGCCGATCAAGACCTGGTCGCGTCGCTCGACGATTCTGCCGGATTTCATCGGCCTGACGATCGCTGTTCACAACGGCCGTCAACACGTTCCGGTGTACATCTCGGAAAACATGGTCGGCCACAAGCTTGGCGAGTTCGCACTGACCCGTACGTTCAAGGGTCACGCAGCCGACAAGAAGGCCAAGAAATAAGGGGCAATCAAGATGGAAGTGAAAGCAATTCATCGCGGTGCCCGCATCTCGGCGCAGAAAACGCGCCTTGTGGCTGACCAGATCCGCGGTTTGCCGGTCGACAAGGCGCTGAACGTTCTGACGTTCTCGCCGAAGAAGGCGGCTGGCATCGTGAAGAAGGTTGTGCTGTCGGCAATCGCGAATGCGGAGCACAACGAAGGCGCTGATATCGACGAGCTCAAGATCAAGAGCATCTACGTCGACAAGGCTGCATCGCTCAAGCGTTTCACCGCGCGCGCCAAGGGCCGCGGTAACCGCATCGAGAAGCAATCCTGTCACATCACTGTGACGGTCGGGAATTAAGGAGCCATACGATGGGACAGAAAATTCATCCGACTGGCTTCCGCCTGGCTGTCAGCCGCAATTGGGCTTCGCGTTGGTACGCGAACAACAACAATTTCGCGGCGATGCTGCAGGAAGACATCGGTGTTCGTGAATACCTGAAGAAGAAGCTGAAGAACGCTTCGGTCGGTCGGGTGGTCATCGAGCGTCCGGCGAAGAACGCGCGCATCACGATTTACAGCTCGCGTCCGGGCGTGGTCATCGGCAAGAAGGGCGAGGATATCGAACAGCTGAAGACGGAACTGCAACGCCGCATGGGCGTGCCGGTTCACGTCAACATCGAAGAAATCCGCAAGCCGGAAACCGATGCTCAGCTGATCGCTGACTCGATCACGCAACAGCTCGAGCGCCGGATCATGTTCCGTCGCGCGATGAAGCGTGCGATGCAGAACGCGATGCGTCTGGGTGCCCAAGGCATCAAGATCATGAGCGCAGGCCGTCTGAACGGTATCGAAATCGCTCGTACGGAATGGTATCGCGAAGGTCGCGTGCCGCTTCACACGCTGCGTGCTGATATCGACTACGCGACTTCGGAAGCGAAGACGACTTACGGGATCATCGGCGTCAAGGTGTGGGTCTACAAGGGCGATACGCTCGGCCGCAACGACGCACCGGTGGTGGAAGAAGTAGCCGAAGACAAGCGTCCGCGTCGCAATGCGCGTCCGGGCGACCGTCGTCCGCGCCGTGACGGCGAAGGCGGCGCTCCGGGTGCTCGTCGTGGCGCACCGCGCCGTGGCGCCGGCAAGCCCGAAGACGGCAAGACTGGAGAATAACGATGCTGCAACCGAAACGCAGAAAGTATCGTAAAGAGCAGAAGGGTCGTAACACCGGCAAGGCGACGCGCGGCAACGCAGTGTCGTTCGGTGAATTCGGCCTGAAGGCTATCGGTCGCGGTCGTTTGACCGCACGCCAGATTGAAGCGGCGCGTCGTGCAATGACGCGTCACATCAAGCGTGGCGGCCGCATCTGGATCCGGATCTTCCCGGACAAGCCGATTTCGCAGAAGCCGGCCGAAGTGCGTATGGGTAACGGTAAGGGTAACCCGGAGTACTACGTCGCCGAGATTCAGCCGGGCAAGATGCTCTATGAAATGGACGGCGTAACCGAAGAACTGGCACGCGAAGCGTTCCGTCTGGCTGCAGCCAAGCTGCCGCTGAAGACGGCGTTCATCGTGCGCCAGCTCGGCGCCTAAGGAGAAAATATGAAGGCTTCCGAACTTCTCCAGAAAGACCAGGCCGCGCTCAACAAGGAGCTGGCGGACCTGCTGAAGGCGCAATTCGGCCTGCGCATGCAACTCGCGACCCAGCAGCTCACCAACACGAGCCAGCTGAAGAAGGTTCGTCGCGACATCGCACGTGTGCGGACCGTCATGACTCAGAAGGCGAACCAGAAATGAACGATAGCGTGAAAACCTCGCTGAAGCGGACGCTGGTCGGTCGGGTCGTCAGCAACAAGATGGACAAGACCGTCACCGTGCTGATCGAGCACCGCGTCAAGCACCCGATCTACGGCAAGTATGTCGTGCGTTCGAAGAAGTACCACGCGCACGATGAAGCGAACACCTACAACGAAGGCGATCTCGTCGAAATCCAGGAAACTCGTCCTGTTTCGAAGACGAAGGCCTGGACGGTGTCGCGCCTCGTCGAAGCAGCTCGCGTCATCTAAGCGGGCAGCGCAGTAGGCAGTAACAGGCACTTCTCCGCGAAGTGCTTGAAATCGCAAAGTATTTGCTTGCGTGACCAGGATTATTTGTTATAATCCTGGTCTTCCCTCTTTATGGGAGCCCCGTCGCGGGCGAAGTTGGTGGGGGAAGCGGACTGGCGCCTGCCTGTCCGAAAGATTCACCGAATTGCGATGGCGGGTTTCGTTTGCCGTCGCTGCTGTTCCAACCCAAGCAGCCGATTGGCTGACGGGACCAAGACTGACCGAATGCATCATGGTGGTGCATCCGGATTAAGTTGGGAAAGACAAACCATGATCCAGACCGAATCTCGGCTCGAAGTAGCCGACAACACGGGTGCACGTGAAGTCCTGTGCATCAAGGTGCTCGGCGGCTCGAAGCGTCGTTATGCCGGCATTGGCGACATCATCAAGGTGAGCGTCAAAGAGGCAACGCCGCGCGGGCGCGTGAAGAAAGGCGAAATTTACAACGCCGTGGTGGTCCGCACCGCCAAGGGCGTGCGCCGTCAAGACGGCTCGCTGATCAAGTTCGACGGCAACGCCGCTGTGCTTTTGAATAACAAGCTCGAGCCGATCGGCACCCGTATCTTCGGGCCGGTCACGCGTGAGCTGCGTAGCGAACGATTCATGAAGATCGTTTCGCTGGCGCCGGAAGTGCTGTAAGGAGTCGCGATGAACAAGATTCGCAAAGGTGACGAAGTCATCGTCGTCACTGGCAAGGACAAGGGCAAGCGCGGCGTCGTGCTGGCAGTCGGTGCAGAGCATGTGACGGTTGAAGGTATCAACCTCGTCAAGAAGCATGTGAAGCCGAACCCGATGAAGGGTACGACTGGCGGCGTGGAAGCGAAGACGATGCCCCTGCATATTTCGAACGTCGCACTGGTCGACGCGAATGGCAAGGCGTCGCGTGTTGGCATCAAGGTCGAGGAAGGCAAGAAAGTTCGCTTCCTGAAGACGACCGGTGCTGTACTGAGCGCCTGACGCAGCGGAGTAAAAAATGGCTCGTTTTCAAGAGTTTTACAAAGAAAAGGTTGTGCCCGGCCTGATCGAGAAGTTCGGTTACAAGTCGGTCATGGAAGTGCCGCGCATCACCAAGATCACGCTGAACATGGGTCTTGGCGAAGCGATCGCTGACAAGAAGATCATCGAGAACGCCGTTGGCGACCTCACGAAGATCGCTGGTCAGAAGCCGGTCGTGACGAAGGCGCGCAAGGCAATCGCAGGCTTCAAGATCCGCCAGGGTTACCCGATCGGCGCGATGGTGACGCTGCGTGGCCAGGCAATGTACGAATTCCTCGACCGTTTCGTGACGGTCGCCCTGCCCCGCGTGCGTGACTTCCGCGGTGTGTCGGGTCGTGCTTTCGATGGCCGTGGCAACTACAACATCGGTGTGAAAGAGCAGATCATTTTCCCCGAAATCGACTACGACAAGATCGACGCACTGCGTGGGCTGAACATCAGCATCACGACGACTGCGAAGACCGACGACGAAGCAAAGGCTCTGCTCGCCAGCTTCAAGTTCCCGTTCAGAAACTGAGGTTACCGTGGCTAAACTGGCACTGATCGAACGTGAAAAGAAGCGCGCCCGCCTGGTCGCGAAGTTCGCAGCAAAGCGCGATGCGCTGAAGGCGATCGTCGAAGACCAAAGCAAGTCGGAAGAAGAGCGCTACGAAGCACGCCTTGAGCTGCAGCAACTGCCCCGCAACGCAAACCCGACCCGCCAGCGTAACCGCTGCGCGATCACGGGCCGTCCGCGTGGCACGTTCCGTAAATTCGGCCTCGCGCGTAACAAGATTCGTGAAATCGCATTCCGTGGCGAGATTCCTGGCCTGACCAAGGCGAGCTGGTAATAGGAGAAACGTAAATGAGCATGAGTGATCCTATCGCCGATATGCTGACTCGCATCCGCAACGGGCAGATGGTCGAGAAGGTATCGGTGTCGATGCCCTCGTCGAAAGTCAAGGTTGCAATCGCGCAAGTCCTGAAAGACGAAGGCTATATCGACGATTTCGCCGTGAAGGCGGAAGGTGCGAAGTCCGAACTGAATATCGCGCTGAAGTACTACGCTGGCCGTCCGGTTATCGAGCGCATCGAACGCGTGTCGAAGCCTGGCCTGCGCGTGTACCGCGGCCGTAACGACATCCCGCAGGTCATGAATGGCCTCGGTGTGGCCATCGTGTCGACGCCGAAGGGCGTGATGACCGACCGCAAGGCGCGCGCTACCGGCGTCGGCGGCGAAGTCATCTGCTACGTCGCTTAAAGCCGAGGAGAGAGAAACATGTCTCGAGTAGGTAAGAGCCCGATCGCGCTGCAAGGCGCGGAAGTCAAGCTGGCCGACGGTGCGATCACCGTCAAGGGCCCGTTGGGCACCATCACGCAAGCGATCAATCCGCTCGTGAACGTGGCGAACAACGACGGCACGCTGAACCTGTCGCCGGTGGACGAAAGCCGCGAAGCAAATGCACTGTCGGGCACGATGCGCGCGATTATCGCGAATGCCGTGCACGGCGTGACGAAGGGTTTCGAGCGCAAGCTGACGCTGGTTGGCGTCGGTTATCGTGCGCAAGCGCAAGGCGACAAGCTGAACCTGTCGCTGGGTTTCTCGCACCCGGTGGTGCACCAGATGCCGGAAGGCGTCAAGGCAGAAACCCCGACGCAAACCGAAATCGTGATCAAGGGGATCAACAAGCAACAAGTCGGTCAAGTGGCTGCGGAAGTCCGCGGTTACCGTCCGCCGGAGCCCTACAAGGGCAAGGGCGTGCGCTATTCCGACGAGGTTGTGATCCTCAAAGAAACGAAGAAGAAGTAAGGGTGCGCAATCATGGATAAGACTCAATCTCGCCTGCGCCGCGCTCGCCAGACGCGTATCAAGATCGCTGAGCTGCAGGTCGCGCGTCTCGCCGTGCATCGCACGAACACGCACATCTACGCTCAAGTGTTCTCGCCCTGCGGCACCAAGGTGCTCGCCAGCGCGTCGACGCTCGAAGCTGAAGTGCGCGCAGAACTGGCCGACAAGTCGGGCAAGGGCGGCAACGTCAATGCTGCGACGCTGATCGGCAAGCGTATTGCCGAAAAGGCAAAGGCTGCCGGCATCGAATCCGTCGCCTTCGACCGCTCGGGCTTCCGCTACCACGGCCGCGTCAAGGCGCTGGCTGAGGCAGCTCGCGAAGCTGGGCTCAAGTTCTAAGGAAGGAATTCGTCATGGCAAAGATGCAAGCGAAAGTTCAGGCTGACGAGCGCGACGACGGCCTTCGCGAAAAGATGATTTCGGTCAATCGCGTGACCAAGGTCGTGAAGGGTGGCCGTATTCTCGGCTTCGCCGCACTGACCGTGGTTGGCGACGGTGATGGCCGCATCGGTATGGGCAAGGGCAAGGCGAAGGAAGTGCCGGTCGCTGTCCAGAAGGCAATGGAACAAGCTCGCCGCAACATGTTCAAGGTGCCGCTCAAGAACGGCACGCTGCAACACGAAGTGCACGGCAAGCATGGCGCATCCGCTGTCCTCCTCGCTCCGGCGAAGGCAGGTACGGGCGTGATCGCCGGCGGCCCGATGCGCGCAGTGTTCGACGTGATGGGCGTTCAGAACGTCGTGGCAAAGAGCCACGGTTCGACGAACCCGTACAACCTCGTTCGCGCCACGCTGGACGGTCTGCGCAAGCAGTCCACCCCGGCAGACATCGCGGCGAAGCGCGGCAAGTCCGTCGAAGAAATTTTGGGCTAAGCCCGGGTGGTCACCATGTCTGAAAAAACTGTCAAGGTTCAGCTCGTTAAGAGCCTGATCGGGACCCGCGAATCGCACCGCGCGACCGTGCGTGGCCTGGGCCTGCGCCGACTCAACTCGGTCAGCGAGCTTCAGGACACGCCGGCGGTCCGCGGCATGATCAACAAGGTCTCGTACCTCGTTAAGGTCATCGCGTAAGCGGCCCTACGGATCAAGGAGTTGATATGGAATTGAATAACCTGAAGCCGGCAGCTGGCGCCAAGCACGCCAAGCGTCGCGTCGGCCGTGGCATCGGTTCGGGCCTCGGCAAGACGGCTGGCCGTGGTCACAAGGGTCAGAAATCGCGTTCGGGCGGCTTCCACAAAGTCGGTTTCGAAGGCGGTCAGATGCCTCTGCAACGTCGTCTGCCGAAGCGCGGTTTCACGTCGCTGACGAAGGAATTCGTCGGTGAAGTGCGCCTGAGCGACCTCGAGAAGCTGCCGGTCGACGAGATCGATCTGCTCGCACTGAAGCAAGCCGGCCTGGTCGGTGAGCTGACGAAGAGCGCAAAGATCATCGCGACGGGCGAACTGAAGCGCAAGATCGTCGTGAAGGGTCTCGGTGCCACCAAGGGTGCGCGCGCTGCGATCGAAGCGGCTGGCGGTTCGTTCGCCGAGTGACACGCGTAGCGCGTCGTCACTTGCATTCATCGGAGAAGGTACTTGGCTAACAGCCCGAGTCTTGCAAAACCCGGTCGAAGCACGGCGAAATTCGGCGATCTGCGCCGGCGAGCAATGTTCTTGCTCCTGGCGCTGATCGTCTATCGCATCGGCGCGCACATTCCCGTGCCGGGCATCGATCCGGATCAACTGGCTAAGCTGTTCCAGAGCCAGGCGGGCGGCATCCTGGGCATGTTCAACATGTTCTCGGGTGGCGCGCTTTCCCGCTTCACGATCTTTGCGCTGGGGATCATGCCGTACATTTCGGCGTCGATCATCATGCAGTTGCTGGCGATTGTCTCGCCGCAGCTCGAGGCGCTGAAGAAGGAAGGGCAGGCAGGGCAACGGAAGATCACGCAGTACACGCGGTATTTCACCGTGGTGCTCGCGACCTTCCAGGCGTTCGGTATCGCGGCTGCGCTGGAAAACCAGCCGGGCCTCGTCACCGATCCCGGCATGCTGTTCCGTCTGACGACGGTCGTGACGCTGGTTACGGGCACGATGTTCCTGATGTGGCTCGGCGAGCAGATTACCGAGCGTGGTCTGGGCAACGGTATCTCGATCATCATCTTCGGCGGGATCGCAGCAGGGTTCCCGAATGCCGTGGGTGGGTTGTTCGAGCTGGTGCGTACGGGTTCGATGAGCATCATTTCGGCGATCATCATCGTCGTCCTGATCGCCGCGGTGACTTACCTGGTCGTGTTCATCGAACGCGGTCAGCGCAAGATCCTCGTGAACTACGCGAAACGCCAGGTCGGCAACAAGATCTACGGTGGGCAGTCGTCGCATCTGCCGCTGAAGCTGAACATGTCGGGTGTGATTCCGCCGATCTTCGCATCGTCGATCATTCTGTTCCCGGCAACGATTCTCGGCTGGTTCAGTACCGGTCAGCCGACGGGAAGCTGGATTTCCAATACGTTGCATAACGTTGCGGAAGCGCTGAAGCCGGGCCAGCCGGTCTATGTGCTGCTGTACACGCTGGCGATCGTGTTTTTCTGCTTCTTCTACACCGCACTGGTGTTCAACAGCAGGGAAACCGCAGACAACCTGAAGAAGAGCGGCGCGTTTGTTCCGGGTATCCGCCCGGGCGACCAGACCGCACGATATATCGACCGCATCCTCACGCGTCTGACGCTGGCCGGTGCGATCTACATCGTCTTCGTGTGTCTGCTGCCGGAGTTTCTGGTGCTGCGCTGGAACGTGCCGTTTTATTTTGGTGGAACGTCGCTGCTGATCATTGTCGTCGTCACGATGGACTTTATGGCGCAGGTGCAGTCGTACGTTATGTCGCAACAGTATGAGTCACTGCTCAAGAAGGCAAACTTCAAGGGCGGCAACATCCCGATGCGTTGAAAGGACTATGGCCAAAGACGATGTAATCCAGATGCAGGGTGAGGTGATTGAAAACCTCCCGAATGCGACCTTCCGCGTGAAGCTGGAAAACGGCCATGTCGTGTTGGGGCATATTTCCGGAAAGATGCGGATGCACTACATCCGCATCCTGCCGGGCGACAAGGTGACGGTTGAATTGACGCCTTACGATCTGTCTCGTGCGCGGATCGTGTTCCGGGCGAAGTGATTTGAAAAAAGGGTATTATCATGAAAGTGATGGCATCGGTTAAGCGCATTTGCCGCAATTGCAAGATCATCAAGCGCAAAGGCGTCGTTCGCGTGATCTGCAGCTCGGATCCGCGCCACAAGCAGCGCCAAGGCTGACCGCGCGTTTGTTTGCGCTTTTTGTTTGAGGAAAAACAATGGCTCGTATCGCAGGGGTTAACATCCCGAATCACCAGCACACCGAGATCGGCCTGACGGCAATCTTTGGTGTCGGCCGCACCCGTTCGCGCAGCATCTGCGTGGCAGCTGGCGTCGATTTTTCGAAGAAGGTCAAGGACTTGACCGACGCAGACTTGGAAAAGCTGCGTGAAGAAGTGGGCAAGTTTGTCGTCGAAGGCGATCTGCGCCGTGAAGTGACGATGAACATCAAGCGCCTGATGGACCTCGGTTGCTACCGTGGTGTTCGTCATCGCAAGGGCCTGCCGATGCGCGGTCAGCGTACGCGTACGAACGCACGTACTCGCAAGGGTCCGCGTCGTGCAGCGCAAGCGCTGAAGAAGTAAGCGGAACTGACAGTTACAGGAAAACGTAATGGCTAAGGCTTCGAACACCGCGGCGCAACGCGTTCGCAAGAAGGTTAAGAAGAACGTCGCTGAAGGCGTGGTTCACGTTCACGCGTCGTTCAACAATACGATCATCACGATCACCGATCGCCAAGGCAACGCACTGGCATGGGCGACGTCGGGCGGTCAGGGCTTCAAGGGCTCGCGCAAATCGACGCCGTTCGCTGCCCAGGTCGCAGCCGAGTCGGCTGGCCGCGTCGCGATGGAATACGGCGTGAAGAATCTGGAAGTGCGGATCAAGGGCCCGGGCCCGGGTCGTGAGTCGGCAGTGCGCGCACTGCACGGCCTCGGCATCAAGATCACCGCGATTTCGGACGTCACCCCGATTCCGCACAACGGCTGCCGTCCGCCGAAGCGTCGTCGTATCTAAAGGTGTGCTGGCACGTTCGTGCTAGCACATTGCCTGTCGCCGCTCAGCGTCGACGGGCGTTGCTTTTTTGATTGACTAAGCCCACCGTTCGCCCCAAAGGGCGCGAACTAGCGCGGATTCAGATCTGCGTGACTGATTGATAGAGGAATGCAAAGTGGCACGTTATATCGGCCCGAAGGCCAAGCTGTCCCGCCGTGAAGGCACCGACCTGTTCCTGAAGAGCGCGCGCCGCTCGCTCGCCGACAAGTGCAAGCTCGACAGCAAGCCGGGTCAGCACGGCCGTACCTCGGGCGCACGTACGTCCGACTACGGTACGCAGCTGCGCGAAAAACAGAAGGTCAAGCGTATCTACGGCGTGCTGGAGCGTCAGTTCCGCCGCTACTTCGCTGAAGCCGACCGCCGCAAGGGCAACACGGGTGAAAACCTGCTGCAACTGCTCGAGTCGCGTCTCGACAACGTCGTGTATCGCATGGGCTTCGGCTCGACCCGCGCTGAAGCGCGTCAGCTGGTGAGCCACAAGTCGATCACCGTGAACGGCGTCGTCGCGAACGTCCCGTCGCAGCAAGTGAAGGCAGGTGACATCGTCGCGATCCGCGAAAAGGCGAAGAAGCAGGCACGTATCGTCGAAGCGCTGTCGCTGGCCGAGCAAGGCGGCATGCCGAGCTGGGTTGCAGTCGATGCGAAGAAGTTCGAAGGCACGTTCAAGCAAATGCCGGAACGCGCTGAAATCGCAGGCGACATCAACGAAAGCCTGATCGTCGAATTGTATTCGCGTTAATCCGATTGACGGCCGAGGTACCCCGATTGCGTTGCGCAAGGAGGGGCCTCGGCTGTTTATTTTCTGGTTGTTACCGGTCAGCCTTATCGGTGTAACGAGCCGAGGGTATTGAAAAGGAAAGCCCATGCAAACCAGTTTGCTGAAACCCAAGATCATCGCCGTGGAATCGCTGGGCGAGAACCACGCGAGGGTGGTCATGGAACCGTTCGAACGCGGTTACGGCCACACCTTGGGCAATGCGCTTCGCCGCGTGCTGCTGTCGTCGATGGTTGGCTACGCGCCGACCGAAGTGACGATCGCGGGCGTGGTGCACGAGTACTCGACGCTGGATGGCGTGCAGGAAGACGTCGTCAACCTGCTGCTGAACCTGAAGGGCGTGGTGTTCAAGCTGCATAACCGTGACGAAGTGACGGTTACGCTGCGCAAGGAAGGTGAAGGAGTTGTCACGGCCGGCGATATCGAGCTGGCTCACGACTGCGAAGTCATCAACCCGAATCACGTGATTGCGCACCTGTCGAAGGGTGGCAAGCTCGACGTTCAGATCAAGATCGAAAAGGGTCGCGGCTATGTGCCCGGCAACGTTCGTCGCTACGGCGAAGACACGGCCAAGATCATCGGCCGCATCGTCCTCGACGCATCGTTCTCGCCGGTTCGCCGCGTGAGCTACGCCGTCGAAAGCGCACGTGTCGAGCAGCGTACCGACCTCGACAAGCTCGTGATGAACATCGAGACGAGCGGTGTGATCACGCCGGAAGAAGCGATCCGTCAATCGGCCCGCATCCTGGTCGACCAGCTGTCCGTGTTCGCGGCGCTGGAAGGCACGGAAACGGCAGCCGAAGCGCCGTCGCGTGCACCGCAGATCGATCCGATCCTGCTGCGTCCGGTGGACGATCTCGAGCTGACGGTTCGTTCGGCGAATTGCCTGAAGGCCGAGAACATCTACTACATCGGCGACCTGATCCAGCGCACGGAAAACGAGCTGCTGAAGACGCCGAACCTCGGTCGCAAGTCGCTCAACGAGATCAAGGAAGTGCTCGCTTCGCGCGGTCTCACGCTGGGCATGAAGCTCGAAAACTGGCCGCCGGCTGGTCTCGACAAGTAAGCCTGGTTGTTACTGTAGTTGGCAAAGATGCGGATTTTCCTTTAAAATCCGCATCTTGCTTTTTTTCGTTACCGGCCCGTGCACCCATGGGGTGCGATAGAAGAGCTGGATCAAAACTTTGAATCAAGGAAACTGAAATGCGCCATCGTCATGGTCTGCGGAAACTGAACCGCACGAGCAGCCACCGTCTGGCTATGCTCCGTAACATGTCCAACTCGCTGATCGAGCACGAAGTCATCAAGACGACGCTGCCGAAGGCGAAGGAACTCCGTAAAGTCGTCGAGCCGCTGATCACGCTCGGCAAGAAGCCGTCGCTGGCAAACCGTCGCCTGGCGTTCAACCGCCTGCGCGATCGTGACTCGGTGGCGAAGCTGTTTGACGTGCTCGGTCCGCGTTTCGCGAACCGTCCGGGCGGCTACCTGCGCGTGCTGAAGTTCGGCTTCCGCGTGGGCGACAACGCACCGATGGCACTGGTCGAGCTGCTCGATCGTCCGGAAGTCGACGAAACGGCAGACGTGCAAGAAGCTGAGTAAGCTTCCGGTACGCAGCAGTATCTGAAAGGGGCCGAGCAACTGCTTGGCCCTTTTTGTTTTTCGGGCGCCGGCTGCGATCGATTGTCGCAGGGCGGTGCCGGCAGCGTTGCGCGCGCTGCGCTACGATACGGGGCAGCCGGCGCGCGTTCCAGATGGGCAATCCGCGTCGGCAGGAGCCGATAGACCAGCCAGGAGGGCGCGGATGATAGTGGTGCTGATGTTGATGACGGTGCCCGATGCCGAGACCGCCAGGACGCTTTCAGACGGTGCGCTCGATGCGCGGCTTGCCGCGTGCGTGTCGGAGCTCGGTGCGATCAAGTCGCGCTATCACTGGCAAGGCAAGGTCGAAACGGCCGACGAGATCCAGTTGCTGTTCAAGACGAGCCCCGTGCGGGCGCTCGAACTGGAGCGATTTATTCTCGCGCATCATCCTTACGAGACGCCCGAAATCGTCTCGTGGCAGACGACGGCATCGGCCGCGTACGGCCAGTGGGTGACCAGCGAAACTCAACGTCTATTTCATGTTTAACGGTATGGCGCTTCCCGTGCGCGTGCGCGCGCTGCGATTCCTCGCAGTCCTGTTGTCGTTCATGCTCGTGCTGGGCGGCCTGTCGGTCGCGCGTGCGGCCGACGATTTCCTCGATCCGTCGGTGGCGTTCAAGTTCAGCGCGAGCGAATCGCCGGGACAGGTGGAAGTCCGCTTCAAGGTCGCCAATGGCTATTACCTGTACCGCGAGCGGTTCGCGTTCGCGGTGAAGAGCGGGCAGGCGACGCTGGGCGATCCGCAATTCCCGCCCGGCCACGTGAAGTTCGACCAGACGTTCCAGAAGAATGTCGAGACCTACCGTGACGAAGTCGTCGTGCACGTGCCCGTCAAGCAGGCGGCCGGCCCGTTCGAGCTCGCGGTGACGTCGCAGGGGTGCGCGGACGAGGGCATCTGCTATCCGCCGGCCGAGCACGTCGTGAAGGTCGACGGCGCCGCGCTGGGCGCCGCTTCGTCGTCACAGTCGCCGTCGTCCGGCGATGCGGCGGCCGCGGGCAGCTGGTTCGACAAGGTCACGAGCGCCGATTTCGCGCAGTCGCTGCTCGAAGGGCATGGCTTCTTCACGATCGTCGCGCTGTATTTCGTCGCGGGCGTCGTGCTGAGCCTCCTGCCGTGTTCGTATCCGATGATTCCGATCGTGTCGGCGATCATCATCGGCCAGGGCACACGCGCGACGCATGCGCGCGGCTTCGCGCTGTCGCTGACCTATGTGGTCGGCATGGCGCTCGTGTACACGGTGCTCGGCATCGCCGCGGCGCTGGTCGGCCAGAGCCTCGGCGCGTGGCTGCAGAACCCGTGGGTGCTCGGTGCGTTCGGCGTGCTGCTGACCGCGTTTGCCGTCTCGCTGATCTCGGGCAAGGACATCGCGCTGCCCGCGCGCTGGCAGAACGGCGCGGCCGGGGCATCGAGCGCGCGCCAGGGCGGCCATTTCGCCGCGGTCGCGGCGATGGGCGCGCTGTCCGCACTGGTCGTCGGCGCATGCATGACGGCGCCGCTGTTTGCGGTGCTCGCCTTCATCGCGCACACGGGCAATGCGCTGCTCGGCGGTGCCGCGCTGTTCGCGATGGGGCTGGGGCTGGGCGTGCCGCTGCTGGTCGTCGGCGTCGGTGCCGGGACGGTACTGCCGCGCGCCGGCGCATGGATGGACGGCGTGAAGGTGTTCTTCGGCATCGTGCTGCTCGCAGCCGCGCTGTGGATCGTGTGGCCGGTGCTTGCCGGTGGCCTGAAGATGGTGCTCGCCGCGTTGTGGTTGCTGATCGCGGCCGCGGCGCTCGGGCTGTTCACGCCGAACGCCGGCGCCACGTCGATCTGGCGTCGCCTCGGCCGTGGCGTGGGCGCTGCGCTCGCGATCTGGGCGGCCACGCTGCTCGTCGGCCTGGCCGCGGGATCGACCGATCCGGTCAAGCCGTTGGCGGTGCTGGCGGCACGCACGGTTGCGTCGGGCGGCACGGCGGCGGCAGGCGCCGCCGCCGCGCAGGATGGGCCCGCATTCGCATCGGTGCGCTCGAGTGGCGAACTCGACACGCTGCTGAAGACGTCGCGCCAGCCCGTGATGCTCGATTTCTACGCCGACTGGTGCGTGAGTTGCAAGGAGATGGAGCATCTGACGTTTACCGACGCACGCGTGCAGGCGCGGCTCGCGCGGCTTCACCTCGTGCGCGCGGATGTCACGGCGAACAACCCGGACGACCAGGCGCTGCTGAAACGCTTCAACCTGTTCGGGCCGCCGGGCATCATCTTCTTCGATAGAAGCGGCAACGAGATCGGGCGCGTGGTCGGCTATCAGGCGGCCGAGACGTTCCTGCGCAGCCTCGACCGGGCTGCGGTCCCGACGGTATGACCATGCGGGTCGCGAGCGCGCTGGTGGCGAACCGGCGCGCTCGCGTGAGATGAGCTGACGATCGACAAGGCATGCGGCCGCGATCGACGGCAAACAAAAAACGGCGGGACACCGAAGTGTCCCGCCGTTTGTCTTTTCGCCTGCAGGCAGGTGCTTAGCGTTGCGCTTTCAGCAGACGCGCGGCGTCGAGTGCGAAGTACGTGAGCACGCCGTCGGCGCCCGCGCGCTTGAACGCGAGCAGCGATTCGAGCACGACCTTGTCGTGGTCGAGCCAGCCGTTCATCGCGGCGGCCTTCAGCATCGCGTATTCACCGCTCACCTGGTACACGTAGGTCGGGAAGCGGAACTCGTCCTTCACGCGGCGCACGATGTCGAGGTACGGCATGCCCGGCTTGACCATCACCATGTCGGCGCCTTCGTCGATGTCCAGGCGCACTTCGCGCAGCGCTTCGTCGCTGTTCGCGGGATCCATCTGGTAGGTCATCTTGTTGCCCTTGCCCAGATTCGATGCCGAGCCGACCGCGTCGCGGAACGGGCCGTAGAACGCCGATGCGAACTTGGCCGAATAGGCCATGATCCGCGTGTGGATATGGCCGTCGCTTTCCAGCATTTCGCGGATCGCGCCGATGCGGCCGTCCATCATGTCCGACGGGGCGACGATGTCGACGCCGGCTTCCGCCTGCGCGCGCGCCTGATCGATCAGGATCTCGATCGTGTCGTCGTTGATCACGTAGCCGTTTTCGTCGAGCACGCCGTCCTGGCCGTGACTCGTGTACGGATCGAGTGCGACGTCGGTCAGCACGCCGAGTTCGGGGAAGTGCTTCTTCAGCTCGCGCACCGCGCGCGGGATCAGGCCTTCCGGATTGGCCGCCTCGCGGCCGTCAGGCGTTTTCACCGACGGCTCGATGGCCGGGAACAGCGACAGCACGGGCACGCCCAGTTCGACACACTGCTCGGCGACGTGCATCAACAGATCGACCGACACGCGTTCGACGCCGGGCATCGACGGCACCGGCTGCCGTTCGTTGGTGCCTTCGACGACGAACACCGGATAGATCAGGTCGTCGGTGGTCAGGCGGTTTTCGCGCATCAGGCGCCGGGAGAAGTCGTCGCGGCGCATCCGGCGCGGACGATGAAGCGGATGGAAGCTCATGGCGATTGGGTAGAAATCAGGGCAGTAAGACCTTACGGAACCCTTAGGTCATTTTCGGGAGCGTTGGTATATGATAGCGATCGAGCGGCACGCGCTGCGTGCAACTCCCCGCTTCTCCTCCCTGAGCGGGTGCCTGTCGTTTTTCGATTAGGCTGTTTGACCCGCCGTTCAACGGCGGGTTTTTTTATGAGCCGGCCGAAACCGCAGGCGCCGTCAGGTGCGCGCCGCCGATCCCGGCCGCGCGTTGCCCGATCATTGTGCTACAGGCTCGCTTTTTTCGTCGGCGGCGGACGGCCGCACCCAGCTTTCGATCAGCTCGTGCGCCTCGTCGAGCCCAATGCGCTTCATCGCCGAGAACAGCTGAACCGTCAGCTTGCCCTGAACACCCTGGTCACGATACGCATCGAGCCCCTTTTGCGTGGTCCGCAGCGCGTTGATGCTTTCCTGCCGCGTCAATTTGTCGCACTTCGTCAGCAGCGTGTGGATCGGCTTGCCGGTCGGTACGAACCACTCGATCATGCGCCGGTCGAGATCGGTCAGCGGACGGCGCGAATCCATCATCAGGATCAGGCCGCAGAGCTGCGAGCGGGTCGCGAGGTAGGACGACAGCAGCATTTCCCAATGGGCCTTGGCGGCGCCGGGCACTTCCGCGTAGCCGTAGCCGGGCAGGTCGACGAGATTCGCGACGGGCTCGGCGGCCGGGCCGACCGAGAAGTAGTTGATGTGCTGCGTGCGGCCGGGCGTCTTCGACGCGAAGGCGAGCCGCTTCTGGTTGCACAGCACGTTGATCGCCGTCGACTTGCCGGCATTCGAGCGGCCCGCGAACGCGATTTCCGGCTGGACCGTCGGCGGCAGGTCGCGCAGATGGTTGACGGTCGTGTAGAAGCGGGCTTGATGGAGCAGAAAGGCCATGGGAACCGGAAGGACGGGCGGCGCGAGCCGCTTGGTGGAGGCGGGGTAGCCCCGATAGGCGCCGGAGCTTTCAACACGATATTGTACAATATGGCGGTTTTACCGAAGGCTACCGGGCGCCTGCCTCGCGCTTTTATGTAGCTTCTGCGGTAGACTGAACGCCGTCGTTTTTTGCAGAACCTCAAATTCCCACAAGACGAAACAGGGTGTGCGAATGAATCGACTGTGCAAGTCTCTGATGGTGCTTCAGGTTGCAGCAGGGTTCGTAGGTTTCGTAGCGGAGGCAAACGCGGCGGATGCGGCAAAGCCGGATCTCGACCGTGGCAAGGCGATTGCCGGGCAGGTCTGCGCGTCGTGTCACGGCGCCGACGGCAATAGCGCGTCGGGCAGTTTCCCGAAGCTTGCCGGCCAGCATCCCGAATATCTGGTCAAGCAGTTGAACGACTTCAAGACGCAACCGGGCGCGAAGGGGCCGGTGCGTACCAACGCGGTGATGGTCGGATTCGCGAGCGCGCTGAGCGCGGACGACATGCGCAACGTCGCCGCGTACTACGGGTCGCAGACGACGAAGCTCGGCACCGCACGCGATGCGGCAACCGTGCCGATCGGCCAGAAGATCTATCGCGGCGGCATCGCGGAGAAGGGCGTACCCGCCTGCGCGAGCTGCCACGGGCCGACAGGGCAAGGGATCCCGGTCCAGTACCCGCGTCTGTCGGGGCAGTGGGCCGATTACACGGTCGCGCAGTTGACCGCGTTCCAGCAGGGTGCCGGCGCGCGCAACAACAACGAGGCGATGCATCAGATCGCAACGCGGCTGTCGGACAACGAGATCAAGGCCGTCGCGGATTACATCGCGGGCCTGCGTTGAGCGGTCAGCCGCGAATGGAATGACCGGGCGCCCGAAGGGCGGCCGGAGTCAGAACAAGAAAAGGGTGGGGCGCCGCATCGTAGCGGTTGCCTCGCCCTTCTTTTTTGTCAGCGCGCGCCGGCTGTCACGAGCGTGCTGGCCGCCCCTTCGGGGGCAATAATCAAAGTGAGCGTTGGGGGCTGTTTCCCCCGAGTCGGAGTTTGAATGAGCGTTACCACGTCGGGGTTGCAGTCGAAGTCGGGTCAGGGTGCGTCCAAGCGCGCGGTCGAGTTGCTGAGCTCGATGCGCTTCGCGATTGCGCTGCTGGTGGTGCTGTCGATTGCCAGCATCATCGGCACGGTCCTGACCCAGGACGATCCGTATCCGAACTATGTGAACCAGTTCGGGCCGTTCTGGGCGGACATCTTCCGCTCGCTCGGCCTGTACAGCGTGTACAGCGCGTGGTGGTTCATGCTGATCCTGATCTTCCTCGTCGTGTCGATCTCGCTGTGCGTGATCCGCAACGCGCCGAAGATGCTCGCCGATGCGAAGAGCTGGAAGGACAAGGTTCGCGAAGGCAGCCTGCGGGCGTTCCACCACAAGGCCGAATACACGACGTCCGGCACGCGCGCGACCGTCACGGCGACGCTCGCCGCGTTCGTCACCAAGGCCGGCTACAAGCACATCGTGCGTGAGAACGAAGGCGCGACGCTGATCTCCGCGAAGCGTGGTGCCATGACCAAGTGGGGCTACATCTCCGCGCACCTCGCGATCGTCGTGATCTGTATCGGCGGCCTGCTCGACAGCAACCTGCCGATCAAATTCCAGATGTGGATGTTCGGCAAGAGCCCGGTCAACACGAGCGCGACGATCAGCGAGATCTCGCCCGACCATCGCCTGTCCGCGTCGAACCCGACGTTCCGCGGCTACGCGTGGGTGCCCGAGGGGCAGTTCGTGTCGACCGCGATCCTGAACCAGCCGAGCGGCTCGCTGATCCAGGACCTGCCGTTCTCGATCCAGCTCAACAAGTTCATCGTCGACTACTACACGACGGGCATGCCGAAGCTGTTCGCGAGCGACATCGTCGTGATCGATCGCGAGACCGGCCAGAAGATCCCGGCGCGCGTCGAGGTCAACAAGCCGTTCACGTACAAGGGCGTGTCGATCTACCAGTCGAGCTTCCAGGACGGCGGCTCGCAGATGCAGATGACGGCCTACCCGATGACGGGCGGCAACGCGAAGACCTTCCCCGTGAAGGGGACGATCGGCAGTTCGGCGCCGCTGCAGATGCCGGGCAACGACGGCGACACGATCGAGTTCTCCGATTTCCGTGCGATCAACGTCGAGAACATGGCCGACGCGAACGGCAAGCCGGACGTGCGCGGGGTCGCGACGACGAGCTCGCTGAAGGAAGCGTTCGACGAACGCCTCGGCTCCGGCGCGAAGACGTCGAAGCCGACGCAGCTCCACAACATCGGCCCGTCCGTGCAGTACAAGATCCGCGGCAAGGACGGCCAGGCGCGCGAATTCAACAACTACATGCTGCCCGTCGACATGAACGGCGAGCGCGTGTTCCTCGCCGGCGTGCGTGCGAGCCCGAACGACCCGTTCCGCTACATGCGGATTCCGGCCGACAGCCAGGATTCGATCGGCGAATGGATGCACCTGCGTGCCGCGCTCGAGGATCCGTCCGCGCGCACCGAGGCCGCTGCGCGCTTCGCGCAGCGTTCGCTGCCGGGCATGGACGCATCGTTGCGCAGCCGCCTGCAGGACAGCGCGCTGAAGGTGCTGACCCTTTTTGCGGCGGGCGACGACAGCGTCGGCCGTGGCGCCGACGGCCAGCCGATCGGCGGCTTCCAGGCCGTGGCGACGTTCATCGACCGCTCGGTGCCGAAGGCCGAGCAGGAGAAGGCCGCGAGCCTGCTGCTGCGGATGCTCGAGGGCTCGATGTGGGAGGTCTGGCAGATCGCGCGCGAGCGCGCGGGCGAGCCGGCGGCGCAGCAGGGCACCGACACGATCCGCTTCGTGCAGAACGCGATCAATGCGCTATCCGACAGCTTTTTGTATGGATCGCCGGTCTATTTGCAGCTTGACTCGTTCAAGCAGGTGCAAGCTTCGGTATTTCAGTTGACGCGCGCACCCGGCAAGAATCTGGTGTATCTTGGCAGCCTGCTGCTGGTCGCCGGCATCTTCTCGATGTTCTACGTGCGCGAGCGGCGCCTCTGGTTCTGGTTGAAGGACGCCGGTTCGGGCGTCGATGTGGTGATGGCAATGTCCACGGCCCGCAAGACCTTCGATTTCGAGAAAGAATTCGTGCAGACGCGCGACGCGGCCGGTGCCGCCTTGCACGCCGCACCTCGCGACGCCGCGCCGGCCGGTGCGGCATCGACGGCCCGTGCGCCTGCCGGCGCCGGTTCCGATTCCGAGAATTCCACCCGGTAACATCATGGATCTCACGCAAGTTTCCTCTTCCCATCGGGCGTCGGCCCAGGCTCCGGTTACGGGGCCGCTGTTCGACGACCGTCCGTTCCTCGCGCGCCTGTCGCTGCTCGACTGGCTGTTCGCACTGGCGCTCGTGGTGGGCGCGGGCTATGCGCTCGTGCACTACAACGCGCACATGGATTACTACGACAAGGCGGTGATGATCGGCACCGTGCCGGCGCTCATCGCGCTCGGCTGGCGCTGGAAGCCCGCGCGGCTGATGATGGCGTCGATCGCCGTGCTGGCGCTGTTGTCGATCCAGATCTACCAGGGCGATCTCGCGCGCGCCGATTCGGCGTTCTTTCTCAAGTACTTCCTGTCGAGCCAGTCGGCGATCCTGTGGATGAGCGCGTTGTTCGTGCTTGCGACGATCTTCTACTGGATCGGCTTGCTCGCGCGCTCGGCGTCGGGTTCCGCGATCGGACAGAAGCTCACGTGGGTCGCCGTGCTGATGGGCTTCACCGGCTTGATGGTGCGCTGGTACGAGTCCTACCTGATCGGGGCGGACGTCGGGCACATTCCGGTGTCGAACCTGTATGAGGTGTTCGTCCTGTTCAGCCTGATCACCGCGCTGCTCTATCTGTATTACGAAGGCCACTACGGCACGCGCGCGCTCGGCGCGTTCGTGCTGCTGGTGATCAGCGCGGCCGTCGGCTTCCTGATGTGGTACTCGGTCGCGCGCGACGCGCAGCAGATCCAGCCGCTCGTACCGGCGCTGCAAAGCTGGTGGATGAAGATCCACGTGCCGGCGAACTTCATCGGCTACGGCAGCTTCGCGCTGTCGGCGATGGTGTCGGTTGCGTACCTGATGAAGGAGCGCGGCGTGCTCGCGGATCGCCTGCCGACGCTCGACGTGCTCGACGACGTGATGTACAAGTCGATCGCGGTCGGTTTCGCGTTCTTCACGATCGCGACGATCCTCGGCGCGCTGTGGGCCGCCGAAGCATGGGGCGGCTACTGGAGCTGGGACCCGAAGGAAACCTGGGCGCTGATCGTGTGGTTGAACTACGCGGCGTGGCTGCACATGCGCCTGATGAAGGGCCTGCGCGGCACGGTGGCCGCATGGTGGGCGCTCACGGGCCTGCTCGTGACGACCTTCGCGTTCCTCGGCGTCAACATGTTCCTGTCCGGGCTGCACAGCTACGGCAAGCTGTAAGATTTCCGCTGTTCGTCCGACTATGAAACCGCCGGTGCATTGCGTGCCCGGCGGTTTTCTTTTGTAACGGGCGGGCGGTCCGGGCGTCGAACGGCGCGGGACGGGTCGGGTCGAACGCTCATGAAACTGCGCGCGGCGCAGGCAGGAGGAGCAGCACGATGTGGATCAAACGCCCTTTGCGGAACGTACTGACCGGCGGCGATATTGCACCCGGCGAAATCACGCCGCGTGCGGTGTTCGAGAACCGGCGGCGCGTATTGCAGGCGGCCGGCCTCGCGGCGGCGGGCGGGCTGCTCGGTGGCAGCGGCGCAGCATGGGCCGCCTATGCGTCGCCCGATGCGCGGGCCGCGAAGCTTGCGGCGAAGACGAATCCGAAGTTCGTCGCAGCCGACAAGGTGACGCCGTTCAAGGACATCACCACCTACAACAACTTCTACGAATTCGGCACCGACAAGAGCGACCCCGCGCAGAACGCCGGCACGCTGCGGCCGCGCCCGTGGCGTGTGAGCGTCGAGGGCGAGGTGCTGCATCCGAAGGTGTTCGATCTCGACGAGCTGCTGAAGCTCGCGCCGCTCGAGGAGCGCGTGTACCGGCTGCGCTGCGTCGAGGGATGGTCGATGGTGATCCCGTGGATCGGCGTGCCGCTGTCCGAGCTGATCAAGCGCGTGCAGCCGACCGGCAACGCGAAATACGTGCAGTTCGTCACGCTGGCCGATCCGTCGCAGATGCCTGGCCTCTCGACGCCCGTGCTCGACTGGCCGTACTCGGAAGGGCTGCGGATGGACGAGGCGATGAATCCGCTGACGCTGCTGACGATGGGCGTCTACGGGCAGGTGCTGCCGAACCAGAACGGCGCGCCGGTGCGGATCGTCGTGCCGTGGAAGTACGGCTTCAAGAGCGCGAAGTCGCTCGTGAAGATCCGCTTCGTCGACAAGCAGCCGAAGACGAGCTGGAACACGTACGCCGCGAACGAGTACGGCTTTTATTCGAACGTGAACCCGAACGTCGATCATCCGCGCTGGAGCCAGGCGACCGAGCGGCGCATCGGCGAGGACGGCTTTTTCACGCCGAAGCGCAAGACGCTGATGTTCAACGGCTACGGCGACCTGGTCGCGTCGATGTACCAGGGCATGGACCTGAAGAAGAATTTCTGAGGGCGACGGTGAGAAACGACATGCCCCCTTCGACGTTGACGGCCGCGCCTACAGCCCGCGCTGGCCAGGCTGCCCGTGCCGCACGGAGCGGCGCGGTCCGTCCCGCCGCACCGCGCTGGCTCGCGCCGGCCAAGGTGCTGGTTTTCGCGGCCGGCCTTTATCCGCTCGCGCGTCTCGTGCTGTTCGGGCTGACCGACCGGCTCGGCGCGAATCCGATCGAGTTCATCACGCGCTCGACGGGTCTCTGGACGCTCGTGATCCTGTGCATCACGCTCGGCGTCACGCCGCTTCGGCGCATGACGGGGTTCGCCACGCTGCTGCGCTTTCGCCGGATGATCGGGCTGTTCGCGTTCTTCTACGCGACGCTGCACTTCACGACCTACCTGTGGTTCGACAAGTGGTTCGACGTCGTCGCGATCCTGAAGGACGTCGGCAAGCGCCCGTTCATCACGGTCGGTTTTGCCGCGTTCGTGTTGCTGATTCCGCTCGCGGCAACGTCGCCGCGTGCGATGGTGCGCCGCCTGGGCCGCCACTGGGCGATGCTGCACAGCGCGATCTACGCGATCGCGCTATTCGGTGTGCTGCACTTCTGGTGGATGAGGGCCGGCAAGCACAATCTCGCGCAGCCGAAGCTTTATGCGGCAATCGTGGCCGCGTTGCTCGGCTGGCGGCTCATCGCATGGGGATGGCGGCGCGTGCGCGCGTGACGGCGCAGCCTGAAAAAACAAAAGGCGATGACCGGGAAGTCATCGCCTTGTTTCGTGAGCCTTGCAGGCGGCGCGCCGTTACTTCGCGACGGCCGGGCTCGACGCCGGTGCAGGCATGGACGATGCGCTGCTCGACAATTCGGGTGACAGCGTGAGCGGCGTGCCGGACGAATCGGGCACACTGTCGGACGATGCGTTTTCATCGGTCGGCTTCACGTCCGACGGCGGTGTGTCCTGCTGCTGGAGTGGCTTGGGCATCGGAGGCACGGTGGGCAGATAGAGCGCGCCGCTTTGACCGCAGCCGGCAAGAATCGCCAAAGCCGCTACAATCGCGCTCATCCGGAAAACGACTCGCATGATCGTCCCTGAACAATTGAACCGATAGAGTTTAGCATGTCCGATACCGAATACCTGACCCGTGCCGAGGCCGTGCTGGCGGCCGTCGAGCGTACCGTCGACGACGCCAACGACGGCGACCACGACATCGATCTCGAGCGCAACGGCAGCGTCCTGACGCTGACGTTCGAGAACGGCTCGAAGATCATCGTCAACCTGCAGCCGCCGATGAAGGAAGTGTGGATCGCCGCGAAGGCGGGCGGTTTCCACTACCGTTTCATCGATGGCGAATGGCGCGATACGCGCACGGGTACCGAGTTTTTCTCGGCGCTCACCGAATACGCGACGCAGCAGGCCGGCCTGCCGATCACGTTCAGCGCGCCGTAACCGCTCCGGCCGAAGCCGGGGCTGCGCGTCGACGCGCAGCCAAAGAAAAAGCGCCCCGCGGGGGCGCTTTTTTCATGTCCGGGCCGGTGGTCAGTGCGCGAACAGGTTCATGATGTCCTGCTTTTCCTGCTCGTCGACGTGCGGCACGGTGGCGTCGACGTTCTGCGCGGCCGGCGCCTGCGGTACGCCGACCGTCGACACGAAGCCGTGGCCTGGCGCGAACTCGGTGAAGTACAGCTCGCCGCCGAGCGACTCGACGCCGTCAGGCACCGTCGGCTTGAACTCGGGCACGCCCTTCAGCGCGGCGCCCATGTAGTCGATCCAGACCGGCAGCGACAGGCCGCCCCCCGTTTCGCGATCGCCGAGGCTGCGCGGATTGTCGTAGCCGATCCACGCAATCGCGGCGAGCGTGTGCTGGTAGCCGGCGAACCACGCGTCGTGCGAGTCGTTCGTCGTGCCGGTCTTGCCCGCGAGGTCGGTGCGCTTCAGCACGTTGGTCCGTGCGCCCGTGCCGCGCTGCGCGACGCTCTGCAGCAGGCTGTTCATCACGTACGCGTTGCGCGGGTCGATCGCGCGCGGCGCATTCTGCTCGGCGACGAGCGGCTGCGCGCGCACGACGATCGCGCCGTTCGGATCGGTGACTTCGGCGATCAGGTACGGATTGACGCGATAGCCGCCGTTCGCGAAGACCGAGTACGCGCCCGCCATCTGCAGCGGCGTGACCTGGCCCGCGCCGAGTGCCATCGGCAGGTAGGCCGGATGGCGTTCGGCGTCGAAGCCGAAGCGGGTGATGTACTGCTGCGCGTACTTCGTGCCGATGTGGTTCAGGATCCGGATCGACACGAGGTTGCGCGAGCGCTGCAGCGCGGTGCGCATCGACATCGGGCCTTCGAAGCCGCCGCCGTAGTTCTTCGGCTCCCACGGCTGGCCGCCCGTTTCGGCGGCGCTGAAATACAGCGGGCCGTCGTTGATCACGGTTGCCGGCCCGAGGCCCTTGTCGAGCGACGCCGAATAGATGAACGGCTTGAACGACGAACCCGGCTGCCGCCACGCCTGCGTGACGTGGTTGAACTTGTTCTTGTTGTAGTCGAAGCCGCCGACGAGCGAGCGGATCGCGCCGTCCTGCGGGACGATCGACAGGAATGCCCCCTCGACCTGCGGCAACTGCGTGATCGACCACTTGCCGGTGTCGTTCTTCACGACGCGGACGATCGCGCCCGGGCGGATGCGGCGATTCGGCTGCGCATTGGCCGACAGCGCGCCCGACGCGAAGCGCAGGTTGTCGCCCTCGATCGTCGCATTGCTGCCGTCGATGAACGCGACCGTGATCTGGCGCGGGCTGGCGGCCGTGACGACCGCGGCGATCAGTTCGCCGTTGTCGGGGTGTTCGAGCAGCGCATCGTCGATCGCCTGTTCGCGGTCGTCGGCGCCGGCCGGCAGCTCGATGAAGCCTTCCGGCCCCCGGTAGCCGTGCCGGCGTTCGTAATCCATGATGCCTTTGCGCAGTGCGGTGTACGCGACCTGCTGGTCCGCGGAGTCGATCGTCGTGACGACGTTGAAGCCGCGCGTGTAGGTTTCCTCACGGTACTGCGCGTACATCATTTGTCGGACCATTTCCGCGACGTACTCGGCGTGCACGCTGAAATCGCGGCCGGGCCCCTTGACGACGAGCGGCTGTGCGACGGCCTCGTCGTACTGTTCGCGCGAGATGAAGTTCAGTTCGAGCATCCGCTGCAGGATGTATTCCTGGCGCACCTTCGCGCGCTTCGGGTTCACGACCGGGTTGTACGCGGACGGCGCCTTCGGCAGCCCCGCGAGCATCGCGGCTTCGGCCAGCGTGATGTCCTTCAGGTCCTTGCCGAAGTAGACCCGCGCGGCGCTCGCGAAGCCGTACGCGCGCTGGCCGAGATAGATCTGATTCATGTAGACCTCGAGAATCTGATCCTTCGTCAGCGCACGCTCGATCCGGTACGCGAGCAGCATCTCGTAGATCTTGCGCGTGTAGGTCTTCTCGCTCGACAGGAAGAAGTTGCGCGCGACCTGCATCGTGATCGTGCTCGCACCCTGCGACGCATGGCCGTTCGTCAGCGCGACGAAGCCGGCGCGGACGATGCCGGTGAGGTCGACGCCGCCGTGATCGTAGAAGCGCGCGTCCTCGATCGCGAGGATCGCTTTCTTCAGCGAGTCGGGCACGTCCTTGAAATGGACGACGTCGCGGCGCTCTTCGCCGAATTCGCCGATCAGCACGTGATCGGACGTATAGATACGCAGCGGCACCTTCGGCCGATAGTCGGTCAGCGCGTCGAGCGACGGCATGTTCGGCCACGCAACGACGAGCGCGTAGCCGAGCACGAGCCCGCCGGCCACGACGAGCGCTATGCACATCGTGGCGAATCCGAGCAGGACTTTTTGCCACCAGGGCCGCTTCTTCGGCTCCGGGGCGGGAGGCGGGGACGTAGGAGTCGTGGATTGCATAGGCATACCGGAAAACAGTCCCGCGATTATAGCTGCCCGGTAAGACCGGTCCTGACGCGGGGGGCGGCCGCCGCGAAGACGCGGCCTGGCGTGCTTCCAGCATAGCCCGCGCATGCCCGTCGCGAGCGGATGCTGGCCGTTAGGCCGACTGTCGGCCGCACGCGCCGATTTGCAGAATCAGGTCTCGGAAACGCGGCACGGGCCGCGACGTTTTCAGGAGACTGGGATGGCGGGACGATGGCGAGCACGGTTTGGGCAGGGTGGGCACCGGTCGACGGGAATCGACGTCGGTGCGGATGAGGTGAGGGTGGTCGTGCTGAGCCGGCGCGGCCGGGGCGCGGACGTGTGCGTCGAGGGGCTCGAGCGGGAGCCGGTCGGGTTGGCGGGCGGCCCGGAGGATGCGCGCTGGGCGGCGGTCGCGCGTGCGCTGGCCGCCGCCGTGTCGAGGCTGTCGGCGGCCGGCGTGCGGTGCGACGCGCGTGGCGTGATGGCGTTGCACGATGACGAGATGCGGACCGCGACGCTCGATCTGGCCGGGCGCGGCGACATCGAGGATGCCGCGCGGCAGGCGGCCGAACGCATCTCGGGGCTGGCGCCGGACAGTCTCGCGTTCGACTGGCGGCAGGAGGGCGGCGCGGGAGCAGGCGAGATCGAGGTTGCCGTGGCCCCGCTGGCGCTGCTCGAACGGCGGATCGACGTGGCCGCCCAGGCCGGTGTCGACCTGACGGTGGTCGACGGCGAGTCGGCCGCGGCGCTGCGTGCGTTGCGCTATGCCGCGCAATTCGAACCCGACGCGCAGGCGGGCCCCTACGCGGCACTCTGGTTCCATGACTCGGGCGTGCACGGCTGGCGAATCGACGGCCCGTTGGCCGTACCGGTGCTGACGCTGTCCGGCGCCGTGCCGGGGGCATTTTCCGATGCATTGCGCCAGCGCGCGCTCGGGGCGGTGTGCTGCGTACTCGTGTCCGGGGACGAACGGTGTATCGCCCGCTTCGATACGTCTGTCGCCGAGATTGGCGACGTGCTCGGCGCGGTTGCGGTGTCGTTCGACTGCACGGGCTGGAGCGGGCAACCGTGCCCGCCCGCCGGCATGCCGGGCGGCACGGCATGGGCCGTCGCGTTCGGGCTGGCATTGCGCGGGGTATGGGAATGACGGCCTGTCGTGCGGAGCCGGGCGGTTTCAACCTGCTGCCATACCGTGAACGGCTGGCGCAGGCGTTGCGACGTCGCCGGGCCGCGCAGTGCGGTGCGGCGATTCTGTTCGGTGCGCTCGGCGTCGGCCTGTGGGCGGGCGTTGTCACCGGGGCGCGGTGGCGCGTGGATGCCGAGCGCGAGAGTGTGGAGGCGCGGCTGCGGCAGTTGCAGCCGCAGGTGGGGGCCGCGACGCGCGCTGCCAAGGCCGCGGCCGTTGCCGCGCAACGCGACGCGCAGGCGGCCGCGCTTGCCGCGCCTTATCGGCACGTCGCAGGGCTGCTGGCCGCACTGGCGCAGGTGCGCGACGGCACCGTCCGGCTCGACGCGCTGCGCACGACGTCCGCCGGCGCCGTGATCGATGCACGCGCCGCGAGCTACCGGGCGGCTGCGCGATGGCTCGCGGGGATGGCACGCGAGCAACGTGGCTGGCGGATCGACATCGATGTGTTGAAGCCTGCTTCCGATGCTCCGGTCGTTACGGGCGGGATGCCGTTCCGGTTCTCGGTCCGGCTGCGCTGGCTCGACGCGGTGGCGTCCCGGGAAGCGCCGGGAGGTGGCGCATGACCGCGCTCGCGCATCGGTCCGCACTGCGCGGTGACGGATGGCGGGGCGGCATGCGGCGCGTGTCGCCGGCGGCTGCGCACGTCGCGGGCTGCGGCCTCGCATTCGCGGCCGTGCTGGTGGGTGGCATTCATCTGGCGAATGCTGCCGACTGGAGCGGGCTCGCGCATAGCCGCGCGTTGCTCGCAGCGGCGCAGATGCGGGAGGCCGACGCGCGGCGTGTCCTGGCAGCCGCTGCACGGCAACGCGGCGTGCAGCCGGCGGCGGCGCACGGCAATCTCGCGCCGCGTACGCCGGAATGGGCTGCGTTGATGCTGGAACTGGCGGATCGCGCCGCGTCGAGCGGGCTGCGCGACGTATCGATCGAACCGCTGCGCGCCGATGGCGCGGTGCCGGACGGCAGGCGCACGGTGCGTATCGTCGCGGACGGCGGTTTTCACGCGTTGCTGCAGATGGTCGGCGGGCTGGCCCGCTTCTCGGTGCTGGCAGTGCCGTCCGCGCTGCGTGTCGAACGGGAAAAGGAGGCCGCGCGCGTGGAAATGTCCGTCGACGTGTTTCCGGAGTTGCCGGCGCCAGCGTCCAAGGGCGGGGAGGCGCCGGTTCTGGCCGACGTGCGCGGCGCCGATCCGTTCGGCGAGGCAGGTGCGTCCGAAGCGGAGGGGGCGGCTGCCCGCCTGGCCGGCACGATTCGCGACTGGCGTACCGGTCTTGCGCTGTTCGACGACGGTAACGGTGCGTTCACGGCCGTGGTCCCCGGCGACACCCTCGGGGCCGCGCGGGTGGTGCGAGTCGATCCCGTCGCCGTGACGCTCGCGACCGCGGACGGTGCGTACCGGGTCATGCTGGACGACGGGAGGCGGCCATGATCAAGCACGGAAGCCGGGTGCTCGCCGTCTGGGCCGGATTGACCGCGGCCGGTGCAAGCGCGTCATTGCCGCCGCTGCCGGCCGTCTGGCCTGCCGCGTCGTTCGATATGCAGGTGCCGGGCCTGCCGTTGCCACAAGGCGCGGTGGACGGTGCGGATCACACCGTAGCGACGGAGGCCGGCCCGCCGCCGTTCGACCAGGCGGCTCGCGCAGCACATCAGGCGGAGGCCACCAACCCGGCACCCGGGCTGGAGGGGCCGCCGATCCCGTTGGCGCCGCCGGCCCGGATGGGGGGCGCTGCGGCCCGGCAACCGGGCGACGCGGACGACACGCGGCGGATCTCGCTGAATCTGCAGGGAGCAGGGCTCACGGCCGCGTTCGACGCACTCGCGCGGTTCACCGGACTCAATATCGTCGTCGGCGAGCAGGTGCGCGGCACCGTCACGTTACGTCTGAACAATGTGCGTTGGCGCGATGCCTTCGACACGCTGCTCGATACGCACGGGCTCGCGATGTCCCGGCGGGGCAACGTGATATGGGTCACGCCGGCGGCCGAGCTGGCCGCGCGCGAACGCGAGCGTTTCGAAATGCACGCGCGGGCCGCCGATCTGGAGCCGCTGGCGAGCCGGACGTTCGCGCTGCACTACCCGCGTGCGCAGGACGTGCAACGACTGCTGGCCGGCGCGACCGGCCAGCGCCTGCTGTCGAAGCGTGGCGCCGCGGCGGCCGATCCGCGCACGAACCTGTTGTTCGTCACCGATCTCGCGCCGCGTCTCGACCAGATCGCGAGCCTGATCGAGGCGATCGACCGGCCGTCGCGGCAGGTCCGGATCGAGGCTCGCATCGTCGAGGGCGAGCAGGGGTTTTCGCGCAACCTCGGCGCGCGCGTCGCGCTGAGGGCGCAGGGGCGGCCGCCGTCGGGCGAGAGCGCGACGTTTGCGACCGGTGCCCGCAACGCGCTCGACCTGGCTGCGCGGCCGCTCGGCGGCTTCGAAGCGGCAACCGCCGGCTTCACGCTGTTTGCCGCGCCGCTCAGCCGTGTGCTCGACGTCGAACTGAGCGCGCTCGAGGCGCAAGGTCGGGGCCAGATCGTTTCGAGTCCGCGCGTGGTGACCGCCGATCGCGTCAAGGCCATCGTCGAACAGGGCTCGGAGCTGCCGTACCAGGCGAAGGTCGGCAACGGCGTGAGCGGCGTGCAGTTCCGCCGGGCGACGCTCAAGCTCGAGGTCGAGCCGCAGATCACGCCCGACGGGCGCGTGGTGCTCGACCTGGACGTGACGAAGGACAGCATCGGCGAGCCGACGGCAGCCGGTCCGGCGATCCATACGAAACACGTCCAGACGCGCGTCGAGGTCGAGAACGGCGGGACGGTCGCGATCGGCGGGATCTATGAACAACTGAACCGGAACGATGTGACGCGCGTGCCGCTCTTGGGCAAAATACCGTTTCTGGGCGCGCTTTTCCGGCACCGCGCGCAACGCGATCAGCGTAACGAACTGGTCGTCTTCATCACGCCGACCGTCGTCGATGCGCGCTGCAATGCGCGCGGCGCGGGCGGCGCGGATGCCGAGAAAACGGGGCCGGAAGCCGCCGGCGCAGGCTCGACAAGGCAGCCGCTTTGCCAGTAAGCTGCGCCACACACCAGCAAGATTGAAGCAGAGGAAGCCGTTGCAAGCGCGGGACCCACATGCAAACGTATTTTTCGTCGGCCTTATGGGAGCGGGTAAGACCACCGTGGGCCGTGCGGTCGCGCGTCGTCTCGACAGGACGTTCTTCGACTCCGACCACGAAATCGAGGCCCGCACGGGCGCGCGCATTCCGGTGATCTTCGAGATGGAGGGCGAGGCCGGGTTTCGCGATCGCGAAACGCAGGTGATCGCCGATCTCACGCAGCGCGAGAACATCGTGCTCGCGACGGGCGGCGGTGCGGTGCTGCGCCCGGAAAACCGCGATTGCCTGAAAAGCCATGGCATCGTCGTCTACCTGCGCGCCAATCCGCACGATCTGTGGCTGCGCACGCGCAAGGACAAGAACCGCCCGCTGCTGCAGACCGAAGATCCGAAGGGGCGCCTCGAAGCGCTGTACGAGGTACGCGACCCGCTGTACCGCGAATGCGCGGATTTCGTCATCGAGACCGGCCGTCCGTCGGTCAACGGTCTCGTCAACATGGTGCTGATGCAACTCGAACTGGCCGGCGTCATCGCCAAACCGCTACAAGCATGATTACTGTCAACGTCGACCTGGGCGACCGCGCCTACCCGATTCACATTGGCGCCGGCCTGATCGGCCGCGCCGAGCTGTTCGCCCCGCACATCAAGGGTTCGTCCGTCACGATCGTCACGAACACGACGGTCGATCCGCTTTACGGCGATGCCCTGCGCGCGGCGCTTGCGCCGCTCGGCAAGCGCGTGTCGACGGTCGTGCTGCCGGACGGCGAGGCGTACAAGAACTGGGAAACGCTGAACCTGATCTTCGACGGCCTGCTGACCGACCGCGCGGACCGCAAGACGACGCTCGTCGCGCTCGGCGGCGGCGTGATCGGCGACATGACGGGCTTTGCGGCCGCGTGCTACATGCGCGGTGTGCCGTTCATCCAGGTGCCGACGACGCTGCTGTCGCAGGTCGACTCGTCGGTCGGCGGCAAGACGGGCATCAACCACCCGCTCGGCAAGAACATGATCGGCGCGTTCTACCAGCCGCAGGCCGTGATCGCGGACATCGGCGCGCTGACGACACTGCCCGACCGTGAACTGGCGGCCGGCGTCGCCGAAGTCATCAAGACCGGCGCGATCGCCGATGCCGAGTTCTTCGACTGGATCGAGGCGAACGTCGACGCGCTGAACCGTCGCGATCCGGCTGCGCTCGCGCATGCGGTGAAGCGCTCGTGCGAGATCAAGGCGAGCGTGGTGGCAGCCGACGAACGCGAAGGCGGCCTGCGCGCGATCCTGAACTTCGGCCATACGTTCGGTCATGCGATCGAGGCCGGGCTCGGCTACGGCGAGTGGCTGCACGGCGAGGCGGTCGGCTGCGGGATGGTGATGGCGGGCGACCTGTCGGTGCGGCTCGGCCTGCTCGACGAAGCTTCGCGGCAGCGCCTCGATGCGGTGATCGCGGCCGCGCATCTGCCGACCCGCGGGCCCGCGCTCGGCGACGCGCGTTACATGGACCTGATGCGCGTCGACAAGAAGGCCGAGGCCGGTGCGATCAAGTTCATCCTGCTGAAGCGATTCGGCGATACGCTGATCACGCAGGCGCCGGACGAAGCCGTGTCCGCTACACTGGCGCAGACCACCCGCTAACGGCGGCCCGGATGCCCCGGCGCCCCTGACATGGAGGAGACGTGAGCGAGACATCCAGCAGCACACTGCCCGAAGCCGGTCGCGCATCCGTTGCGCCGGTTGCCGAGCCGCCGACGCTGGCGGCGCTGGAAGCCCATCTCGCTCCGTATGCCGCACACGCGTCGCAGTCGCGCGGCCGTCGCCATCCGGAAGCACCGCCGGCGGCGCGCACCGAATTCCAGCGCGACCGCGACCGCATCGTCCATTCGACCGCGTTCCGCCGGCTCGAATACAAGACGCAAGTCTTCGTCAATCACGAAGGCGACCTGTTCCGCACACGCCTCACGCACAGTCTCGAAGTCGCGCAGATCGCGCGCTCGGTCGCGCGCAACCTGCGCCTGAACGAGGATCTCGTCGAAGCGATCTCGCTCGCGCACGACCTCGGCCATACGCCGTTCGGCCATGCCGGGCAGGACGCACTGAATGCCTGCATGCGCGACCACGGCGGCTTCGAGCACAACCTGCAGAGCCTGGCGGTCGTCGACGAGCTCGAGGAGCACTACGGCGCGTTCAACGGACTGAACCTGTGCTTCGAGACGCGCGAAGGCATTCTGAAGCACTGCTCGCGCGAGAATGCGCGCAAGCTCGGCGCACTCGGCGAGCGCTTCCTGCAGGGCCGCCAGCCGTCGCTCGAAGCGCAGCTCGCCAACATCGCGGACGAGATCGCGTACAACAACCACGACGTCGACGACGGCCTGCGTTCCGGCCTGATCACGATCGGGCAACTCGCGGAAGTCGAGCTGTGGCAGCGCCACTACGAGGCGGCGCTCGCCGAATTCCCGAATCTCGAAGGCCGCCGCCTCGTGCATGAGACGGTGCGCCGCATCATCAACACGCTGATCGTCGACCTGATCGACGAAACCACGCGCAATCTCGCGCGCGTCGCGCCCGCGTCGCTCGACGACGTGCGCGCCGCGCCGCCGCTCGTGTCGCACAGCGAATCTGTCGCCGCACAGGCGGCCGCCCTCAAGCGTTTCCTCTTCAAGAACCTCTATCGCCACTACAAGGTGATGCGCATGGCGAGCAAGGCGCAGCGCGTCGTCACCGGTCTGTTCGATGCGTTCATCGACGATCCGCGCCTGCTGCCGCCGCCTTACCAGTCCGACGACGCCGCGCAGCAGCCGCGCCTCGTTGCGCACTACATCGCCGGCATGACCGACCGCTTCGCGCTGAAGGAATATCAGCGCCTGTTCGTCATCAGCGACAACTGACTGTCACAAACGATCACTAGACTTCGCCGGTTCAATGGCGACGGAAATGTTGCACACGCTGTTGGTAACGTTTTCATAGGAGAGAGGTCGATGAAGAAGAAGCCTGCGGGGACACTGGTTCGTTCGATCGCGCTCGGCGGCGCGCTGATGTTCGGGGCACAGCACGTGGCGCTCGCCGCGACGGAAATCCAGTTCTGGCATGCGATGGAAGCCGCGCTCGGCGAGCGGGTCAATGCGATCGCCGACCAGTTCAACGCGTCGCAGAGCGACTACAAGATCGTGCCGGTATTCAAGGGCACCTACGACCAGGCGCTCGCGGCCGGCATCGCCGCCTATCGCAGCGGCAACGCGCCGGCGATCCTCCAGGTCTATGAAGTCGGCACGGCCACGATGATGCAGGCGAAGAAGGCCGTCGTGCCGGTCTACGACGTGTTCAAGCAGGCCGGCGTGCCGCTCGACGAGAAAGGGTTCGTGCCGACCATCGCGAGCTACTACAGCGACGCGAAGACGGGCCATCTCGTCTCGATGCCGTTCAACAGCTCGACGCCGGTGCTGTACTACAACAAGGACGCGTTCAAGAAGGCCGGCCTCGACCCGAACCAGCCGCCGAAGACGTGGGCCGACGTGCAGGCCGATGCCGAGAAGCTGCGCAAGTCGGGGATGGCATGCGGGTTCACGACCGGCTGGCAGGGCTGGATCCAGCTCGAGAACTACAGCGCGTGGCACGGGCTGCCGTTCGCGAGCCGCAACAACGGCTTCGACGGCGCCGACGCCGTTCTGGAGTTCAACAAGCCGCAGCAGATCGCACACGTCTCGTTCCTGCAGCAGATGGCGAAGGACGGCACGTTCACGTACGCGGGCCGCAAGGATGAAGCGTCGGCGAAGTTCTACAGCGGCGACTGCGGGATCCTGACGACGTCGTCGGGCGCGCTCGCGAACGTGCAGAAGTTCGCGAAGTTCAGCTACGGCACGGGCATGATGCCGTACGACGCGAACGTGAAGGGTGCGCCGCAGAACGCGATCATCGGCGGCGCGAGCCTGTGGGTGCTGGCGGGCAAGGATCCGGCGACCTACAAGGGCGTCGCGAAATTCCTCGCGTTCGTGGCCTCCCCGGCGGTTGCCGCGAAATGGCACCAGGACACGGGCTACCTCCCCGTGACGACCGCCGCGTACGACCTCACGCGCCAGCAGGGCTTCTACGCGAAGAACCCGAGCGCCGAAACCGCGATCAAGCAGATGCTGAACAAGCCGCCGCTGCCGTACACGAAGGGGCTGCGTCTCGGCAACATGCCGCAGATCCGCACGGTGGTCGACGAGGAGTTCGAACAGGTCTGGGCGCAGAAGAAGTCGCCGAAGGACGCGCTCGATTCGGCCGCGTCGCGCGGCGACGAACTGCTGCGCCGCTTCGAGAAGTCGGGCGGCTGAGCCCGCATCGCACCGTGCCGCCGGCCGCGTCGCATCCTGCCCGGATGCACGCGCCGGCCGGCGGCACGGCCACCTTTCCGTTGCGCCTGACCGGATATCCGCGATGCAATCCCGTTCCCGTTTCGGTACGAGCCTGTTGCCGTACCTGCTGATCGCGCCGCAGCTCGCGATCACCGCCGTGTTCTTCCTGTGGCCGGCCGGCGTCGCGCTGTGGCAGTCGACGCAGATGCAGGACGCGTTCGGCACGTCGAGCGAATTCGTCGGCCTCGCGAACTTCACGCACCTGTTCGCCGATCCGCTGTATCTCGATTCGTTCCGCACGACGCTGGTGTTCAGTTCACTCGTTACGGTGAGCGGACTGGTCGTGTCGCTGATTCTCGCCGCGTGCGCCGATCGCGTGATTCGCGGCGCGCGCGTGTACCGCACGCTGCTGATCTGGCCGTATGCGGTCGCGCCGACGATCGCCGCCGTGTTGTGGGCATTCCTGTTCAACCCGAGCATCGGCTTGATCACCTATGCGCTCGCGAAGAGCGGCATCGTGTGGAACCACGCGCTGAACGGCGGCCAGGCGATGATCCTGGTCGTGCTCGCGTCGGTGTGGAAACAGGTGAGCTACAACTTCCTGTTCTTCTACGCGGGCCTGCAGGCGATCCCGCGCTCGCTGATCGAGGCGGCCGCGATCGACGGCGCCGGGCCGGTGCGGCGCTTCTTCAACATCGTGCTGCCGCTGCTGTCGCCCACCAGCTTCTTCCTGCTGGTCGTGAACCTCGTCTACGCATTCTTCGACACGTTCCCGGTGATCGACGCAGCCACCGGCGGCGGCCCGGCGCAGAGCACGAAGACGCTGATCTACAAGATCTTCGCGGAGGGCTTCCAGGGGCTCGACATCGGCAGCTCGGGTGCGCAGTCGGTCGTGCTGATGATCATCGTCGTCGGACTCACGGTGATCCAGTTCCGCTTCGTCGAACGCAGGGTGCAATACGCATGATCGAAAATCGCAAGGGCTTCGACCTGTTCTGCCACGCGGTGCTGATCGCGGGTGTGGTGCTGATCGTGTTTCCCGTCTACGTCGCGTTCTGCGCGGCGACGATGAATGCGCAGGAAGTGTTCACGGTGCCGCTGTCGCTCGCGCCGAGCACGCACCTGTTCGAGAACGTCGCGTACATCTGGGGGCACGGCAGCGGCGGCACGACGGCGCCGTTCGGCCGCCTGCTGGTGAACAGCTTCGCGATGGCGCTCGGCATCGCGGTGGGCAAGATCGCGGTGTCGATCCTGTCCGCGTACGCGATCGTCTATTTCCGCTTCCCGTTCCGCAACACGGCGTTCTGGCTGATCTTCGTCACGCTGATGTTGCCGGTGGAAGTGCGGATCTTCCCGACCGTGCAGGTCGTGTCGACGCTGCATCTGACGAACACCTACGCGGGGCTCACGCTGCCGCTGATCGCATCGGCGACCGCGACGTTCCTGTTCCGCCAGTTCTTCATGACGCTGCCCGACGAGTTGATGGATGCCGCGCGCATCGACGGCGCGGGGCCGCTGCGGTTCTTCTGGGACGTCGTGCTGCCGCTGTCGAAGACGAGCATCGCGGCGCTGTTCGTGATCACGTTCATCTACGGCTGGAACCAGTATCTGTGGCCGATCCTGATCACGACCGAGGCTTCGCTGTCGACGGCGGTGGTGGGCATCAAGACGATGATCGCGAGCGGCGACGCCGCGACCGAATGGCAATACGTGATGGCGGCGACGCTGCTGGGAATGATCCCGCCGCTCGTCGTCGTGCTGGCGATGCAGCGCTGGTTCGTGCGCGGCCTCGTCGATTCCGAGAAATGAATGACGGACGGCAACCGGGAGAAAGACCAAGAATGGCTGCGCTGAGCTTGAAGGGCGTCAGGAAATCCTACGACGGCAAGCAGCACGTGCTGCATGGCATCGACGTGGAGATTGCCGACGGCGAATTCATCGTGCTGGTCGGCCCGTCGGGCTGCGGCAAGTCGACGTTGCTGCGGATGATCGCGGGGCTCGAGACGGTGACGGACGGCGAGATCGCGATCGGCGAGCGCGTCGTCAACGCGCTGGAGCCGAAGGATCGCGACATCGCGATGGTGTTCCAGAACTATGCGCTGTACCCGCACATGACGGTCGCGCAGAACATGGGCTACGGGTTGAAGATCCGCGGGATCGAGCGCGCGACGATCGACTCGCGGGTGGCGGCGGCCGCGAAGATCCTCGAACTCGAGCCGCTGCTCGCGCGGCGGCCGCGCGAGCTGTCGGGCGGCCAGCGGCAGCGCGTCGCGATGGGGCGTGCGATCGTGCGCGAGCCGTCGGTGTTCCTGTTCGACGAGCCGTTGTCGAACCTCGATGCGAAGCTGCGCGTGCAGATGCGGCTCGAGATCCAGCGGCTGCATGCGCGGCTCGCGACGACGAGCGTGTACGTGACGCACGACCAGATCGAGGCGATGACGCTCGCGCAGCGCGTGATCGTGATGAACCGCGGCTACGCGGAACAGATCGGTGCGCCGGTCGACGTGTACGAGAAACCGGCGACGGTGTTCGTCGCGGGCTTCATCGGCTCTCCCGCGATGAACCTGATGCACGGCCGGCTGTCGGAAGACGGTGCGACCTTCACGGTCGCGGGCGGCGGCCCCGCGCTGCCGGTCTCCGGCGCGCCCGGCATCGGCCGCGAGATCGCCGTCGGGCGCGACTGGGTTCTCGGCGTGCGGCCGGAACACATGACGCCGCAGCCGGGCGTCGCCCAGGCGACGCTGCCGGTCGATTCGTGCGAGCTGCTCGGCGCGGACAATCTCGCGCACGGCCGCTGGGGCAATCACGACGTCGCGGTGCGCCTGCCGCACGCGGATCGCCCCGCGCGCGGCACGGCGCTGGCGGCCGCGCTGCCTGCGCACCGGCTGCATTTCTTCGATCCCGAGACCGGCAAGCGTGCCGGCTGAAACCGCTGCATCCGCCGAGAGACCGACGATGATCACCCGTACCGACTGGCCCTATCCGCGCGTCGTCGCTCATCGCGGCGGCGGCACGCTCGCGCCGGAGAACACGCTTGCCGCGCTCGACGAGGGCGCGCGGCGCAGTCACCGGATGGTCGAGTTCGACGCGAAGCTGTCGGCCGACGACGTGACGTTCCTGCTGCACGACGACACGGTCGACCGGACCTCGAACGGCCACGGAGCGGCGGCGGGCATGCGTTATGCGGCGCTGGCCGCGCTCGACGCGGGCGCGTGGCGCGATGCGCGCTTCGCGGGCGAACGGATGCCGACGCTCGAGGCGGCCGCGGCGCGCTGCATCGCGCACGGGCTGGCCGCGAACGTCGAGATCAAGCCGTGCCCCGGGCGCGAGCGCGAAACGGGGCGGCGCGTGGCGGCCGACGCGGCCGCGTACTGGCGCGATGCCGCCGTGGCGCCGCTGCTGTCGTCATTCTCGTTCGACGCATTGCAGCAGGCGCGCGCGACCGTGCCGGGCCTGCCGCGCGGGATGCTCTACGAAGTCGTGCCGGACGACTGGCATGCGCAGGTGATCGATGCGCTGGCCTGCGTATCGTTGCATGCAGACCACAGCCGGCTCGACGAACCGCTCGTGCGCGCGATCAAGGCTGCCGGGCTGCGCATCCTGGTTTACACGGTGAACGACCTCGAACGGGCACGCGAACTCGCGCGCTGGGGCGTCGATGCCGTCTGCACGGACCGCATCGACCTGATCGCGCCCGATGCGCTGGACGACATCGACGTTGTCTGACGGCCCCGGCCACGGCGTGAGCCGCGCCAGCGCCCGGCGAAACCCTTGCGCGGAACGTGCCTGACGCGAAAAAACGACGCCCCGACGGGATTTCCGCCGGGGCGTTTTGCATCGTGGAGACGTTACGCCAGGAAAAATCCGCTACAAATTGCAGCAGGATTAACCATTCCCCAAATATTCGACTACGCTTAGAAGCGGTAGCCGACGTTCAGGTACGTGACGATCGGGTTCAGCGAGATGTGGGCCTTCGACGTTTCCGTCAGTGTGCCGACCGGCGTCCGGCGGGCCGTCGTAAAGGTCGCCGTCACGCTGACCGGGATGTACGAGAGCGACAGGCCTGCGAACCAGTGCTTCGTGAAGTTGTACGTGAAGCCGGCGTTGAAGACAGGCGCCCACTGGTTGCTGGTCGTGGCGCTGGTCGGGCCGCCGAGCACGCCGTTCTCGAAGCTGCTGTTCGTGATCTTTGCACCGGTGAACCAGACGTACGTCGCGCCGATGCCGACATACGGACGGAACTTCGCGTTGGCGTCGTTGAAGTGGTAGCGCAGCAGTACGGCGGGGCTCCACTGGTACGCACGGCCGAGTACGCCGAATCTTTCGAACTGACCCTTGCCGGTAATGTCGAACTTCGGCGGTATCCCCATAACGAGCTCGGTGGAGATATGGTCGGTGATGAAGTAGCCCGTTGCGAGCCCAAGCGTATCAGCGTCGTTGATGCCGGCACCGGTGTTGGGAATCGATTGGTTGATGGGCGTGCCGCCTACGCCGTAGACGAACAGCGGGTCGCTGCTGTCCTGTGGCGCAAGGTGGAACCAGCCGGTGCTGACGTAGAAATCACCTGCGGATTGTGCATGTGCCGTACCGCCCGCAAACGTGAATGCGAGCGCTGCGGCCCCCGTAATGGCCAGTTTTCGTTTCATTGTGTCTCCTCCGATCAAAGGCGTGCTCATTATGACGACTGCGTTTAAAACCAAACAAGCTCGTAAGTTAGAGTTTTCTCCCTAGGTTTCGTACGACCGTACGCTTTCGCGCCCAGCGGGGACAGGGATTCAACGCAGGTGCGCATTTCGGACCCCCGGGTATTTCCTAACGCGTTCAAACGGACATTCAGCATGGCACGGTTAGCACGACTCTACGTTCCCGACCAGCCGCAGCACGTGATACTGCGCGGCCTGGATCAGCAACCCGCGTTCGTCGACGACCAGGACTACGAACTCTTCATCGATTGCCTGAAGGCCGCCGCACGCGATCATCACCTGTCGGTGCATGCCTACGTGCTGCTGCCGCGCCAGGTGCAACTGCTCGTGACGCCGAGCGACGAAGCGAGCCTGCCGAAAGCGATGCAGGCCGTCGGCCGTCGCTACGTCGCGCATTTCAACCGGCGCTACTCGCGGCGCGGCACCCTGTGGGAAGGCCGCTATCGCGCGACCGTGATCGAAGGCGAGCGCTATTTCCTGCTCGCGAGCCGCGTGGTCGAGATGAGCCCGGTGCGCGCGCAGCTCGTCGCGACGCCCGAGGCCTATCGCTGGTCGAGCTACCGGCACCACGTCGGGCTCACCGTCGACAGCCTGATCACCGACCATCCGCTCTACTGGGCGCTCGGCAATACGCCGTTCGACCGCCAGCGCGCGTACAAGGAGCTGTGCGAACAGCCGCTCGACGAGCGGCAGGCCGACCAGCTGCAGCAGGCGACGTTGAAGGGCTGGGTGCTCGGCGGCGAGAATTACCGCGAGTGGGCGGCGCGTACCGCGAACCGGCGCGTGTCGCCGCTGCCGCGCGGACGCCCCAGAAAGGTGCGTGAAAACACGCCGCCGATCCAGCAGTAACGCAGGAACGGCGGTTCAGGAGGCGGCGCTGCGGGCGCCGCTTCTTTTTGCACCAAAACGATACGGCCCCAATAAAACGGCACCAGATCGAGGCGTCCGTTTAATTGGGGTTCGATCAAGCGGTTTTTGTTGCTATTCCTTTGATTCGTCGCGTATATTCCGAATTCCGGTGGCCCGGGCGAAGCATGCCCATCCACTGTCGGCCGTGCCGTCTCCCGTCGGGAGCGGGATCGACGGCAACAAGAAAATGGTTCAACGGCCTCCAGGCCCCCTTTACGACGGTGTCCCCATGAACGACCACCAGCAGCCGCTCGCCGCGGTGCCCGCCGCACAAGGTCTGTACGACCCGCAAAACGAACACGACGCCTGTGGCGTCGGCTTCGTCGCTCACATCAAGGGCAAGAAGAGCCACGAGATCATCCAGCAGGGTCTGAAGATCCTCGAGAACCTCGATCACCGTGGCGCGGTCGGCGCCGATCCGCTGATGGGCGACGGCGCGGGCATCCTGATCCAGATTCCGGACGCGTTCTATCGCGAGGAAATGGCGAAGCAGGGCGTGAATCTGCCGCCGGCCGGCGAATATGGGGTCGGCATGATCTTCCTGCCGAAGGAAAACGCGTCGCGTCTCGCGTGCGAGCAGGAGCTCGAGCGGACGGTGAAGGCCGAAGGGCAGGTGGTGCTCGGCTGGCGCGACGTGCCGGTCGACCATGCGATGCCGATCTCGCCGACGGTCAAGGCGAGCGAGCCGCTGATCCGCCAGATCTTCATCGGCCGCGGCAAGGACATCATGGTGACGGACGCGCTCGAGCGGAAGCTGTACGTGATCCGCAAGACCGCGAGCCACCGCATCCAGGCGCTGAAGCTCAAGCACGGCAAGGAATACTTCGTGCCGTCGATGTCGGCGCGCACGATCGTCTACAAGGGGCTGCTGCTGGCGGGCCAGGTCGGCGTGTACTACCGCGACCTGCAGGACGCGCGCGTCGTGTCGGCGCTCGCGCTCGTGCACCAGCGCTTCTCGACCAACACGTTCCCGGCGTGGGAACTGGCTCACCCGTACCGGATGATCGCGCACAACGGCGAGATCAACACCGTGAAGGGCAACGTGAACTGGCTGAACGCGCGTACCGGCGCGATCGCGTCGCACGTGCTCGCCGACGACCTGCCGAAGCTGTGGCCGTTGATCTACCCGGGCCAGTCGGATACCGCATCGTTCGACAACTGCCTCGAACTGCTGGTGATGGCCGGCTACCCGCTCGTGCATGCGGTGATGATGATGATCCCGGAAGCGTGGGAACAGCACACGCTGATGGACGAGAACCGCCGCGCGTTCTACGAATACCACGCCGCGATGATGGAGCCGTGGGACGGCCCGGCCGCGATCGCGTTCACCGACGGCCGCCAGATCGGCGCGACGCTCGACCGTAACGGCCTGCGCCCGGCGCGCTACATCGTGACCGACGACGACCTCGTCATCATGGCGTCGGAAGCCGGCACGCTGCCGATCCCCGAATCGAAGATCGTCAAGAAGTGGCGCCTGCAGCCGGGCAAGATGTTCCTGATCGACATGGAACACGGCCGCATCATCGACGACAAGGAACTGAAGGACAACCTCGCGAACGCGAAGCCGTACAAGAGCTGGATCGACGCCGTGCGAATCAAGCTCGACGAGATCGAGCCGAAGGCCGAGGAAGTCGCGGCCGGCCGCACGCAGGGCGCCGCGCTGCTCGACCGCCAGCAGGCGTTCGGCTACACGCAGGAAGACCTGAAGTTCCTGATGGCGCCGATGGCGCAGCAGGGCGAGGAAGCCGTCGGCTCGATGGGCAACGATTCGCCGCTCGCGGTGATGTCGAACAAGAACAAGACGCTCTATCACTACTTCAAGCAGTTGTTCGCGCAGGTCACGAACCCGCCGATCGACCCGATCCGCGAGAATATGGTGATGTCGCTCGTGTCGTTCATCGGCCCGAAGCCGAACCTGCTCGACACGAACAACATCAACCCGCCGATGCGTCTCGAAGTGTCGCAGCCGGTGCTCGACTTCAAGGACATCGCGAAGATCCGCGCGATCGACCAGTACACGGGCGGCAAGTTCAGCGCGTACGAACTGAACATCTGCTACCCGGTCGCCTGGGGCAAGGAAGGCATCGAGGCGCGTCTCGCGTCGCTGTGCGCGGAAGCCGTCGACGCGGTGAAGTCGGGCTACAACATGCTGATCGTGTCGGACCGCAAGACGGACGCCGAGCACGTCGCGATTCCTGCGCTGCTCGCCACGTCGGCGATCCACACGCACCTCGTCCAGCAAGGGCTGCGCACGAGCACGGGCCTCGTCGTCGAGACGGGCTCCGCGCGTGAGACGCACCACTTCGCGCTGCTCGCGGGCTACGGCGCGGAAGCCGTGCACCCGTACCTCGCGATGGAAACGCTCGCGAAGATGGCCGAAGGCCTGCCGGGCGACCTGTCGCCGGAGAAGGCCGTCTACAACTTCACGAAGGCGGTCGGCAAGGGCCTGCAGAAGGTGATGTCGAAGATGGGCATCTCGACGTACATGTCGTACACGGGCGCGCAGATCTTCGAAGCGCTCGGCCTGTCGAGCGACCTCGTCGAGAAGTACTTCAAGGGCACGGCCTCGAAGGTCGGCGGCATCGGCCTGTTCGAAGTCGCGGAAGAAGCGATCCGCCTGCACCGCGACGCGTTCGGCGACAACCCGGTCCTGCGCGACATGCTCGACGCGGGCGGCGAGTACGCATACCGCGTGCGCGGCGAAGACCACATGTGGACGCCGGATTCGATCGCGAAGCTGCAGCACGCGACGCGCAGCAACTCGTACCAGACATACAAGGAATACGCGCACCTGATCAACGACCAGACCAAGCGTCACATGACGTTCCGCGGCCTGTTCGAGTTCAAGGTCGAGCCTACCAAGGCGATTCCGATCGAAAACGTCGAGCCGGCGAAGGACATCGTCAAGCGTTTCGCGACGGGCGCGATGTCGCTCGGTTCGATCAGCACGGAAGCGCACGCAACCCTCGCGATCGCGATGAACCGGATCGGCGGCAAGTCGAACACCGGTGAAGGCGGTGAGGACGAGAAGCGCTATCGCAACGAACTGCGCGGCATTCCGATCAAGTCGGGCGAGACGCTGAAGTCGGTGATCGGCGATGAAATCGTCAGCGATATTCCGCTGAAGGACGGCGATTCGCTGCGCTCGAAGATCAAGCAGGTCGCGTCGGGCCGCTTCGGCGTCACCGCCGAGTACCTCGCATCGGCCGACCAGATCCAGATCAAGATGGCGCAGGGCGCGAAGCCGGGCGAAGGCGGCCAGCTGCCGGGCCACAAGGTGTCCGAATACATCGGCAAGCTGCGTTACTCGGTGCCGGGCGTCGGCCTGATCTCGCCGCCGCCGCACCACGACATCTACTCGATCGAGGATCTGGCGCAGCTGATCCACGACCTGAAGAACGTGAACCCGAGTGCGAGCATCTCGGTGAAGCTGGTGTCGGAAGTCGGCGTCGGCACGGTCGCGGCAGGTGTCGCGAAGGCGAAGGCCGATCACGTCGTGATCGCCGGCCATGACGGCGGCACGGGCGCATCGCCGCTGTCGTCGGTCAAGCACGCAGGCACGCCGTGGGAACTCGGCCTCGCCGAAACGCAGCAGACGCTGGTGCTGAACCGCCTGCGCGGCCGCATCCGCGTGCAGGCCGACGGCCAGATGAAGACCGGCCGCGACGTCGTGATCGGCGCGCTGCTCGGCGCGGACGAATTCGGCTTCGCGACGGCTCCGCTCGTCGTCGAGGGCTGCATCATGATGCGCAAGTGCCACCTGAACACGTGCCCGGTCGGCGTCGCGACGCAGGATCCGGTGCTGCGTGCGAAGTTCAAGGGCCAGCCCGAGCACGTCGTGAACTACTTCTTCTTCGTCGCCGAGGAAGTGCGCGAGATCATGGCGCAGCTCGGCATCGCGAAGTTCGACGACCTGATCGGCCGTGCCGACCTGCTCGATACGCGCAAGGGCATCGAGCACTGGAAGGCGAAGGGCCTCGACTTCTCGCGTGTGTTCTATCAGCCGGAAGAGTGCGAGGACGTCGCGCCGCGTCACGTCGACGTGCAGGATCACGGCCTCGAGCGCGCGCTCGACCACGTGCTGATCGAGAAGGCGAAGGCCGCGATCGAGAACGGCGAGCATGTGTCGTTCATCCAGCCGGTGCGCAACGTGAACCGCACGGTCGGCGCGATGCTGTCGGGCGTGATCGCGAAGAAGCACGGCCACGACGGCCTGGCCGACGACGCGGTGCACATCCAGCTGAAGGGCACGGCCGGCCAGAGCTTCGGCGCGTTCCTCGCGAAGGGCGTGACGCTCGACCTCGTCGGCGACGGCAACGACTACGTCGGCAAGGGCCTGTCGGGCGGCCGGATCATCATCCGCCCGACCAACGACTTCCGCGGCAAGTCCGAGGAAAACATCATCTGCGGCAACACGGTGATGTACGGCGCGATCGAAGGCGAATCGTTCTTCCGCGGTGTGGCGGGCGAGCGCTTCTGCGTGCGCAACTCGGGTGCGACGGCGGTCGTCGAAGGCACGGGCGACCACGGCTGCGAATACATGACGGGCGGCACGGTCGTCGTGCTCGGCGAGACCGGGCGCAACTTCGCGGCCGGCATGTCGGGCGGTCTCGCGTACATCTACGATCCGGAAGGCACGTTCGCGGCCAAGTGCAACAAGTCGATGGTCGCGCTCGAGCCGGTGCTGCAGCAGGCCGAGCAGGAGCGCACGGTCGATCGCGCGCTCTGGCACGAAGGCACGACGGACGAAGCGCTGCTCAAGGGGCTCGTCGAGCGTCATTTCCAGTTCACGGGTTCGCCGCGCGCGAAGTCGCTGCTGGAAAACTGGGACGCGGCGCGCCGCCAGTTCGTGAAGGTGTTCCCGCACGAATACAAGCGCGCGCTGGGCGAGATCGGTGCGAAGAAGGCGGCGAAGGAAGAACTGGCCGCCTGAGCGACGAACGACTTAGCGAATGCCGCGCGCGCATGACTGCCGCGCGCGGCTCCCCCACCCGATACACCGAACAGAAGAGCACCTTATGGGCAAGGCAACCGGTTTTCTGGAGTTCGAACGCCGCCACGAGGCGTACGAAGCACCGCTCACGCGCGTGAAGCACTACAAGGAATTCGTCGCGGCACTGACCGACGCGGACGCGAAGGTCCAGGGCGCGCGCTGCATGGATTGCGGCATCCCGTTCTGCAACAACGGCTGCCCGGTCAACAACATCATTCCGGACTTCAACGATCTCGTTTACCGCCAGGACTGGCAGCAGGCGATCGAAGTCCTGCATTCGACCAACAACTTCCCGGAATTCACGGGCCGCATCTGCCCGGCGCCGTGCGAGGCAGCGTGCACGCTCGGGATCAACAACGACCCGGTCGGCATCAAGTCGATCGAGCACGCGATCATCGACAAGGCCTGGGCGGAAGGCTGGGTGAAGCCGCTGCCGGCCGAGCACAAGACGGGCAAGAAGGTCGCGGTCGTCGGCTCGGGCCCCGCGGGCCTCGCCGCCGCGCAGCAGCTCGCGCGTGCGGGCCACGACGTGACGGTGTTCGAGAAGAACGATCGTGTCGGCGGCCTGCTGCGTTACGGGATCCCCGACTTCAAGCTCGAGAAGTGGCTGATCGACCGCCGCATGCGCCAGATGGAAGCGGAAGGCGTGACGTTCCGCACCAGCGTGTTCATCGGCAAGGATCCGCTGCCCGAGTCGATCGGCAGTCTCGCGAAGGAAACCATCTCGCCGGACACGCTGAAGGAAGAATTCGACGCGGTCGTGATCGCGGGCGGTTCGGAAACGCCGCGCGATTTGCCGGTGCCGGGCCGCGAGCTCGCGGGCGTGCATTTCGCGATGGACTTCCTGCCGCAGCAGAACCGCGTGAACGCGGGCGACAAGCTCGTCGACCAGCTGCTCGCGAAGGGCAAGCACGTGATCGTGATCGGTGGTGGCGACACGGGTTCGGACTGCGTCGGCACGTCGAACCGTCATGGCGCGAAGCAGGTTACGCAGTTCGAGCTGCTGCCGCAGCCGCCGGAAGAGGAAAACAAGCCGCTCGTGTGGCCGTACTGGCCGATCAAGCTGCGCACGTCGTCGTCGCATGAAGAAGGTTGCGAGCGCGACTGGGCGGTCGCGACGAAGCGTCTCGAAGGCAAGAACGGCAAGGTCGAGAAGCTGATCGCGGTGCGCGTCGAGTGGAAGGACGGCAAGATGCAGGAAGTGCCGGGCTCCGAGTTCGAAATGAAAGCCGACCTCGTGCTGCTCGCGATGGGCTTCACGCAGCCGGCGGCACCGGTGCTCGAGGCATTCGGCGTCGCGAAGGATGCGCGCGGCAATGCGCGTGCGGCGACCGAAGGCGATCGTTCGTACTACACGTCGGTCGACAAGGTGTTCGCGGCGGGCGACATGCGCCGCGGCCAGTCGCTCGTGGTGTGGGCGATCCGCGAAGGCCGCCAGTGCGCGCGCTCGGTCGATGCTTACCTGATGGGGCATTCGAACCTGCCGCGTTAAGCGCGGGTCGGTAGCCGTCGTAGAAACCGGGCGTCCGAAAGGGCGCCCGGTTTTTTTGTGCGCGCGATTCGGTGACGGGCCGCGTGGGCGCTGCGCGCTCCGTATCGGGCGGCCGGCCGGCGTTTCGGTGCGTTTTCCACCGCGCCGGACATATCACGACTCCGCTCCGTATTGCGGTTTCCTGATCCTGGTACCTCCGCATTTTCGCGAAGCGTCGCCTAATCTGATCACATCCGATCGCAATTTCCCGTCATCTCAAATCTTTCGTTTTGTAATGATCCTTGCAAATTGTCATATCATGTCGCCCCTCGGGCCGTGAAGCGAGCGGCCGTCACCTGTGACCGACCCTATTTACAAGGATTCTGGATGGAAGCACTCGTGCAAGGGCTGATCGACGCCGTCAACGGCGTGTTGTGGAACTACGTGCTGATTGCGCTGCTGCTCGGCGTAGGCCTGTGGTTCACGTTGCGGTTCCGGATGATCCAGCTGAAGGCGTTGTTGCTCAGCGTGAAGCTGGTCGGCAGCAAGGGCGAGCCGGGCAGCATCTCGTCGTTCCAGGCGTTCGCGACCGGGCTCGCGAGCCGTGTGGGCACCGGCAACATCGCCGGCGTCGCGGTTGCGCTGACGGTTGGCGGGCCCGGCGCGATCTTCTGGATGTGGATGACGGCGCTGGTCGGGATGTCGTCCGCGTTCGTCGAGGCGACGCTCGCGCAGATCTTCAAGGTGTCGCACCCGGACGGCAGCTATCGCGGCGGCCCCGCGTACTACATCCAGACGGGCCTGCGCTCGCGCGGCTTCGGCGTGCTGTTCTCGCTGTCGCTGATCCTCGCGTTCGGCTTCGTGTTCAATGCGGTGCAGGCCAACGCGATCGCCGATGCGTTCGACACGTCGTTCGGCTGGAGCCGCGCGAGCGTCGGTCTCGGGCTCGTGCTGCTGACCGCGCCGATCATCTTCGGCGGGATCCGCCGGATCGCGGCGGTTGCACAGGTGATCGTGCCGCTGATGGCGATCGGCTACCTCGCGCTGGCGGTCTATGCGGTCGCGACGCACATCGCGCTGGTGCCGGGCGTGATCGCGCTGATCGTGAAGAGCGCGTTCGGCCTCGAGCAGGCGGCGGGTGGCCTGACGGGTTATGCAGTGAGCCAAGCGGTTGCGATGGGTGTGAAGCGCGGGCTGTTCTCGAACGAGGCCGGCATGGGCAGCGCGCCGAATGCGGCGGCAACGGCCAGCACGCGGCATCCGGTCGTGCAGGGGCTGATCCAGATGCTCGGCGTGTTCGTCGACACGATCGTGATCTGCAGCGCGACCGCCTTCGTGATCCTGCTGTCAGGCCAGTACGAGCTGGGCACCGGCATGGAAGGCGCGGCGCTCACGCAGCGCTCGATCGCGAGCCACGTCGGCGACTGGGGCGGCATCTACATGGCGTTCGCGATCTTCTTCTTCGCGTACTCGTCGGTGATCGGCAACTACGCGTATGCGGAAGGCAACGTCGAATTCATCACGAAGCGGCGCGGCGTGCTGCCGCTGTTCCGCGTCGCGGTGCTCGCGATGGTGATGTTCGGCAGCGTCGGGCAACTGCCGCTCGTGTGGGCGATGGCCGACACGAGCATGGGGCTGATGGCGATCATCAACCTGATCGCGATCCTCGCGCTCGGCAAGTACGCGCACGCGGCATGGCGCGACTATCGCCGCCAGCGCGCGGAAGGCGTGGCCGATCCGGTGTTCACGCGCAACACGATTCCGGAACTCGCGAACGTGTTGCCGATCGACGTGTGGGGCGAGCATGGCCCGCTGCCGCAGCGTCCGGTCGCGACTGATCCGACGCGCGTGCCGCGCGCGGTGGCGAGCGAGTCATGAACGGCGACCGGCTGCGCGTGTTCGTTGCGCTGATGCCCGATGCGGCATCGCGCGACGCGCTGCACGCGTTGCCGGTTACCCGGGGCGCGCGGCGTCCGCTGCCCGCGCAACTGCATGTGACGCTCGCGTTCGTCGGGGCGATCGAGCGGGTGTGCTGCGACGAACTGGCCGCGTGCCTGCCGGCGCTTGCGGCCGCGCATGCGCTGCCGTTGATGCCGGTCGAACGAATCGCGTGGTGGCCGAGCCTGCCGCGCGCACGGCTGATCGTCGCGGAACTGGCCGCCGAGCCGGCGTGTGCGGCGTTGAATGCGGCGCTGTCGGCGAAGCTGCGCGAGCTCGGCGTGCCGGCCGACCGGCGGCCGTTCCGCCCGCATGTGACGCTCGCGCGGCTGCCGCACGATGCGCTCGGGCAGCCGGCGCACGGCGGTGCGGTGAAGCGGCCGGTCGCGCTGCGGTTCGACGCGCTCACGCTGTTCGAAAGCCGGCTGTCGCATGAAGGCGTGTCGCATCGGCCGATCGTATCGGCGCCGATTGCGCGGGCGGATGGCGAGGCGGCGGGTTGAGCCGTTGTGGCGAGACCTGGCGATGGGCCGCCGTCATCGTTGTCTTGCGTCATGCGGGTGGGTTGCCGCGCTTCGGTGACGTTGCGCGCCGCACGGCCTGCTACCCGTAGCGCGCGAGCGTCAACCCCGACAGATCGATCTCCGGCTCTCGCCCGGTGACGAGATCCGCCACCACCTTCCCCGACCCCATCGACATCGCCCAGCCCGTCGAGCCGTGGCCGACGTTCAGCCAGAGTCCGTCGATCCCGCTCGCGCCCAGCAGCGGCGGCCCGTCGGGCGTCATCGGCCGGCGGCCGACCCAGAAGCGTGCCGATGCCCGATCGGCCGCGTGCGGGAACCAGTCGTCGAGCACCTTCATCAGCGTATCGAGCGCCTGCTGGCGCAGCGCCGCGTGCCGGTTGCCGAGTTCCGCGGTACCCGCGACGCGCAGCGTCGGGCCGAAACGCGTGATCGCCGTCTTCAGCGATTCGTCCATCAGCGCGGCGTGTGGCGATTTTTCGTCGTCGACGACGGCGAGCGTCGCCGAGTAGCCCTTCACCGGATACAGCGGCACGTCGATGCCGTGCGGCCGCAGCAGGCCGGCACTGTCGACGCCGAGCGCGACGACGATCGCATCGGCCGCAAGCCGCGCGTCGCGGTGCTGGCCGCCGGCGTTCGATGCGTGCGGATGCGGTCCGCCGTCCTCGCCGCCGTTGCCGTTGCCGACGATTCGCACGCCGCGCACCCGGCCGGCTTCAACGTCGAGCGCCTGCACTCCCGTGCGAAAGCGGAACGTCACGCCGTTGGTTTCGCACAGCGCCCGCAGTTCGCGCGTGAAGCGTGCGCAGTCGCCGGCTTCGTCGTCGGGCAGGTAGATGCCGCCGACGGGCGCCTGTCGTGCCCACCGCAAGCCCGGCTCGATTGCCGTGCAGCCGGCCGCGTCGAGTTCGCGAAATGCGATGCCGGCGTCGCGCAGCACCTTCAGCGCGGGCTGCACCATCTCGACGTCGAACGCGCCGCGCAGCAGTTGCAGGTAGCCGCGGCTTGCGCCGTAGTCGAACGGATGGCTGTCGCGAAACGCATGCAGGCACGCGCGGCTGTAATACGCGACGCGTTGCATCCGCTGCTTGTTCACGCGGAACCGCTCGAATTCGCATTCGCGCAGCCAGCGCGCGATCCAGCGCCACTGCGCGGCGTCGAGCGTCGGCCGGAAAATCAGCGGCGAAGCGGGCTTGAACAGGTACTTGAGGATCTTGCCGGGCATCCCCGGCGCGGCCCATGGCGTCACGTAGCCGGGCGCGATCACGCCCGCGTTGCCGAGGCTCGTCGCCTGCGCGACATCGGACTCGCGCTCGATCACGGTGACGTCGCAGCCTGCTTCGCGCAGGTGCCAGGCGGTGGTGACGCCGATCACGCCGGCGCCGAGAACGATCACGTGCATGCGGTTTCCGGAACGAAGAGGCCGCTCACGACGCGACGGCCGGGCCGTCGACGAGCGACTTGCCACGCGTTTCCGGCAGCACGAGCGCGGCGACGATCACGAGCAGGTAGCCGCCGCCCGCCACGAGGCCGATCGCCTTCACGAGCGACATCGACTGCGACAGCGAGCCGACGAGGATCGGGAAGAACGAACCGAGCCCGCGCCCGAGGTTGTAGCAGAAGCCCTGGCCCGAACCGCGGATCGCACCCGGATACAGCTCCGAAAGATAAGCCCCGATGCCCGCGAAGATCCCCTGCACGACGATGCCGAGCGGGAAGCCCAGCAGCAGCATCGCGGTGTCGGTGATCGGCAGCATCGTGTACGCCATGCCGAGCGAGAACGAGCCGATCGCGAACAGGATGAACGACGCGCGGCGGCCGAGCCGGTCGGACAGGATCGCGCCGACCACGTAGCCGACGAACGAGCCGACGATCAGCACGACGAGATAGCCGCTCGTGTTGAACACCGACAGGTGGCGGACGGTTTTCAGGTAGGTGGGCAGCCACGTCGTGATCGCGTAGTAGCCGCCGAGCATCCCGGTGCACAGCGCGCTGCCGAACAGCGTCGCGCGCAGGTGTGGCAGCGAGAAGATCTCGAGGAAGTGGCCCGACACGCGACCTTCGTCGCGCGCGCGGCGGGTGGCCGTGTAAACGTCGGGATCGGTGACGTTGCGGCGGATGTACAGGATCCACAGCGCGGGCACGATGCCGATCCAGAAGCACGCACGCCACGCGACCTGCTCGGGCAGCAGCGCGAAGAACGCCCAGTAGAGGATCGCGGCCGCCCCCCAGCCGAACGACCAGCTGCTCTGCACGGTGCCGACCGCCTTCCCGCGATGCTCGGGGGAGCGAATCGTCTCGGCCATCATGATCGTCACGACCGACCATTCGCCGCCGAAGCCGAAGCCCTGCAGCGTGCGTGTCGCGAGCAGTTGCCAGAACGAATGGGTGAAACCGGACAGGCAGGTGAACAGCGCGAAGGTCGCAATGGTCCACTGCAGCACGCGCACGCGGCCGTAGCGGTCGGCGAGGATGCCGGCGACCCAGCCGCCGAGCGCCGACGAGATCAGCGAGCTCGTCGCGATCATCCCGGCCTCGCTCTTCGTCATGCCCCAGGTGGCGATCAGCGTCGGAATCAGGAACGAATAGATCATGAAGTCGAACGCATCGACCGCGTAGCCGCCGAAGCCGGCATACAGCGTCCTGCGCTCGCGCGTCGACAATTCGTTGAACCACTGGAATGCCTGCATGCTTGCCGCCCCCCTCTTTTGTCTCGTCTCGCGCTGCCGTCTGGCGGCTATTTTACGGGCGGGATGCGGGGTGCCAAAAAGGTGAGTACGGGTGTGTGGCGGCGCAAAGAACGGGGAGGGCGGTGCGCGTGCGTTCGGGGAAAGCGTGATGGCCCGATCCGGTCGCGCTCGGGCGCCATGCAGGCCCGGGCAACGGTGTGACGGCCCGTGCGCCGGCACGGCGCGCAAGCCCTTGCTTCAGAGCGTCAGGCCACCGTCGACATGAATGACCTGGCCGGTAATCTGTCGCGCGGCGTCCGACAGCAGGAACGCGATCAGCGCGGCGACGTCGTCGGGTTCGGCGATCCGGCCGAGCGGTGTCGCCTGTTCGGCCTGCGCCCACGCGGCGGCGTTGCCGGCGCTCGGCCCGTGGTCCTTGCGCGTGAAGCCGGGCGCGACCGCGTTGACGGTGATGCCGCGCGCGGCGAATTCGGCAGCGGCGGAGCGCACGAGCGATTCGAGCGCCGCCTTCGCCGCGGCGGTGGCCGCGAACGGGGCGTCGGCGCGGTAGCGGTGCGCGACGAACGAGCTGACCGCGACGATCCGCGGCGCCACCGACGCTTCGAGAAGCGGCCGCGCGCGGCCCGCGAGCGCGGAGAACGCGCCGGGCATTGCCGCGAAGGCGGACGCGAGCGCGTCCGCGGAAAGACCGGAAAAGGATTGCCGGGCGGCGAAGCCCGCGTTGGCGACCAGGTGATCGAGCCCGCCGAAGCGTGACGCGGTTGCATCGACGAGCGACGCGGCGACGCCCGCCTCACCGAGATCGCCGGTGAGTGTGACGCATGCCGCGCCGGCCGCCGTGCACGCGTGGGCGACATCGGCAAGCCGGGCGCGCGCCGCTTCGTCCGCGCCGCGCGCGTGCAGCGCCAGCGCGATGCCGGGCGCCGCGAGCCGCCGCGCGAGCGCCGCGCCGATCCCGGAACCCGCGCCGGTGATCAGCGCAATCCGTGCGATGTGCGCGGCGCGTGCGCTCAAGCCGCGACCTTGTCGCTGTCGTTCACGCGCTCGACGTTGATTGTGCCGACGTGGAACGCGGCCAGCGATTCGCGGTGCGCGATGCTGACGATCGCGGCCTTCGGCAGCCGTTCGGCGAACAGGTGGTACAGGCGCGCTTCGTTGTCGGCGTCGAGCGCGCTGGTCGCTTCGTCGAGGAACAGGAAGTCGGGCTTGTGCAGCAGGACGCGCGCGCCGGCCAGGCGCTGCTGTTCGCCCGGCGACAGCACGCGGGTCCAGTGCGCGGTCTCGTCGAGGCGGTCGACGTAATCCTCGAGGCGACATGCGCGCAGCGCGTCGCGGCAGGCTTCGTCGCTGAACGCGTCGGCCGTCGCCGGATAGGTGAGCGCGGCCTTCAGCGTGCCGATCGGCAGGTAGCTCGTCTGCGGCACGAACATCATCCGCGCGCCGACCGGTGCATCGATCGCGCCGTCGCCGAACGGCCACAGGCCCGCGAGCGCGCGCATGAACGTGCTCTTGCCGGAACCCGACTTGCCGACCACGAGCCAGCGCGAGCCGGGCTCGATCGTGACGCTGCCGATGGTCGCGAGCGCGTTGCCGTTCGGCAGCGCGAGCTTGAGCGACGACGTCGACAGCTTCGCGTCGTCGACGTAGTGCAGGTTGATGCCGCCGTGCTCGGTCGCGGGCGACAGGCTTTCCTTCAGGTGCGACGTGCCCATCACGCGCTTGAATTCGCGCAGACGGTTGACGGTGGCGCGCCACTCGACGAGGGTCGAGTAACTGTTGATGAACCACGAGAATGAATCGCTGACGGTGCCGAACGCGGACGAGATCTGCATCAGCACGCCGAACGAGAACGCGCCCGCGAAATAGCGCGGCGCGGCGACGACGAGCGGGAAGATGATCGCGATCTGCCCGTAGAAGCTCAGCACGAACGTGAGCCGCTTCGTGTACTTCATCACGCGCCACCAGTTGTCGCGGATGCGCGCGAAGAGGTTTTGCGCGTTGCCGGTCTCGGTCTTCTCGCCGTCGTAGAACGCGATCTGTTCGGCGTTCTCGCGCACGCGGATCAGCCCGAAGCGGAAGTCGGCCTCGACGCGCTGCTGCTGGTAGTTGATCGACACGAGCGGATGGCCGACCTTCTGGATGATCAGCGAGCCGACCACCGCGTACAGCGCGGCCGCCCACACCATGTAGCCGGGGATCGCGATCGGTGTCGCGCCGAGCGAAATCGTCAGCGCGCCGGCGAGCGACCACAGGATCGTGATGAACGACACGAGCGTGACGACCGTCGACAGCAGGTCGAGCGACAGCGCGAGCGTGGTCGTCGCGAACGACTGGAGGTCGTCGGTGATCCGCTGGTCGGGGTTGTCGGCGAGGCGGTCACGCTCGATCCGGTAGAACGCGCGATCGCCGAGCCACTGGCCGAGAAAGCGGTCGGTGAGCCACTGGCGCCAGCGGAAGCCGAGCATCTGCCGCAGGTAGCGGCCGTACACGGCGAGGATGATGAAGGCGAACGCGAGCGCGGAGAATTGCATCAGCAGGTTCGGGAAGTCGTGGACGTCCTTCGACTGCAGCGCGTTGTAGAACTCCGCGTTCCACTTGTTCAGCCGGACGTTGATCCAGACCACGCAGAGGTTGATCGCGATGATCGTGACCAGCAGGCCCCACGCGATTTTCCATTCGGACGATACCCAGTAGGGCTTGATGAGGCTCCATGCGGATACCGGGCGGTCGTCCTGCGGCGCGTCGGAGGCGGAGCGGACGGGATCGATCGATTGGGTCATGTGCTTCCTGATGAGTAGCCGGCGCGCGGGCCGGGCGAAGCCGGGCGCGCGCCGCGATACGGCATGCCGGGACGCGGCGCCGACTGACGACGGGCGTCCGGATGTTCGCCCGCGCGTCTTAAACGGCACTTAAGGCCGGCGGTGACGCGGCAACCGGCCGCTCGCGCGGCCGGCCTGCGGGCATTGTGCCAGAGCGGCGCGGCACGACGGCGAATTTGCCGCAAGGGGGACAGTTTGCGGCGCTTTCCGCTTTTATGGTCTAATGGCCGACGACGAAACAGGGGTGCTTCGTGGCGCGGCCGGCAGATGTTCCGGGCAGCGCGATGAGGCTGAGAAAGACCCTTCGCACCCGATCCGGGTAATACCGGCGAGGGAAGTTTCTGATCCCGCCGGGTCGCGCTGGCTGCCATCCCACATGGTCAGCGCCCTTGTCCCGCCCGGCCGGCCTTTGCTGCCGGTTTCGTCCTTTTGGGTACGCGCCTTGCGCGTTACGGAAGGAATGATGACCGCACAATCTTCAGTCTTTTGCATGGTTTCCGGCCCGATGCCGCGTGCGTTCGCATGCGGCGGCGCGTGCGCGTCGACGCTCGTCGTGCGTGCTCGTGCGGAGGGCGCGCGATGAACGCCCGGGATTCCCGACCCGATTTCGCGGTGCTCGGCGGCGGCCTCGTCGGCCGCCTGATCGCCTGGCGGCTCGCGGGCGACGGGCACCGCGTCGCGCTTTACGAGCGCGGCGGCCCGGACGGCGAGCAGTCGGCCGCGTGGATCGCGGCCGCGATGCTCGCGCCGCTCGCGGAGGCGGCGAGCGCGGAGCTGCTGATCACCGAACTGGGCGCCGCGTCGCTCGCGCGCTGGCCGCAGTGGCTCGCGGAACTGCCCGAACCCGTCTTCTTCCAGCGTCACGGCACGCTCGTCGTCTGGCATCACGCCGATCGCGCGGAGGCACCGCTGTTCGAGCGGCGCGTGCGTGCGAACGCGCCGGCCGACCTGTTCGACCGCGGTTTCGTGACGCTCGCCGGCGCGCAGGTCGACGCGGCCGAGCCCGTGCTCGCGGGCCGCTTCGCGCGCGGCCTGCTGCTGCCGAACGAAGGCCAGCTCGACAATCGCCAGGCGCTGCGTGCGCTCGCGGCCGGCCTCGCCGAGCGCGGCGTCGAGCTGCACTGGCACGTCACGATCGACGATGCGAACCTGCCCGCCGCGCATTTCACGATCGATTGCCGCGGGCTCGGCGCGAAACCCGCGCTGCCCGCGTTGCGCGGCATCCGCGGCGAAGTCGCGCGTGTGCACGCGCCCGGCATCGGGCTCACCCGGCCCGTGCGGCTGCTGCATCCGCGCTACCCGCTGTACATCGCACCGAAGCAGGGCGATCTCTATGTGATCGGCGCGACCGAGGTCGAGGGCGAGGACATGTCGCCCGTCAGCGTGCGCTCCGCGCTCGAACTGCTGAGCGCGGCGTTCTCCGTGCATCCGGCGTTCGGCGAGGCGCGCATCCTCGAGCTCAATGCGCAGTGCCGGCCGACGCTGCCCGATCATCGCCCGGCGGTGATCTGGGACGGCGCGTCGACGCTCGCCGTCAACGGCCTGTACCGGCACGGCTTCATGATCGCGCCGGAAGTCGCGCACGCGGCGGTTGCAGTCGCCGAAGCCGCGCTCGGCGGCGCGTTCGGCGATGCCGATGCGTTCGCCGCGTGGCGCGACGCCGAGCGCTGGCCGGCGCTCCTTCATCACCGCAACGACGCGCGCCAGCCGGCCTGACGCGTGCTGCCGACCGAATTCGACGAAGCCTCATGGATATCCAGATCAATCAACAGAACCTGACGTTGCCCGACGGCGCCACGGTGGCCGACGCACTCGCCGCGTACGGCGCGCGTCCGCCGTATGCGGTCGCGCTGAACGGCGACTTCGTCGCGCGCACGCAGCACGCGGCGCGCGCACTCGCGGCGGGCGACAAGCTCGACGTCGTGCACCCGGTCGCGGGCGGCTGAGCGCCGCCGGTTCGTCCCCGCTCTTTCAGGAAAACGACATGACGTCCCTCACCTCCGCCGACGCGCTGACGCTGTACGGCGAAACCTTCGCAAGCCGCGTGCTGCTCGGCACGTCGCGCTATCCGTCGCTGCAGTCGCTGTCCGATTCGATCGCCGCGTCGCGTCCCGGGATGGTGACGGTCGCGCTGCGCCGCCAGATGACGGGCGGCACGGCCGAAGCCGGCTTCTTCGACCTGCTCAAGCGTCACGCGGTGCCGCTGCTGCCGAACACGGCCGGCTGCCAGACCGTCGCCGAAGCCGTGACGACCGCACACATGGCGCGCGAAGTCTTCGGCACCGACTGGATCAAGCTCGAACTGATCGGCGACGACTACACGCTGCAGCCCGATCCGGTCGGCCTGATCGAAGCGGCCGCGCAACTGGTCAAGGACGGTTTCAAGGTGTTGCCGTACTGCACCGAGGATCTGGTGATCGGCCGGCGCCTGCTCGACGTCGGCTGCGAGGCGCTGATGCCGTGGGGCGCGCCGATCGGCACGGGCAAGGGCATCGTGAACCCGTACGGCCTGCGAGTGCTGCGCGAGCGGCTGCCTGACGTGCCGCTGATCGTCGACGCGGGGCTCGGCGTGCCGTCGCATGCGTGCCAGGTGATGGAGTGGGGCTTCGACGGCGTGTTGCTGAACACCGCCGTGTCGCAGGCCACGCACCCCGAGATCATGGCGCGCGCATTTGCGCAGGGCGTCGAGGCTGGCCGCGCCGCCTATCTCGCCGGGCCGATGGATGCGCGCGAGACCGCGCATGCGAGCACGCCGGTCGTCGGGATGCCGTTCTGGCACCAGGACGGAGGCGGCGCATGAGCGCGCGTTTCGCCGATGCATTCTGGCCGCCGGCCGACGAACTGGCCGAAGCGGCCGAACGGATTCGCGCGCGGCTCGGCGACTGGCCGCGCGGTGCTGCGCCGTGGCGGCTCTGCGTCGCGGTGCCCGACGTGCCGGCCGATGGCGACGTGCTGATCGTTTCGGCAGGCGACCGCGCCGCCCAGGCGCGCGCGTCGGCTGCGTCGCGGCCCGCGGCGCCGGGCGCGGTCGCGATCGAATTCGACGAGCAAGGCGCGGTGTTTCACGCGGCGGGCGCGCGCTACGCACTCGACGCCGCGCATCCGCTCGGAGACGACTGGATCGCCGCGCTCGCGGCGTTCCTCGATTGCGGCTTCGCGCCGATCGACGCGCTGGTGCTGGCGCTGGCCTGGCGCGACGGCGATGAAATGCGCGCCGCCGATGCGTGGCCGGTCGACGCCGCACAGTTCCCGCGTGTTGCCGGGCTGCCGGCCGCACCCGAACCTGCATTCGCGCCGTGCCCCGCGCAACTCGGCCTCTATCCGGTCGTGCCGGACGCCGAATGGGTCGAGCGCGTGCTCGATTGCGGCGTGCGAACCGTGCAACTGCGTGTGAAAGGCGCGACGCCGGACGTGATGCGGCGGGAAGTCGCCCGCACGGTCGCGGCCGGGCGCCGCTATCCCGATGCGCGCGTGTTCATCAACGATCACTGGCAGATCGCCGCAGAAGAGGGTGCGTACGGCGTTCATCTCGGCCAGGAAGACCTCGAAACGGCCGATCTGGCCGCGATCGCGCGCGCGGGCCTGCGGCTCGGACTTTCGAGCCACGGTTATTACGAAATGTTGCGGGCGCTGCATGAGCGCCCGAGCTACCTCGCGCTCGGCCCCGTGTATGCGACGGCGACCAAGGCCGTTGCTGCGCCGCCACAGGGCCTCGTCCGGATCGCCCGCTATGCGCGCTTCGCGGGCGCCCGGGCGCCGCTCGTCGCGATCGGCGGGGTGGGGCTCGATGCGCTGCCGGGCGTGCTGGCAACGGGCGTCGGCAGTGTCGCGGTAGTCAGTGCGGTGACGGGCGCGACCGACTATCGGGCCGCTATTGCTGCGCTGCAGCAATGTTTTCCCGGACAATTTGACAATCATTGACCGCAGGGCCCGGAACGGCTTCACGACATCATTCCAATGCAGGCCCTATAATTCGGCGTTCTGCGTAAAAGGACTGTCAGCTCCGTGAGCCCCACTCCTACCGAGTCACTGCTGGAACTTCGCGACGTCGACTTTGGCTACGGCGACCGCCTCGTCCTGTCCAACCTGAACCTGCGCTTCGGGCGGGGGCAGGTCGTTGCGGTCATGGGCGGGTCGGGTTGCGGCAAGACGACCGTGCTGCGCCTGATCGGCGGCCTCGTGCGCGCACGCCGCGGCCAGGTGCTGTTCGACGGTGCCGATGTCGGCGCGCAAACTCGCGACGGCCTGTACGCGCTGCGCCGCAAGATGGGCATGCTGTTCCAGTTCGGCGCGCTGTTCACCGACATGTCGGTGTTCGAGAACGTCGCGTTCGCGCTGCGCGAGCACACCGACCTGCCCGAAGACCTGATCCGCGACCTCGTGCTGATGAAGCTCAACGCGGTCGGGCTGCGCGGCGCGCGCGACCTGATGCCGTCCGAGGTATCGGGCGGGATGGCGCGCCGTATCGCGCTGGCCCGCGCGATCGCGCTCGATCCGCAGCTCATCATGTACGACGAGCCGTTCGCGGGCCTGGATCCGATCTCGCTCGGCATCACCGCGAACCTGATCCGCACGCTGAACGAGGCGCTCGGCGCGACGTCGATCCTCGTCACGCACGACGTGCCGGAATCATTCGCGATCGCCGACTACGTGTATTTCCTGGCCAACGGCGGCGTGCTCGCTCAGGGCACGCCCGACGAGTTGCGCGCGTCGACCGATCCGAGCGTGCGGCAGTTCATCGACGGCGCGCCGGACGGCCCGTTCAAATTTCATTACACGAGCCCGCCGCTCGCAGCGGATTTCGGGCTCGGCGGAGGGCGCGCATGATCAGCGCGATCGGACGTTACGTCATCGGCGGCCTCGAACGCGCGGGCTACGGCACGCGGCTGTTCGTGCGCCTCGTGCTGGAGTTCTTCCCGCTGCTGCGCCGGCCGCGGCTGGTCACGAAGCAGATCCACTTCCTCGGCAACTACTCGTTCGTGATCATTGCCGTGTCGGGGCTGTTCGTCGGCTTCGTGCTCGGCCTGCAGGGCTACTACACGCTGAACCGCTACGGTTCCGAGCAGGCGCTCGGCCTGCTGGTCGCGCTGTCGCTCGTGCGTGAGCTCGGGCCGGTCGTCACCGCGCTGCTGTTCGCGGGCCGCGCGGGCACGTCGCTCACGGCCGAGATCGGTCTGATGAAAGCCGGCGAGCAGCTCACCGCGCTCGAGATGATGGCGGTGGATCCGATCAAGAACGTGATCGCGCCGCGCATGTGGGCCGGCATCATCGCGATGCCGCTGCTGGCCGCGATCTTCAACGCGGTCGGCGTGCTCGGCGGTTACGTGGTCGGCGTCGTGCTGATCGGCGTCGATCCGGGTGCGTTCTGGTCACAGATGCAGGGCGGGGTCGAAGTCTGGGCCGACGTCGGCAACGGCGTGATCAAGAGCATCGTGTTCGGGTTCGCCGTGACCTTCATTGCACTGTTTCAAGGGTATGAAGCGAAGCCCACGCCCGAGGGCGTGTCGCGCGCGACCACCAAGACGGTCGTGTTCGCGTCGCTCGCCGTACTCGGCCTCGATTTCCTGCTGACCGCGCTGATGTTCAGCTAAGCCTCAGCCAAGCCAAATTTTGGGATGACGATGAAAAAGACTGCTCTCGACTTCTGGGTCGGCCTGTTCGTGGTGGTGGGCTTCCTTGCGGTGCTGTTCCTGGCCCTGAAGGTCGGCAACATGAGCTCGCTGTCGTTTCAGCCGACCTATTCCGTGAGGATGAAATTCGACAATATCGGCGGGCTGAAGCCGCGCGCGGCCGTGAAGAGCGCGGGCGTCGTGGTCGGCCGCGTGAAGTCGATCGGCTTCGACACGAATACGTACCAGGCACTTGTCACGATCGATGTCGACGGCCAGTATCAGTTCCCGAAGGATTCGTCGGCGAAGATCCTGACGTCGGGCCTGCTCGGCGAGCAATATATCGGCCTCGATCCGGGCGGTGACACCGAAATGCTGAAGTCGGGCGATACGATCACGATGACGCAATCGGCGATCGTGCTCGAGAACCTGATCGGCCAGTTCCTGTACAGCAAGGCCGCCGATGCGGGCGGTGCGAAGCCTGCAGCCGGTGCGCCGGCCGCACCCGCACCGGTAGCGGTGCCGGCGTCGGCGGTGTCCGCCGCGTCCGGTTCGGCGGCCCAATAACCACACGAGAGAAAACAAGAGGGAATGACCATGCAGACGATCCGCATCAGGCAGGCCGCGCTGGCGGTAGCGGCAGTCGCCGCGTTGAGCGGCTGCGCGACCGTGCAGACGCCGACCAAGGGCGATCCGCTCGAAGGCTTCAACCGGTCGATGTACAAGTTCAACGACACGGTCGACACGTATGCGCTGAAGCCGGTCGCGAAGGGCTACCAGTACGTGGTGCCGCAGCCGGTGCGCGACAGCGTGACCAACTTCTTCTCGAACATCGGCGACGTCTACATCGCGGCGAACAACATCGTGCAGCTGCGGATTGCCGACGGCGTCGGCGACATCATGCGCGTCGTGATCAACACGGTGTTCGGCGTCGGCGGCCTGTTCGACGTCGCGACGATCGCGAAGCTGCCGAAGCACACGGCCGACTTCGGGATCACGATGGGCCGCTACGGCATGCCGTCGGGCCCGTACCTCGTGCTGCCGCTGCTCGGGCCGAGCACGCTGCGCGACACGGCGGGCCTGGGCGTCGACTACGTCGGCAACCCGCTGACCTACGTGAAGCCGGATGGCCTGAGCTGGGGCCTGTTCGGCGTCAACCTCGTCAACACGCGTTCGAACCTGCTCGGGGCGGGCGACGTGCTGGATGCCGCGGCGCTCGACAAGTATTCGTTCGTCCGTAACGCGTACCTGCAACGCCGCCAGATGCTGATCAGCAACGCGCGCGGCGAGGCGGCCGCGACGTCGAGCAACGATGCGCTGCCGAAGTACGACCTGCCGGACGACGGCGCGGCACCGGCGGCAGCCGGTGCGGCCGGTGCGGCGGGCGCAGCGGCGGTGGGCGGTGCAACGGCGCCGGCAGGCGCATCGGGCGCGGCGGTGGCCGCACCGGCTTCGGGCACGGCCGAATCGCCGAACCCGGCCAGCGAGACGAACGTGCCGGCGATGCAGGTCGCACCGCCGTCGCCGGGCGGGTTCCGCTTCCCGAGCATCCGGCTGCACTGACGGATTTACATTCGTTACAGCCGGAAACGATTCAGTCGGTAGCGTGCGCGAACTTGCGCGTAAGCTACCTGCTCCAACCTCCGCATCGACTCATTCATGCAGGTCACTATGATGAAAAAACTGTTCCTGATCCCCGTTTTCGCGGCGCTGTTCTCGTTCGGCAGCGCAGCCCACGCGCAAGTCGACCAGTCGAACCCGCAGGCGCTGATCAAGACGGCGACGCAGCAGGTGCTCGACGAAGTCAAGCAGCAGACGATCAAGCAGGGCGACACCAACCGCATCATCACGATCGTCAACAAGGACATCCTGCCGTACACCGATTTCCGCCGCACCACGCAGCTCGCGATGGGCCGCAACTGGCGCACCGCGACGGCCGAGCAGCAGCAGCAGGTTCAGGAGCAGTTCAAGCTGCTGCTGATCCGCACGTACTCGGGCGCGCTGGCGCAGCTGAAGCCGGACCAGCAGATCCAGTACCCGCCGTTCCGCGCCGATCCGGCCGATACCGATGTCGTGGTCAAGACCGTCGCGATGAACAACGGCCAGCCGGTCCAGATCGATTACCGCCTGTACAAGACGTCCGGCGGCTGGAAGGTGTATGACCTGAACGTGCTCGGCGCATGGCTGATCCAGACGTACCAGCAGCAGTTCAACGAGAAGATCCAGCAAAGCGGCGTGGACGGCCTGATCCAGTTCCTCACGCAGCGCAACCAGCAACTTGCCGCCGGCAAGCAAGCGTCGTGAGCGGCTTCGAAGCCGGTTCCTCGCTGACCGTCGCGAGCGCGAAGTCCGCGCTCGCGGACGGTCTCGCGCGCATCGGCGGCGGCGCGACCGCCGTCGATTGCGCGACGCTGACGCAGTTCGACTCGTCCGCGCTCGCCGTGCTGCTCGCATGGCAACGTGCCGCCAAAGCGCGCGGCGCGACCCTCGACATCCTCAATCTCCCCCCGAAGCTCGCCAGCCTCGCGCGCGCCTACGGCGTCGACACGCTCATCGAAGGCACCGGGCGACATTGACGCTGTCCGACCGGAGCCTGCCGCGCCGCCCGGCGCGCGCAAGCTTCAGGCCGCGTGCCGCCGGCACCGGCTCCCCCAGCCGGTTTGCCCTATAATCAAGCGTTTTGCGGGGCAGCCAATCGGCGTCCGGCCCCCATTTTCATTAGCAGCAAGCACAGAATAGGCGTCGCGGCCCTGGCGTCGCGCACAGTCATGTCAGCCATAGAAATCCGTCACGTCAAGAAGCGCTACAAGTCGCTTCAGGCGCTCAAGGGCGTCAGCCTGTCGGTCGAGGAAGGCGAGTTTTTCGGTCTGCTCGGCCCCAACGGCGCAGGCAAGACCACGCTCATCAGTATCCTCGCCGGGCTCGCCCGGGCCGACGAAGGCAGTATCTCGGTGCGCGGTCACGACGTCGTCAAGGACTTCCGTGGCGCGCGCCGCGCACTCGGCGTCGTGCCGCAGGAACTCGTGTTCGATCCGTTCTTCACCGTCCGCGAGACGCTGCGAATCCAGTCCGGCTATTTCGGGTTGCGCCGCAACGACGACTGGATCGACGAAGTGATGGCCAATCTCGACCTCACCGAGAAGGCCGATGCGAACATGCGCGCGCTGTCGGGCGGGATGAAGCGCCGCGTGCTGGTCGCGCAGGCGCTCGTGCACCGGCCGCCCGTGATCGTGCTCGACGAACCGACCGCCGGTGTCGACGTCGAATTGCGCCAGACGTTGTGGAAATTCATCTCGCGCCTGAACCGCGAAGGCCACACGATCGTGCTGACCACCCATTACCTCGAGGAAGCCGAGTCGCTGTGCGACCGCATCGCGATGCTGCGCCGTGGCGAAGTGGTCGCGCTCGACCGCACCGATGCGCTGCTGCGCCGCTTCGCGGGGCTGCAGCTCTACCTGCGCCTCGCGACCGGCGCGCTGCCGTCCGAGCTGCGCGGGCTGGAGTCCGACCCGGCCGCCCGCGCGCCGGGCGAGCACCTGCTGCGCCTGACGAGCTATGACGATGTCGAGCGTATCCTCGCGCAATGCCGCGCGGCGGGCTGCACGTTCGACGAGATCGAGGTCCGCAAGGCCGACCTCGAGGATGTGTTCGTCCAGGTGATGAACGGGGCAGACGTCATCGAGGGATTGGCATGAGTGGTTTTCAAACGCTGTTCTACAAGGAACTGCTGCGTTTCTGGAAGGTGTCGTTCCAGACGGTGTGCGCACCGATCGTCACGGCGCTGCTGTACCTGACGATCTTCGGCCACGCGCTGTCTGGCCGCGTCGAGGTGTATCCGGGCGTCGAGTACGTGAGCTTTCTCGTACCGGGCCTCGTGATGATGAGCGTGCTGCAGAACGCGTTCGCGAACAGCTCGTCGTCGTTGATCCAGTCGAAGATCACCGGCAATCTCGTGTTCATGCTGCTGCCGCCGCTGTCGTATCGCGACATCTTCGGCGCGTACGTGCTCGCGTCCGTGGTGCGCGGGCTCGCGGTCGGCGCGGGCGTGTTCGTCGTGACGATCTGGTTTGTCCCGATGCATTTCGCGGCGCCGCTGTTCATCATTGCGTTCGCGCTGCTCGGCTCGGCGATCCTCGGCACGCTCGGCCTGATCGCCGGGATCTGGGCCGAGAAGTTCGACCAGCTCGCCGCGTTCCAGAACTTCCTGATCATGCCGCTGACGTTCCTGTCCGGCGTGTTCTATTCGACGCACTCGCTGCCGCCCGTGTGGCGCGAGATCTCGCGTCTCAATCCGTTTTTCTACATGATCGACGGCTTCCGTTTCGGGTTCTTCGGCGCGTCCGACATCAACCCGTTCGCGAGCCTCGCGATCGTCACCGGTTTCTTCGTGCTGCTCGCGCTGATCGCGATGCGGCTGCTCGCGACCGGCTACAAACTGCGTCATTGATATCGACAGGCCGCGGCCGCCATCCGGGCGGCGCGCGCCGACAGGAGCCTTACACCATGTTGCCGACTCCCGAACAGGTCAAGCAATACATCGCCGGCGGTCTCGCCTGCACGCATCTGGAAGTCGAAGGCGACGGCCAGCATTTCTTCGCGACGATCGTGTCGGCGGCCTTCGAAGGCAAGCGGCCGATCCAGCGGCACCAGCTCGTCTATGCGGCGCTCGGCGATCGCATGAAACAGGAAATTCACGCGCTCAGCATGAAGACGCTGACGCCCGCCGAATGGCAGAACGCATAACCGGAAATCACTGAGTGCAAGTCACCGTCAACGAGCGCGACGCCGTCCAGAGCGTCGCCACGGCACACCCGGCCGCCAACGGGGAAGCGCATGGCCATGGGATGGACAAGCTCGTGATCGAAGGCGGCCGCCGCCTGTCGGGCGAGATCGTCGTGTCGGGCGCGAAGAATGCCGCGCTGCCGATCCTGTGCGCGGGGCTTCTCACCGCCGATCCGGTCGATCTCGACAACGTGCCGAATCTCAAGGACGTGCGTACCACGCTGAAGGTGCTGAACCAGATGGGCGTGAAGAGCGAGACCGACGGCTGCCGCGTGCAGCTCGACGCGTCGCGCGTCGACAACCTCGTCGCGCCGTACGAGCTCGTGAAGACGATGCGCGCGTCGATCCTCGTGCTCGGGCCGCTGCTCGCGCGCTTCGGCGAGGCGAAGGTGTCGCTGCCGGGCGGCTGCGCAATCGGCGCGCGTCCGGTCGACCAGCACATCAAGGGCCTGCAGGCGATGGGCGCCGAGATCAGCATCGAGCACGGCTTCATCGAAGCCCGCGCGAAGCGCCTGAAAGGCGCGCGCATCGTGACCGACATGATCACGGTGACGGGCACGGAAAACCTGCTGATGGCCGCGACGCTCGCCGACGGCGAGACGGTGATCGAAAACGCCGCGCGCGAGCCGGAAGTGAGCGATCTCGCACACTTGCTGGTCGCGATGGGCGCGAAAATCGACGGCATCGGCACCGATCGCCTCGTGATCCAGGGCGTCGAGCGGCTGCACGGCGCGCGCCATTCGGTGATCCCCGACCGCATCGAGGCTGGCACGTTCCTGTGCGCGGTCGCGGCGGCGGGCGGCGACGTGATGCTGACGGGCGTGCGCCCGCACATCCTCGACGCGGTGATCGACAAGCTGCGCGAAGCCGGCGTGTCGATCGAGGAAGGCGACAGCTGGCTGCGCGTGAAGATGGACCGCCGGCCGTCGGCGGTGACGATCCGCACGTCGGAATACCCGGCGTTCCCGACCGACATGCAGGCGCAGTTCATGGCCCTCAATACGGTCGCGACGGGCACGGCGCAAGTGGTCGAAACCATTTTCGAGAACCGTTTCATGCACGTGCAGGAGCTGAACCGGCTCGGCGCGAACATCACGATCGACGGCAACACCGCGCTCGTGACGGGGGTCGAAAAACTGTCGGGCGCGAACGTGATGGCGACCGACCTGCGCGCGTCGGCGAGCCTCGTGATCGCCGGGCTGCGTGCCGACGGCGAAACGCTGGTCGACCGCATCTATCATCTGGACCGCGGCTACGACCGCATGGAAGCCAAACTGACCGCCGTCGGCGCGAACGTGCGCCGCCTTTCCGGGAGCCAAGCATGACCGCGCCGCTGACCCTTGCCCTGTCGAAGGGCCGGATTTTCGAGGAAACCCTGCCGCTGCTGGCCGCGGCCGGCGTGCAGGTGACCGAGGATCCGGAAACGTCGCGCAAGCTGATCCTGCCGACGACGAACCCCGATCTGCGCGTGATCATCGTGCGCGCGAGCGACGTGCCGACCTATGTCGAATACGGTGCGGCCGATTTCGGCGTGGCCGGCAAGGACGTGCTGGTCGAGCACGGCGGCTCGGGCCTGTACCAGCCGATCGATCTGAACATTGCGCGCTGCCGGATGTCGGTGGCCGTGTCGGCCGGTTTCGACTATGCGAGCGCCGTGCGCCAGGGCGCGCGCCTGCGCGTCGCGACGAAGTACGTCGAAACCGCACGCGAACACTTTGCCGCGAAGGGCGTGCACGTCGACCTGATCAAGCTGTACGGCTCGATGGAGCTTGCGCCGCTGGTCGGGCTGGCCGACGCGATCGTCGACCTCGTCAGCTCGGGCGGCACGCTGAAGGCGAACAATCTGGTCGAGGTCGAGGAGATCATGGCGATCTCGTCGCGCCTCGTCGTGAACCAGGCTGCGCTGAAGTTGAAGCGCACGGCGCTCAAGCCGATCCTCGACGCGTTCGAACGCGCGTCGCAGAATGGCGGTTGAGCGCATCACCGTAACGGAACTCCCATGTCCATCATCATCCGCAAGCTCGATTCGACGAGCGAAGGCTTCGGCGCCGAGCTGCGCGCGCTGCTCGCGTTCGAGGCGAGCGAAGATGCGGCGATCGAGCAATCGGTCGCGCAGATCCTCGCCGACGTGAAGTCGCGCGGCGACGCCGCGGTGCTCGAGTACACGAACCGCTTCGACCGGCTGAACGCGACGAGCGTCGCCGCGCTGGAGCTGCCGCAGGACGCGCTGCAGACGGCGCTCGACGGCCTCGCGCCGAAGGCGCGCGCGGCGCTGGAAGCCGCTGCCGCGCGGGTGCGTGCGTACCACGAGAAGCAGAAGATCGAGTGCGGCACGCACAGCTGGCAGTACACGGAAAGCGACGGCACGGTGCTCGGCCAGAAGATCACGCCGCTCGACCGCGTCGGCCTGTACGTGCCGGGCGGCAAGGCCGCGTATCCGTCGTCGGTGCTGATGAACGCGATTCCCGCGCGCGTCGCGGGCGTCGGCGAGATCGTGATGGTCGTGCCGACGCCGGACGGCGTGAAGAACGACCTCGTGCTCGCCGCGGCGCTGCTCGGCGGCGTCGATCGCGTGTTCACGATCGGCGGTGCGCAGGCGGTCGGCGCGCTCGCGTACGGCACGGCGACGGTGCCGGCCGTCGACAAGATCTGCGGCCCCGGCAACGCGTACGTCGCGTCGGCGAAGCGCCGCGTGTTCGGCACGGTCGGCATCGACATGATCGCCGGGCCGTCGGAAATCCTCGTGCTGTGCGATGGCACGACCGATCCGAACTGGGTCGCGATGGACCTTTTCTCGCAGGCGGAGCACGATGAACTCGCGCAATCGATCCTGCTGTGCCCGGACGGTGCGTTCCTCGAGCGCGTCGAAAAGGCGATCGACGAGCTGCTGCCGTCGATGCCGCGCCGGGACGTGATTCGCGCGTCGCTCGAAGGCCGTGGCGCGCTGATCAAGGTGCGCGACATGGCCGAAGCGTGCCGGATCGCGAACGACATCGCGCCCGAGCACCTGGAAATTTCCGCGCTGGAGCCGCAGCAATGGGGCCAGCAGATCCGCCATGCGGGCGCGATCTTCCTCGGCCGCTACACGAGCGAAAGCCTCGGCGACTACTGCGCGGGCCCGAACCACGTGCTGCCGACGTCGCGCACCGCGCGCTTCTCGTCGCCGCTCGGCGTGTACGACTTCATCAAGCGCTCGAGCGTGATCGAGGTCAGCGCGGAAGGCGCGCAGACGCTCGGCGAGATCGCGTCCGAGCTCGCGTACGGCGAAGGGCTGCAGGCGCACGCGAAGAGCGCCGAGTTCCGGATGAAGAACTGACCGCACGCTGCGCGGGGCCGCAGCCGGCGCTGATGTGCCGCCCGGCCGGCCCCCGAAGGCCGGGGCGGGAGACACCTGTGCAGGGCGGCAGCCGCCGCCCTGCCGACCCATTGACGCCGGCGCGACGTACGCCGGCTTGAGACCATGACGACGCCACAAGACATCATCCGCCGCGACGTGCTCGCGATGACGAGCTACCCGGTGCCGGACGCGAGCGGGTTCGTGAAACTCGACGCGATGGAGAACCCGTACCCGCTGCCCGAACCGCTCGCCGCGGCGCTCGGCGAGCGTCTCGCGCAGGTCGCGCTGAACCGCTACCCGGCGCCGCGCCCGACCGCGTTGCTCGACAAGCTGCGCCATGCGATGGGCGTGCCGGCCGGCTGCGACGTGCTGCTCGGCAACGGCTCGGACGAAATCATCAGCATGATGTCGATGGCCTGTGCGAAGCCGGGCGCGAAGGTGCTCGCGCCGGTGCCGGGCTTCGTGATGTACGAACTGTCCGCGAAGCTCGCGCAGCTCGAATTCGTCGGCGTGCCGCTGAAGGCCGACCTGACGCTCGACGTCGACGCGATGCTCGCGGCTGTCGCCGAGCATCGTCCGGCGCTCGTCTATCTCGCGTACCCGAACAACCCGACCGGCACGCTGTACGACGATGCCGACATCGAACGGATCGTCGCGGCCGCGCGGCACAGCCTGGTCGTGATCGACGAGGCGTACCAGCCGTTCGCCGTTCGCTCGTGGCTGCCGCGCGCCGCCGAGTTCGACAACGTCGTCGTGATGCGCACGGTGTCGAAGCTCGGCCTCGCGGGCATCCGCCTCGGCTATCTGGTCGGTTCGCCCGCGTGGCTGACCGAATTCGACAAGGTGCGCCCGCCGTACAACATCAACGTGCTGACCCAGGCGACCGCCGATTTCCTGCTCGACCACCTCGACGTGCTCGACGCGCAGGCGGCCGACCTGCGGGCGGAACGCACGCGTCTCGCACAGGAAGTGGCCGCGCTGCCGGGCACGACGGTGTTCCCGAGCGCTGGCAATTTCCTGCTGGTGCGCGTGCCGGACGCGGCCGCCGTGTTCGACGCGCTGCTCACCGAGCGGGTTTTGGTCAAAAACGTGAGTAAAATGCATCCGTTGCTGGCTGAATGCGTGCGGCTGACCGTCGGTTCTCCCGACGAAAACGCGCGCCTGCTGGCCGCTTTGAAACTCGCGCTGCCCGGTTGAGCCTCTGGTCGCCGCTGCGCGAAACGATCAATCCCCATTTACATCGACTCAGTCAAGGAATTGCCATGCGTGTGGCGGAAGTCGTTCGCAATACCAGCGAAACGCAGATCCGTGTGAAGCTCAATCTCGACGGCACGGGCCAGCAGAAGCTGGCCACCGGCGTGCCGTTCCTCGACCATATGCTCGACCAGATCGCGCGACACGGTCTGGTCGATCTCGAGGTTGAAGCGCATGGCGATACGCATATCGACGACCACCACACGGTCGAAGATGTCGGCATCACGCTCGGGCAGGCTGTCGCGAAGGCGATCGGCGACCGCAAGGGCATCCGCCGCTACGGCCACTCGTACGTGCCGCTCGACGAGGCGCTGTCGCGCGTCGTGATCGACTTCTCCGGCCGGCCGGGCCTCGAATTCCACGTGCCGTTCACGCGGGCGCGGATCGGCACGTTCGACGTCGACCTGTCGATCGAATTCTTCCGCGGTTTCGTGAACCACGCGGGCGTCACGCTGCACATCGACAACCTGCGCGGGATCAACGCGCACCATCAGCTCGAGACGGTGTTCAAGGCCTTCGGCCGTGCGCTGCGCGCAGCGGTGGAGCTGGACGAGCGTGCGGCGGGGCAGATCCCGTCGACGAAGGGCAGTCTCTGAACCTGAACTGACCGGACGGAGCGTCAAGGACAACCTCACGGCTTCGGCGCGCGGCGCCGGCTTGCGATGGATCTGCTCAAATCGTTCATTTCGCTGCTGGCGCTGATCAACCCGGTCGGCGCGGTGCCGTTCTTCCTGAGCCTGACGGCGCAGCAGACGGATGCCGAGCGGCGGCGCACGATCCGGATCGCGTCGGTATCGGTGTTCTGCGTGATCACGGTGACGACGCTGCTCGGGCAGCAGATCATCGACTTCTTCGGCATCTCGGTCGGCTCGCTCGAAGTGGGCGGCGGGATCATCATGCTGCTGATGGCGATCAACATGCTGAACGCGCAGATCGGCAACACGCGATCGACGCCGGAGGAGCGCCACGAGGCCGAGCTGAAGGACAACATCGCGGTCGTACCGCTGGCGATTCCGCTGCTCACGGGCCCCGGCTCGATCAGCACGGTGATCATCTATGCGGCGAACTCGCATCACTGGTATGAGCGGGCCGGGCTGGTCGCGATCGGCGCGGTCCTGGCTTTTCTGTGTTTCGTCGCGATGCGGCTCGCCGAGCCGATCGCGAACTGGATCGGCCGCACGGGCATCAACATCGCCACGCGGCTGATGGGTCTGATGCTGTCGGCGCTGGCGGTGGAATTCATCGTCAATGGACTGAGGGCGCTACTGCCTGCACTGAGATGAAAACTTCGATTGCGATTGTGGATTATGGGATGGGCAACCTGCGCTCGGTCGCGCAGGCGCTCAAGAAGGCCGAACCGGCCGCCGACGTGGCGATCGTCGACACGCCGGCCGCGATCCGCGCGGCCGACCGTGTCGTGCTGCCCGGCCAGGGCGCGATGCCCGACTGCATGCGCAGCCTCGGCGAATCGGGCCTGCAGGAGGCCGTGATCGAGGCCTCGCGCACGAAGCCGCTGCTCGGCGTGTGCGTCGGCGAGCAGATGCTGTTCGACTGGAGTGCGGAAGGCGACACGAAGGGCCTCGGCCTGTTGCCCGGCAAGGTCGTGCGTTTCGAGCTCGACGGCCGCCTGCAGGACGACGGCTCGCGCTTCAAGGTGCCGCAGATGGGCTGGAACCGCGTGCGCCAGTCGCAGCCGCACCCGCTGTGGGACGGCGTGCCCGACGACGCGTATTTCTACTTCGTGCACAGTTATTACGTGACGCCGGACAACCCGGCGCATACGGTTGGCGAAACGGCATACGGCGCGCCGTTTACGTCCGCGGTCGCGCGGGACAACCTCTTCGCGACCCAATTCCACCCCGAGAAAAGCGCGGAGGTCGGGTTGCGTCTGTATCGCAACTTCGTACACTGGAAACCGTAAACGTGGTGCGCGAACCACAGTCGGCAGGCCGGCAAGGCCCGTCGCGCGGGGCTTGCGCGCTTATGTGCCGAAAGAGTTGTACTAAACTAGCGAGACGGCGCGGTACCGGATTGGCCGGTACGCGCCGGATTCTTTTCTTTTTCCACGACGACACCCGATTGCTATGTTGCTGATTCCGGCCATCGACCTCAAAGACGGTCAGTGTGTGCGCCTCAAACAGGGCGATATGGACCAGGCCACGATTTTCTCCGAGGACCCGGCGGCGATGGCCCGCAAGTGGGTCGATCTCGGCGCCCGGCGGCTCCATCTCGTCGACCTGAACGGCGCATTCGCCGGCAAGCCGAAAAATCTCGAGGCGATCGAAGCGATCCTCGACGAAGTCGGCGATGAAATCCCCGTACAGCTCGGCGGCGGCATCCGCAGCCTCGAGACGATCGAGAAGTATCTCGACGCCGGCCTGTCCTACGTGATCATCGGTACGGCTGCCGTGAAGAACCCCGGCTTCCTGCAGGACGCGTGCACCGCGTTCTCCGGCAACATCATCGTCGGCCTGGACGCGAAGGACGGCAAGGTCGCGACTGACGGCTGGAGCAAGCTGACCGGCCACGAAGTGATCGATCTCGCGCGCAAGTTCGAGGACTACGGCGTCGAATCGATCGTCTACACGGACATCGGCCGCGACGGGATGCTGCAGGGCATCAACATCGAGGCGACCGTGAAGCTCGCGCAGGCGGTCGGCATCCCGGTGATCGCCAGCGGCGGCCTGTCGAACCTCACGGACATCGAGAACCTGTGCGAAGTCGAAGAGCACGGCGTCGAAGGCGTGATCTGCGGCCGTGCGATCTACTCCGGCGATCTCGATTTCGCGGCCGCGCAAAAGCGCGCGGACGAACTGAACGGCGAACTCGACAACGCGTAAGCGCGGTTGTCCCGCTCGCCGGGGCTGCCTGCAGGCGGCTCCACCGGAAGCCTCGCGCGAGGCTTCCGTAACCGGCCGTCCCAGCGCGGCATTTGGCGCAACATCATGGCTCTAGCTAAACGCATCATCCCCTGCCTGGACGTGACTGCCGGGCGTGTCGTCAAGGGCGTCAATTTCGTCGAGCTGCGCGATGCCGGCGATCCCGTCGAAATCGCGCGCCGCTACGACGACCAGGGCGCCGACGAACTGACCTTCCTCGACATCACCGCGACGTCCGACCAGCGCGACCTGATCCTGCCGATCATCGAGGCCGTCGCGTCGCAGGTCTTCATTCCGCTGACCGTCGGCGGCGGCGTGCGCGCCGTCGAGGACGTGCGACGCCTGCTGAACGCGGGCGCGGACAAGGTCAGCATGAATTCGTCTGCAGTCGCGAACCCGCAGCTCGTGCGCGACGCGGCCGACAAGTACGGCTCGCAGTGCATCGTCGTCGCGATCGACGCGAAGCGCGTGTCGGCCGATGGCGAGACGCCGCGCTGGGAAGTCTTCACGCACGGCGGCCGCAAGAACACGGGCCTCGACGCGATCGAATGGGCGCGCAAGATGGCCGAGCTCGGCGCGGGCGAGATCCTGCTCACGAGCATGGACCGCGACGGCACCAAGTCCGGCTTCGACCTCGCGCTCACGCGCGGCGTGTCGGATGCAGTGCCGGTGCCGGTGATCGCGTCGGGCGGCGTCGGTTGCCTGCAGGATCTCGCGGACGGCATCAAGGACGGCCGCGCCGATGCGGTGCTGGCCGCGAGCATCTTCCACTACGGCGAGCACACGGTCGGCGAGGCGAAGCGCTTCATGGCCGACCAGGGCATCCCGGTGAGGCTGTGATGAATACGGAAACGAATGCATTGCCCGCGTGGCTCGACAAGGTCCGCTGGGACGACAACGGCCTCGTGCCGGTGATCGCGCAGGAGGCGTCGACGAACGACGTGCTGATGTTCGCGTGGATGAACCGCGAGGCACTGGCGAAGACGATCGAGACGCAGCGCGCGGTCTACTATTCGCGCTCGCGCAAGCGCCTGTGGTTCAAGGGCGAGGAGTCGGGCTACGTGCAGCACGTGCACGAGGTGCGGCTCGACTGCGACGAGGACGTCGTGCTGCTGAAGGTCGAGCAGGTGTCGGGCATCGCGTGCCACACCGGCCGGCATTCGTGCTTCTTCCAGAAATTCGAAGGCACCGTCGACAGCGGCGACTGGGTCGCGGTCGAACCGGTGCTGAAAGATCCCGAACACATCTACAAATGACGCAATCGACCGAAGACACGCTGCTGCGCCTCGCGGCCGTGATCGATAGCCGCAAGGGCGGCGATCCCGATCAATCGTACGTATCGCGCCTGTTCCACAAGGGCGACGACGCGGTGCTGAAGAAGATCGGCGAAGAGGCGACGGAAGTCGTGCTGGCTGCGAAGGACGTGCGCCAGGGCGGCGCGCCGACCGCACTCGTCGGCGAGGTGGCCGACCTGTGGTTCCACTGCCTCGTGATGCTGTCGCATTTCGACTTGAGCCCGGCCGACGTGATCGCGGAGCTCGAGCGCCGCGAAGGGCTGTCGGGTATCGAGGAGAAGGCCCTGCGCAAGCGTCGCGAGCGCGAGGAAAACGGCGGGTGACAGCCCCTTGTCGCGGGATGGCCACAGTGCGGTAAGCTGTAAGAATTGTCATCTAACGGGGGTAGCATCATGACCGATACGCCAAGCCAGTTTCCGCCGCCGTCGGTGCCGGGGGCCGCGGACGCCGAGCGCCTGAACGGGCTGCGCACGCTGACTCACGTGCTCTACGGCCTCTATGCGTTTCATTGGCTGACCGGCGGCGTCACGGGCATCATCGCGATCATCATCAACTACGTGAAGCGCGACGATGTGGCCGGTACGCCGTATGCGGCTCACTTCGAGTGGCAGATCCGCACGTTCTGGCGTGCGCTGATTGCGTACGTGATCGGGTTCGCGCTGATGTTCGTGGTGATCGGATTCGCGGTGATGTTTGTCACATGGATTTGGACGCTGTACCGTATCATCAAGGGTTGGCTGTACCTGAACGACAACAAGCCGCTCGATCCGCAGGCCTGGTTCTGACCGGCCGCGGGCGGGCGTCTGCAGGAGCAACATGAGTCACGATCCGAATTGCCTGTTCTGCAAGATCGCGGCAGGCGAGATCCCGAGCACGAAGGTGCATGAGGATGAAGAATTCGTCGCGTTCCGCGACATCCGCCCGGCGGCCGAGACACACGTGCTCGTGATTCCGCGCCAGCATCTGCCGACGCTGTCGGCGGCGAGCGACGCCGATGCGCCGATGCTCGGCCGGCTGATGCTGCTCGTCTCGCGTCTCGCCAGCCAGCTCGGCGTCGCGTATACGGGAGGCGAAACCGGTTTCCGTACGGTGATCAACACGGGCCCGGGCGGCGGGCAGGAGGTCTACCACCTGCACGCGCATATCCTGGCCGGCCCGCGCCCCTGGCAGCGGATGGGTTGACGGCGCGGGGCGTTTCCCCGCATCGATGGTCGAAGCCGGCGCGTTGCCGGCGATTTACGCCGCCTGGCGGCGTGGTTGAGGAGAGGTTTCATCATGGGTGGATTGAGCATTTGGCACTGGCTGATCGTGCTGCTGATCGTCGCGCTGGTTTTCGGTACCAAGAAGCTGCGCAACATCGGCAACGATCTCGGCAGCGCCGTGAAGGGTTTCAAGGACGGCATGAAGGACGGTGAAGCACCGGCGGACGCGCAGCAACTGCCGCGTTCGGGCTCGGTCGACGTCAACGCGAAGGAAACGACGCGTTCCGACTCGAACAAGGCGTAACGCCGTTACGCTGACAGGCATTCGCGATGCTGGATCTCGGTCTTTCGAAGATGGCGCTGATCGGCGTCGTCGCGCTCGTGGTGCTCGGCCCCGAGCGCCTGCCGCGCGTTGCGCGTACGGCAGGCGCGCTGTTCGGCCGTGCGCAGCGGTACATCAACGACGTGAAGGCCGAGGTCTCGCGCGAAATCGAACTCGACGCGCTGCGGACGATGAAGACCGATTTCGAGACGGCCGCGCGCAATGTCGAGACGACGATTCACGACAACCTGCGTGAGCACGAGAAGGACCTGAACGACACGTGGCATTCCGCGGTCGGCGGTCTCAACGAAGCGGCGGGCGACGCCGGTTCGACGGGTTCCGACATGCCGTCGTGGCGCGGCAGTACGGCCGCGCTCGCGCCGAAGCGCCGCAACTGGCGCGTCAAGCAGGCGGCTGCGCCTGCCTGGTACAAGCGCGCGACCACCCGCCGTACGCACGTGCAGTCGGGCGCCGCGCGTGTCGCGCGCCACCAGCCGGCCAGCCTGCGCCGGCCGACGCGCTTCTTCTGAGCCGAGCGCATGCTCGCTCGTCAATCCTACCGAGGGCCGGTGTGAGCGACCCCCAGCAGAACCCGGGCGACGCCCCGGAAGAAACCTTCATTTCCCATCTCGTCGAGCTTCGCGATCGCATCATTCGCGCGGGCGCGGCCGTGATCGTCGTGTTCCTCGGGCTCGTCTACTGGGCGCCCGACATCTTCCGGCTGCTCGCGCGGCCGCTGATGGAGAACCTGCCGAAAGACGGCAAGATGATCGTCACCGACGTCACCGGCTCGTTCTTCGTGCCGATGAAGGTCACGATGCTCGTCGCGCTGGTGATTGCGCTGCCGATCGTGCTGTACCAGATCTGGGCGTTCGTCGCGCCAGGGCTGTACCAGCACGAGAAGAAGCTCGTCGCGCCGCTCGTCGGCAGCAGCTACCTGCTGTTCCTGTGCGGGATGGCGTTCGCGTACTTCCTCGTGTTCCCGACGATCTTCCGCGTGATGGCGCACTACAACGCGCCGCTCGGTGCGGAAATGACAACCGACATCGACAACTACCTGAGCTTCGTGCTCGGGATGTTCATCGCGTTCGGGGTCACGTTCGAGGTGCCGATCGTCGTCGTGCTGCTCGTCCGGATGGGCGTGCTGTCGCTGAAGAAGCTGAAGGAGATGCGGCCGTACGTGATCGTCGGCGCGTTCGTCGTCGCGGCGGTCGTCACGCCGCCTGACGTGTTCTCGCAACTGATGCTCGCATTGCCGCTGGTCGTGCTGTTCGAGATCGGGCTGCTGGCCGCGCGGTTCTTCGTGCCGAAGAAGCCGGCCGAAGAAGGCGAGGCGGGGAACGGCGAAGCCGCCAGTTGATGAACGCGCGCCGGGCGGCGCGCGGCGGCCGGGGCTTCGGCGCCAGGCTTGAGTAAAACCCGGTGAACGTAGTCGGCCGGGGGGGCGGATGGCGGGGCCATCTTCCCGGCAACAAGGTTTTTTCGATACAAAGTAAAAGGGCAGCCAACCGGCTGCCCTTTTTCATTTCCGACGGTGGTATCCGGGGCATGCGGCCGTGCGCCGCTCGCCGGACGTCACTCGGTATCGCTGTCCTGCTCGTCGAGCGTCTGCTTCGGCGGCGGCGGGCGCTTGCCGATCACGACGCTCACATCGAGCTCCTTGCCCTTGCGCACGACGTGCACCTTGGTCGGCGTGCCGGGCTTGATCTGCGCGACGGTGTTCAGCAGCTTCGTGGTGTCGGTGATCTCGTCGCCGTTGACCGAGACGAGGATGTCGCCCGGCTTGATGCCGGCCTTGTCGGCCGGGCCGCCCTGCAGCACGCCGGCGACGATCGCGCCCGATTTCTGCGTCAGCCCGAACGACTCGGCGATCTCCGGCGTGACGTCCTGCGGCTCGACGCCGATCCAGCCGCGCGTGACCGAGCCCGTCGTGATGATGCTTTCGAGCACCGTGCGCGCGGTCGACACGGGGATCGCGAAGCCGATGCCGAGCGAGCCGCCCGAACGCGAGTAGATCGCGGTGTTGATGCCGAGCAGGTTGCCGTTCACGTCGACCAGCGCGCCACCCGAGTTGCCGGGGTTGATCGGCGCATCGGTCTGGATGAAGTTCTCGAACGTGTTGATGCCGAGGTGGTTGCGGCCCAGCGCGCTGATGATCCCCATCGTGACCGTCTGGCCGACACCGAACGGGTTGCCGATCGCGAGCACGACATCGCCGACCCGCGACTGGTCCGAGCGGCCGAGCGTGATCGTCGGCAGGTTCGTCATGTTGATCTTCAGCACCGCGAGATCGGTCTCGGGATCGCTGCCGATCACCTTCGCGGTGGCGGTGCGGCCGTCGGCGAGCGCGACTTCGATCTGGTCGGCGCCGTCCACGACGTGCTGGTTCGTTAGAATGTAACCTTCAGGGCTCACGATAACGCCCGAGCCAAGGTTCGCGGCCGGTTCGTCCTGCTGCTTGCGGGCGTTGCGGTCGCCGAAGAAGTAGCGGAACAGCGGATCTTTCGCGCGCGGGTCGGGCGGTAGCGAGCCGTCCTTGCTGGAGAAGACGTTGACGACGGCCGGCATCGCCTTTTGCGCGGCTTCGGCGTACGACGTGGTCGCCGGTGCGCCGCCGATGCCCGGCGCGACTTCTCGCAGCGCAACGATCGGCGTGGCGAGCTGCTTGCCGAGCTGTCCTTGCCGTTGCAGCCATTGCGGCTTGAGCGTCACGACGATGAACATCAGCGCGAGCAGTACGGTGACCGCCTGCGCGAAGAACAGCCAGAAGCGTCTAAGCATCTGAATGGATTAGAGGTTTATATGGATCGGATCGAACTTGAATTGTACTTGAACAATACCCTTGAAACCGCGCGCTTCAAGGACTATTGCCCGAATGGCCTCCAGGTCGAGGGGCGTCGCAAGATCGAGAAGATCGCCACCGGTGTGACGGCGTCGGTCGCGTTTCTCGAAGCCGCGCTCGAATGGGGGGCGGATGCCGTGCTCGTCCATCACGGCTATTTCTGGCGCAACGAGCCGCCGCAGATCACGGGCCGCAGATACCAGCGCCTGAAGCTGCTGCTCGCGAACGACCTGAATCTGTTCGCGTTCCATCTCCCGCTCGACGCGCATCCCGAATTCGGCAACAACGCGCAGCTCGGCGACCGGCTCGGCCTGATCGGCGAGCAGCGGTTCGGCGAAGGCGACCTCGGCTGGATGGCGACGCTGCCGATGCCCGTCACGCTCGAGCACTTCGTCGCGAAGGTCGAGCGTACGCTCGGCCGCACGCCGCTCGTGCTCGGTGATCCGGACATGCAGTTGCGCCGCATCGGGTGGTGCACGGGCGCCGCGCAAAGCTATTTCGACGCGGCGATCGACGCGGGCGCGGACGTGTTCCTGACCGGCGAGGTGTCCGAATACGTGACGCATACGGCTGCCGAGAGCGGCGTCGCGTTCGTTGCGGCAGGGCACCATGCGACCGAGCGCTACGGAATCCAGGCACTTGGCGCCCACTTGTCCGAAGAATTCGATATCGAACACCTTTTTATCGATATTCATAACCCCGTCTGAATGCCGGATTTGCGGCAGCGCATCGAAATTTCGCAATGTAGCTAACACTTAAAAGCGAAATGATTTAATCGCTCCGATAGTGGGGGAAAACCCTTGACTATCAATCACTTCGAAGGGATTTTCATCTCCGGGCCTTGTAAATGGCGACTCCATTCGCGCAAACTAGCGGCGGAATGAAAAGTCGTGACGGAAAATCCAACTCAGAAGTGGGGCGTGTGATGCGAGACAAGGAAGAGAAACGCGTCGACAGCGGCCGCCGTACCTGGCTGATTGCGACATCCGTAGCAGGTGGCGTGGGAGGCGTAGCCACCGTCATACCTTTCGCGGCGTCGCTTGCGCCGTCCGCGAAAGCGAAAGCGGCCGGTGCACCGGTCGAAGTCGACATCAGCGGGCTGAAGCCCGGTGAAATGGTGACCGTTCCGTGGCGCGGCAAGCCGGTGTGGATCCTGAACCGCACCGACGCAATGCTGGCCGACGTGGTCAAGGCCGACAAGGAAGTGGCCGATCCGACCACCGAAAAGCCCTATACGATGCCGTTGCCCGCGTATTGCGCGAACGAATATCGCGCGCGGGCCGATCGCAAGAACATTCTCGTCGTGATGGCCGTGTGTACGCACCTCGGCTGCACGCCAAGCCAACGCTTCACGCCGGGTCCGCAGCCGAACCTGCCGGACGACTGGCCGGGCGGCTTCCTCTGCCCGTGCCATGGTTCGACCTACGACCTCGCCGGCCGTGTGTTCAAGAACAAACCGGCGCCTCAGAATCTCGACATCCCGCCCTACATGTTCACGTCGGCAACGACCCTCGTGATCGGCAAGGACGAGAAAGGAGAAGCGTGATGGCCGACAACAAGGAAGTCTCCACGACAGGTCTCACCGGCTGGATCGATCAGCGCTTCCCGCTCACGTCCACCTGGAAGAAGCACGTTTCCGAGTACTACGCGCCGAAGAACTTCAACTTCTGGTACTTCTTCGGCTCCCTCGCACTGCTGGTGCTCGTCAACCAGATCGTCACGGGTATCTTCCTGACGATGAACTACAAGCCCGATTCGACGCTCGCGTTCGCGTCGGTCGAGTACATCATGCGCGAGGTGCCGTGGGGCTGGCTGATCCGCTACATGCACTCCACGGGCGCGTCGATGTTCTTCGTGGTCGTTTATCTGCACATGTTTCGCGGGCTGCTTTACGGGTCGTACCGCAAGCCGCGCGAGCTCGTATGGATCTTCGGCTGCGCGATCTTTCTGTGCCTGATGGCCGAGGCGTTCTTCGGCTACCTGCTGCCGTGGGGCCAGATGTCGTTCTGGGGCGCGCAGGTGATCGTGAACCTGTTCTCGGCGATCCCGTTCGTCGGCCCCGACCTGTCGCTGTGGATTCGCGGCGACTACGTCGTGTCGGACGTCACGCTGAACCGCTTCTTCGCGTTCCACGTGATCGCAATTCCGCTCGTGCTGGTCGGCCTCGTGATCGCGCACCTCGTTGCGCTGCACGAAGTGGGCTCGAACAACCCGGACGGCATCGAGATCAAGGCGAAGAAGGACGAAAACGGCATTCCGCTCGACGGCATCCCGTTCCACCCGTACTACTCGGTGCACGATTTCCTCGGCGTGTGCGTATTCCTGATGGTGTTCGCGCTGATCGTGTTCTTCTCGCCGGAAATGGGCGGCTACTTCCTCGAGGCGAACAACTTCGTCCCGGCGAACCCGCTGCAGACACCGCCCGAGATCGCGCCGGTCTGGTACTTCACCGCGTTCTACGCGATGCTGCGCGCGACCACCGACCCGTTCAAGATCGTGCTGATGATCGTGATCGTGCTGCTCGGCGTGCTCGCGCTGATCCGCGCGCGCGGCAAGTGGAAGGTCGGCCTGCCGGTGCTGGCCGCGGCGATCGTCGTGTTCATGTACCTGACGGAGTCGAAGTTCTGGGGCGTCGTCGTGATGGGGTCGGCGGTGATCACGCTGTTCTTCCTGCCGTGGCTCGACCGCAGCCCGGTGAAGTCGATCCGCTACCGGCCGCTGTTCCACAAGGTGTTCCTCGGGATCTTCGTCGTGGCGTTCCTGACCCTCGGGTTCCTGGGCACGCGGCCGCCATCGCCGGCCTCGACACTGATCGCGCAGGCCTGTGCGCTGATCTACTTCGCGTTCTTCCTCGGCATGCCCGTCTGGACGCCGCTTGGCACGTTCAAGCAGCCGCCGGAGCGGGTGCGCTTCAAGCCCCATTAACGTGAGCGAGGAGAGAACGACATGAAGAAACTGCTTTCGACACTCGCGCTGATCGGGGCGACCGCCTGTGCGCTGCTGGTGGCGCCGGCGGTTCGGGCGGAAGGTAATTTTCCGCTCGACCGGGCGCCCGATAACACGGAAAATCTCGTTTCGCTTCAGCACGGCGCGCAATTGTTTGTAAACTATTGCCTGAACTGCCACAGCGCGAACCTGATGCGCTACAACCGTCTGACGGATCTGGGCATATCCCAGAAGGAGATCGAAAAGAATCTCCTGTTCACGACCGACAAGGTCGGCAACACGATGTCCGTTGCGATGCGGCCCGAAGACGCGAAGAACTGGCTCGGCACCTCGCCGCCCGACCTGTCGGTCGAGGAGCGTGCGCGCGGCCGCGACTGGCTGTATACGTATCTGCGGAGTTTCTACCGCGACGATACGCGGCCGAGCGGCTGGAACAACGCGGTGTTCGAGAACGTCGGCATGCCTCATGTACTGTGGCAGCTGCAGGGGCAGCGCACCGCCAAATTCGAAGACAAGACGGACGAGGAGACGGGCGAGAAGGTCCATACGCTCGTCGGCTTCCAGCAGGTCACACCGGGGACACTATCCGCGGTGGATTATGATTCTGCGGTTGCCGACCTGGTGGCGTACATGACCTGGATGTCCGAGCCGGCTCAGCAGACCCGCAAACGCCTCGGCGTATGGGTGCTGATCTTTCTCGGTGTTCTGACTTTCCTGGCCTGGCGGCTCAATGCCGCGTACTGGAAAGATATCAAGTAATCACGCCTGACCGGCGTGGGGCCGGCGCAAGGTGGAACCCCGCAAGGAGTTCGCCGCGTGCCGGCCCTCGGCTTTTTTGAGGAAACGCAAACATGATGGTTCTGTATTCCGGCACAACTTGCCCGTTCTCCCAGCGTTGCCGGCTGGTGTTGTTCGAGAAGGGCATGGATTTCGAAATCCGTGACGTCGACCTGTTCAACAAGCCGGAAGACATTTCGGTGATGAACCCGTACGGTCAGGTACCGATCCTGGTCGAACGCGACCTGATCCTGTACGAATCGAACATCATCAACGAGTACATCGACGAGCGCTTCCCGCATCCGCAACTGATGCCGGCCGATCCCGTGCAGCGCGCACGTGCACGCCTGTTCCTGCTCAATTTCGAGAAGGAACTGTTCGTCCACGTCAGCACGCTCGAGAACGAGAAGGGCAAGGCAGCAGAGAAGAACCACGAGAAGGCACGCCTCGCGATTCGCGATCGCCTGACGCAGCTCGCGCCGATCTTCGTGAAGAACAAGTACATGCTCGGCGAAGAATTCTCGATGCTCGACGTCGCGATCGCGCCGCTGCTGTGGCGTCTGGATCACTACGGCATCGAGCTGTCGAAGAACGCCGCGCCGCTGATGAAGTACGCCGAGCGGATCTTCAGCCGTCCGGCCTACATCGAAGCACTGACGCCGTCCGAAAAGGTCATGCGTCGTTGATGGTGCAATGAGTGCATGACGGAGAGGGCGGCGCGGCGTGCCGCGCCCCCGCTCCGGGTTCGAGGATTGTGATGCAAGAGATTTCAACGAAGCCTTATCTGCTGCGCGCGTTGTACGAGTGGTGCACCGATAACGGTTACACGCCGCATATCGCGGTGAGGGTCGACAACTCGACGCGCGTGCCGCGTCAGTTCGTGCGTGACGGCGAGATCGTGCTCAACATCAGCTTCGAGGCGACGAGCCAGTTGCAGATGGGCAACGAGTGGATCGAGTTCACGGCCCGGTTCTCCGGGAAGGCGCACAAGATCGAGATTCCGGTTGCCAACGTGCTCGCGATCTATGCGCGCGAGAACGGGCAGGGCATGGCGTTCCAGGTCGATGCGGTCGCGGGTGAAGGCGCGGATTCGGGCGCGTTCGATGAAGATGCGCCGCAGACGGATGATGCGCAGCGCGACGAAACGCCGGCCGTCTTGACACCGGTGGCCGACAGCGGCGCGAACGAGGAGCCCTCCGAAGGCGCCGACGAGCCGCCGAAGACGGACGGCGATGGCGACGGTTCAAAAGGTGGCAGCAGACCTCGCCTCAAGATCGTGAAATGAGGTAGAATCTCGCGCTACGCCGGCTTAGCTCATCTGGTAGAGCAGTTGATTTGTAATCATCAGGTGGCGGGTTCGAGTCCTGCAGCCGGCACCATATCCAGCAAGGGGTTACGCGATGTTTGCGTAGCCCCTTCGCGTTTCCAATACCCTCTCATGTTTCCAATGCGCGTCGGCGAAACGGTTTAACCGGCCGTGTGCCGCGCACGTAACGCGCCGTCACGCCCGGTCCGCTGTGACCCGCCAGGCGCTGCCCGACTTCCAATCCTTCATGGTTCGTCTTGTGCGTCACGCCGCGCGCGCGGAGATCGCGGAATGGAAACGTCGCCTTGTCGAAGCGTGAAGGCAGCTTGCCCTTCCAAAGTGGGTAGCCTTTTTGGTCGCGCAAGAGGTGGGGCGAGAGGTCGACCTTCGAACCGCGCCAGGCGAGCAGTCGCTCAAACAGCGCCGCGAGGGCGCCCGTAATCTGTACGTTGACAATGCTCCAGTCTTTTGTGTGCGGAAGAAGATGCCCGCACAATGTTGGCGCGCTGCATGCGCAGGATGTCCGAGGGGCGTTGTACGCAGAGATTGGCCAGATCCATCGCGTTGCACAGCGGTTGGTAGGGCGCGGCATAGACGGCCGCATACAGCTCGTCATCGATGAGGGCGTCCCGGCGCCCGGTCTCCTTCTTCCTGCGCACGCCGGCGCACGGGTTCGCGATTGCCATCATGCCCCACAGCCGCCCGCAGTTCAGGACCAGCGACAGCCCGGCCTTCGTGCGGTTCGCTGTCACGACGCCGCGCTTCTCTACCGTCGTGCGCCAGATCGTGGCGACGTCGCCCGGCGCGAGCGTATCGAGCTCGCGATCGCCGATGACGGCAGCGGGCCCGGACAGGAACAGGTCGTACATGCGCCGCAGCAGACTTCTGCAGCGCGGGGGCGTCAGGGCGGTTTCGGTATGTACTTCCATGTGCCTTAGTTATGCAGCATCGGCGCTTCCTGTCCTTTGTGCTCGGTTCGGTCACAATAATGGGCCGCTCACAATAGCGCCGGTCCCGAATGCTCCGAGTACTGGCCGACGATAGTCAGAATCGGCACTAAGGCCTCGCTACATAAGGCTTTGCGGCGAAACTGCCAGATTTTGCACGAAAATGACGATTACCCCTGGCCGGACACTCCTGACGCTAGACGCCGCACTCCCAATATCCGGTGACGCGAGTCCGGTAATCAACTGCGATTGGAATTATCTGGAACTATATATTTTATAGAAAGTCAATTCGTCACGTAATTGAAAATGGTTTGGTGGCGGAAGCGTCACCAAACCATTGGGGTGATATCAAAGGACTATTTCGATCGTTACGTCAATTGGATCGTAAATCCTTCCTTCGAGCCTTCAAATGATACTCCGGATTGGAGGGGGCCCGACCCATACTTCCAGATAGCATACAGTGCCTTGGTTTTGCCTTTGGCGGGATCTCCGAATCGATTGGTCGCCAAAAAAGTGCGTGCCCCTTCGGCGAATTCCGTTTTGATGCCATTGGTGACATCGATTGTCTGGTTAAGATAGCCGTAGCCAGCATATACGATTGTCACTTCGTTTACCAGTTCAGTCATTTTTAACCTCGTAAGTGATCGCGATTATCGAAAACATATCGTTATATAAAGTCCGATATCCATCTAACTTCGAAGCCTGTCGGACATCTACGTAACGATATAAGAATCGGTTAGACGCCTTTCCAAATCAATTACAAGTAATTACGCGAGTGACAAGTTGGCGGAAACGCTGAGCTCCTTTGTTTACGCAAACATGCAAACTTCATCGCGAACCGAGCGGGTAGCCATCGCTTGGATTAGGACGTGGTGGAAGGCGGCTAACGAAACCAGGGCAAAACTGCTGAAACCGCGGCGGGCAGGCGCTTCCAATTCGAACCAAAGCCCCGACAGATAAGGCTGACAAGCCGGCATAGTCTGTAGTTTTGGAAACGCGAAATACAGCTAATTCACTGTAATCGTTGATTTTTTCAAGTGCCTTGTAATCATCAGGTGGCGGGTTCGAGTCCTGCAGCCGCACCACATTGAACGAAGGGCTACGAGATCTTGTCTCGTAGCCCTTCGTCGTTTTCAGGCCAGTTTCCAGCGGGGCTGCTGAACAGGCATCCCCCGCCCGATCTGCATCACATCTGCCTGAACAACCCCGCATACGCCCGACTGACCGGCAGCATCTCCCGCTGCCCGTTCACGCGAATCCGCAACCTTCCCAACAGATCGCGCTCGACACGATCGATCGCTGCGTACGCAACGATCACGCCGCGATGCACCTGCACGAACCGCTCGGGATCGAGCCGCTGCATCAGCTCCTTCAGCGGCGTGCGAATCACGAGCCGTTCGCTGGCCGTCACGATTTCCGTGTATTTCTCCGAAGCCTGGAAATACAGCACGTCATCGACCGAGACGAGCCGCGTTGCATCCTTCACGCCTACCGTCAGCCAGCGGATCGGCGCCGCGTCCCGCGTTTGCACCGCCTGCGCGAGCGCATCGGCATGCGCAAGCGCCGGGCCGCCGCGCTGCAGCTTCGCGATACAGCGCAGCAGCCGCTCGTCGGTCACCGGCTTCAGCAGGTAGTCGACCGCCGCACGATCGAACGCATCGACCGCGTATTCGTCGTGGGCCGTGACGAACACGACGTGCACGTCGGGTGCCAGCGCCGCGAGCTTCAGGCCGTCGATGCCGGGCATCCGGATGTCGAGAAACGCGATGTCCGGGCGCGGCGACGCGTTCAGTGCGGCCAGCGTTTCGATGCCGTTGCGCGGCATCGCGACGATGTCCAGTTCGGGCCAGAGCTGACCGAGCCGCTGCGCAAGCGAGGCGGACAGGTTTGGTTCGTCGTCGGCGATGAGGGCGGTCGGCATGTCAGTCGATCGGAATCAGGAGGGTCGCAGTGACGCCATGCGCGGCGGCGGCGTTCGTCTCGACTGAGACGCGGCCGCGCTCGCCGTGCAGCGTCCGGATGCGCGCGGCGACGTTGGCAAGGCCGACGCCGCCATGCAGGCGCGAGTTGCCATTGCCGAGGCCGACGCCCGTATCGATCACGTTCAGTTCCATGCAGTCGCCCCGCATCCTGCCGCGAATCACGATCACGCCGCCGTCGATCGACGGCTCGATCCCGTGCAGCAGCGCATTCTCGACGAGCGGTTGCAGCAGCAGCGGCGAGAACGGCAGTGCCTGCAGATCCGCCGGCACGTCGATCGCATATGAAAGCCGCTCGCCGAGCCGGATCGACGCGATCTTCAGCAACGCGTCGACGAGCTCGAGCTCGTCGCCAAGCGTCGACGTCGCATCGCGCGTGCGTCGCAGGCTCGCACGCAGGTAGCGGTTCAGGCTGTCGAGCATCGTCGACGCGCGGGCCGGATCGCGCTCGATCAGGCTCTGCACGTTCGCGAGCGTATTGAACAGGAAGTGCGGTTCGATCTGCGCCTGCAGCAACGCCAGGCGCGCCGCCGTCTCGGCCTGGCGGGCTTCGGCGGCTTCGCGGCGCTCGGTCTCGAGCGTCGCGCGCATGCGCATCGACTGCAGGAACAGCGACACGCACACGAACAGGATCGCCGAGATGAGGAACGACGGCCCGTAGTTGTCCCACGTGCCGATGCGGGCGCGCCCGAACACGTGCGGCACGTTTCCGCTGGTGAGCGCTGCCGTGATCTCGAAACCGATGAGCACGCTGGCCGGTGCGATCACGATGGCCTTGAGCGCGAGCCCCGGCTTGCGCGGCAGGAGCCAGTCGGCGGCGTGACTGAGCAGCAGCGCGGAGAAGCCGATCGCGTTGGCGACGACAAGGTCGGGCAACAGCGGCTGCTGGAAATGGAGCGCCCAGAAACCCAGGCCGACGACCGAGTTGAAGCACGCGAACGCGAGCAGTGCGGCCGGATCGCGCAGCAATCGCGGCTCGGCGCCGGCGGGTGGCTGCGGAATCGGCGAAGGGTCGGACGTGGCTCGCATGGTATCGGGTGAGGATGGCGCGCGATGCGCTGATGGTCTGACCTTACTGCCGGACGGCCCGACTGCGCACGCATTGCGACGAACGGTGCGCGGCCTCGACGAAGCGCTTCCGCTGCCGATGGTTGGCCGGTTTCCGTCACGAGTGTAGTGGAAGGGGCTGCGGAAGGACACCGGGCGTGGCTGGTTTCGCGTCGAGCATGAAGCGTCGGCCGGCTCGTCGAAGGCCGACTTTTCGGTTCGGAAGTTGCCGGCCTCCGGATTCGTGGGCGCATCGGTCTGCCCGATCAGCCGAACGATCATCGTCGCGACGCGCCACTCGTCCGCGAATTCCGGCCGCCCGTCGCAAGCCCCGCCGCCTGCCGCGATCGGGCAGTACGGTGTTGCCGTGTCCATCCGATCAGGCGACTCCGACCATGTCCGCGCTCCTTCACCTGAAGCCTTACGTGTACGTGATGTTCTGCGTGCTGCTCTATATCGGCATCAAGCGCTGTTTCCCGCGCGAGGTGCCGGCTGTCCGACCGTTGATCTCGCCGGTCGCGTTCGGGATGCTCGGCATCGCCAGCCTGAACGGACTTTTTCCGCATGCGGGTGTCGACGCGAATGCGATCGCGCTGGCAGCCGTCCTGGGCGGCGCGGCGCTGGGCTGGCTGCACGCGAGCCGGTGGCGGCTCGCGTACCGCCGGGCCTCGTCGGGCCTGCGCGTGCGCCTGCCCGGCGACGCGAGCCTGCTCGTCACGCTGATGCTGACGTTCGTCGCCGAAACCGGCATCCATTACGCGGTCGCCGTGCATGCACCGTGGGCGGCGACGGGCGGCTTCGTGATGGTGTCGTTCGCGGTATGGGGCGTGCTCGTCGGGATGACGCTCGGGCGCGCGCTGAATGTGGTCGTGCGCTGCATGCGCCATGCGAACGGAGCGGAGCATGGGAGTTTCCCGTATTCGGTCGATCCGCGATGAAGGGTGCGAAACGGGCCGCGAGCGGGCACCTGACGGCCTGACAGGCGATGCGGCCCGTCTTCGTCAATCGGGGGCGGCATCGAACCGAAGCGGCGTGTGACGCGCCCCGATTTGCACCCCGTTTCCTGTCACGGTCGCGTCATGGCGCGCCCATAACGTTGCACGTTCCCGTCGCGGCGGCACCGCCGGACCGGGAACGTGCGCAACCCGCTCGCGACGACGTGCCCAAGTCGCAGGTGGGGGCCGACCGGGATCTCGCTCCCGGCGGCGCAGCGGTCATGCATCGCGCCATTTCATTCGAAAATACGATCGACGACGGTTCGAACTGGACCACGGACGATCAGGAGACAGGGACCATGCTGAGTCCGCATGAATTCTCGATGCTGCTGCGCGTCGCGCGTGCGCCGGACAGCGTCGATCCGTCGAATCCGGCCTTTGCCGTGCTGGTCGAGAAGCGGCTGGTCGACGATACGCAGGTACGCATGAATGCCGTGGCCGCGCACCCGGCGCTGACACCGATCGGCCAGATGCTGCTGGCGCGCTTCGACGAAGCGGCTTGAAGGGCAGCGTCACGCCTTCGTCGGAACGAAGGACGTGACGCGTTGAAGCGCCGGGCCGCTTACTGCGCGACCGGCACGGTCACGTCGCTGCCGAACCAGTGCATCGAGATCTTCTTCAACGTGCCGTCCTTGTGCAGCGAGTCGAGCGCATCGTTGATCGCCTTCTCGAACTTCGGGTTGCCCTTGCGGAACGGGATCGCCATTTCCTGCTTGCCGCCGTTAAGCACCGCGCCCGCGCGCAGCGGCAGGTTCGACGTCTTGATCATGTACGGCAGCATCAGGCGGTCGTCGAGCGTCGCCTCGATCCGGCCCGCGGCGAGGTCGCGCAGCTTCTCCGGCGCGCCCGGATACGTCTGAACCTCGATGCCCGGCACGGTCCGCGCCATCTGGTCGTAGTTGGTGCCGAGCGTCACGCCGAGCTTCTTGCCCTTGAAGTCGTCGAGCGACTTGAAGTTGCGCGAGTCGTCCTTGCGCTGGATCAGCTGGGCGGCCGAATACGTGTACGGCTCGCTGAAGTCGAGCACTTCCTTGCGCTGCGGCGTGATCGTGACCTGATTGACGATCACGTCGAACTTGCCGGCCTGCAGGCCCGCGATGATGCCGCTCCATTCGGTCGGGATGAACTGCGTCTTCACGCCGAGCTTGCCGGCGACCGCGTTCGCGATGTCGACATCGAAGCCTTCGAGCTGGCCCGACGTGCCGCGTGAGTTGAACGGCGGATACGTGCCTTCGAGGCCGACGCGCAGCACGCCGGCTTTCTTCACCGAGTCGAGCAGGTCTTCCGCGTGCGCGGCGACGGCCGTGAAGCCGAGGGCCGATGCGAGCAGCAGGCCCGACAGCAGGAACTTCGAACGTTTCATTGCAGATCTCCAGTGGACAGCGTGGTGTTGGGGTGAGCGCCGGGCGCCGGGTGGGCGCGGCGGGCCGCAATACGGGCACGTAGACACTACTCGCAACCGGGCCGCGCCGGAAGTCGAATTGGCCCTGATTGAAAGCGATTTCATGGGGGGCTGCAGACGACACACAGCAGATGGGATCGTCACGGGCCGGTTGGCGGCGCGCAACCGGCCCGCGAGGCCCGCACGGACCGGCTTCGATTGTCGAGAAAATGTTCTTTTAAATCAGGTCGTTTTTCCAAATCGTGCCGTAATTTTTCTGTAAAATCGCGCGGGAGAAATCGAACACTGCGCCATCCGAGGGCGCGTCAAAAGAAAAAAGGCCGTTCATGAACATGCAGAATTCAATCGCCGCCCTACGCGGCGGATTGCTTCAGCAGGACCGGTTGCTGAAGTTCGATACGCCATTGGGGCCCAACGTCCTGACCGTGCAGCGGGCAGTCGGTCGCTCACGTATCGGGCGCGCGTACGAGTTCACGCTCGATGTGCTGTCGACCGACAGCGATGTGGAACTTAAAAAGCTGATCGCGCAGCCCGTCACGTTGTGGATCCAGCAGGGCGATCTCGGCTACCGGCCGATCAACGGGTACGTGCACACCGCGCGCCGGCTCGGTGCCGACGGTGGGCTCACGACCTATCAACTCACGTTTGCCGATTTCACCCACTTCCTGAAGTTCCGTCGCGATCAGCGGCTCTGGAACGACACGACCGTCGACCAGATCATCAGCGACGTGCTGAACCAGCATCCGCAGGCGCAGGGCCATTTCCGGTTTGCGCTGTCGAAGCCGCTGCCGAACCGCTCCTACACGCGCCAGCACGACACCGACTGGCATTTCGTGCATCGGCTGATGGAGAACGAGGGGCTCTACTGCGCATGGCAGCAGGCCGACGACGGCAAGTCGCATACGCTCGTGATCACCGACAACCTGCAGGCCTTCGCGCCGCTGTCGCCGGAAACCGTGCGGTTTTATCGCAGCGGCACGGTCAGCGAAGCCGACGCGTTCACGCAATGGTCGGGCACGCGCACGCTGCAGAGCGTCACGCGATCGACGCGGACATTCGACTACAAGAATCCTTCGCAGCCGTCGAACCCGAAAGGTACGTCGCTGCCGACGATGGGCGGCCAGGGCGAGTTGCCCGATCAGCTCGAAGTCTACGAATACACGGGCGCCTACACCTATCTCGACCAGACGCGCGGCGACCATCTGACGAAGGTCAAGATGGAGGAATGGGAGTCGCGGGCGAAGCGGTTCCATGGTGTGGGCGGTGTGCGCGCGATCGACGCCGGCCGGCGCTTCACGCTGGCCGATCATCCCGAGCACGATCGTGATCCCGCCGATCAGCGCGAATTCGCCGCGATCGAGGTGGCGTGGTGGATCGAGAACAACCTGCCTGTCGCGAGCGATGCCGCGGACTTTCCATACAGTCTGCGCGAAGCGTTGGCGCAGGTGCAGGAGGGCCACGGCGCCGATCCCGCGTTTCGCGTGCCGCACCATGACGGTTCGGTCGGCTTCTATCTCGCCGAAGTCGAAGCGCAACGCGTGAGTGTGCCGTATCGCAGCCCGTTCGAGCATGACAAGCCCGAGATGCACCTCGAGACGGCGATCGTCGTCGGGCCGCAGGGCGAAGAGGTCTATACCGACACGTTGAACCGGATTCGCGTGCAGTTCGTGTGGGACCGGATGAACCCGGGCGACGAGAACGCGTCATGCTGGGTGCGCGTCGTGCAGTCGGATACGGGCGGCGGCTACGGCGGCGTGCACGTGCCGCGCATCGGCGAGGAAGTGCTGATCGACTACGTCGGCGGCGACTGCGACCGGCCGCTCGCGGTCGGGCGTGTGTACAACGGCGCGAACCAGCCGCAGTGGCATACCGACGGGATCCTGTCCGGGTATCGGTCGAAGGAGTATTCGGGCGGCGGCTACAACCAGCTCGTGATGGACGACGCGACCGGGCAGAACCGCGTGCAGCTGATGAGCAGCAGCGCGAACAGCCTGCTGCATCTGGGCTACATCATCGACCAGAACGGCAATTCGCGCGGGTCGTATCTTGGCAGCGGGTTCGATCTGCGCTCGGATGCGTACGGCGCGGTGCGCGCGAGCCAGGGCCTGTACGTGACGACGCATCCGAAGGCGGCGAACAGCCAGCCGCTCGACGTGAAGGAAGCGCAGCAGCAGCTCGTGACGGGCGAGAGCCTCGTCGAGGCGATGTCGGACGTGAGCGAGCAGCACCAGGCCGAAAGCATGAAGGACGCGCAGGACACGATGCGCGCGTTCACGGATGCGACGCAGGACAGTGCATCGGGCAGCGCGTCCGGCGGGCGCACGGCAGGCGGCGGCACGGGTAACGCGAACGCGTTCAAGGAGCCGGTGATGCTGTTCGGCAGCCCGTCGGGGATCGGGATGTCGACGCAGCAGTCGGTGCATGTGGTCGCGAACGATCACGTGAACGTGGCGAGCGGGCAGAGCGTGCACGTTGCGGCGGGCAAGTCGCTGATCGGGAGCATCGGGCAGAAGCTGAGCCTGTTCGTGCAGAACGCTGGGATGAAGCTGTTCGCGGGCAAGGGCAAGGTGGAGATCCAGGCACAGTCGGACAACATCGAGGTGACCGCGCAAAAGGCGGTGAAGGTGGTGTCGGCGACGGACCGGATCGAGATCGCGGCCGATCAGGGGATCCTGCTGACGAGCGGTGGCGGATATATCCGGATCCAGGGTGGAAACATCGAGATTCATGCACCCGGTGCGATCGATGTGAAGGGCGCGTCGCATACGTTCGCGGGGCCGGCGAGCATGGGTTATCCGCTGCCGAGCCCGCGACCGGATCAGCCGGGGCAACTGGAGTTGTTCCACAAGTATGTGAACGGCGAGGCGGTCAAGGGCGGGTTGTTCACGGTGAGAGACGTGAACGGCGCAGTGCTCAAGAAGGGTGCGCTCGACAACGGCGGGTATACGGTCGTGAGCGGGCTGCCGCCCGGCGCGGTGCGCGTCGAGTTCGGCAAGGATCCGCGCGAGTCGGATCAGCCGGCGAATTACTTCAAGCAGGCGAAGTGGCCGGCGGAGCCGATCGAGCCGTCGCCGGAGGCTGCACAGGCTGCGGCGACGGGGCAGCTAGCCAGCCAGTTGCAAGGGATGGCGCCTGCCGCGGCGACGGCTGCGATGGGGCTCGTGAGCGGCGGTGGTGCCGGTGCGGCGTTGGGCGGACTGGCGAGTTCCGCGTTGCCGGCGGCGGCAGGTGCGCTGGGCGGGGCGGGTGCGGTGTCTGCCTTGCAGACGGCTTCGAGCCTGGGCAGCGCCGCGAAGCAGGTGGCCGGGATGGTGCAGACCGCGCGGCAGGGCGGCCTTGCGGCGCTGGCCGCACCGGTGGCGAATGCGGCTTCCGGAGCACTGCAGGGTGCGCTGCCGGGTGTTGCCGGGATCGCCGGGAAGGGCGTCACGACGGTGGCGTCTGCTGCCGGTGCCACCGGCATGAAGCTCCCGACGAGCGGGTTTGGCGGACCGCTGAAATCCTGAGAGGGCGGTGTCTTGTCAGCCGCCTTGAAAAGAACGAATTGAACGAAGAACGACATGGCACAACAACTTCCGCCGGGTGCCGATAAGGAACAGGCTGTTACCTGGCTCAGCGATGTTTCTCCGAAGGACGTGGCGCAGGGCGGCAATCGCTTCGATGCGTGGTTGCGCAAGATCAGCGGCAACCACGTCACGTTCGAAGACGTGAAGACGGTTGCCGGCGCGGTGCCGATCGTCGGCAACATCATGGCGGCGATCGACGCGCTTGGCGATATTGCCGAGATCGTCCAGAAGCGCGGCGGGAAGGTGCTCGATTACCTGAGCCTCGCGATCAACCTGATCGGTATCATTCCGATTCCGCCTACGCTCGCGCCGTTCCGGATGTCGGCGCGCCCGCTGCTCGCGCTCGTGCGCAACCAGTTGCTGATCACGCGCAGCAATCTCGGCGCGGCGCTCATTTCTGTGCTCATCACGCATATCAACGCGACCTGCGCGACGGAGATCGAGGACTTCCTGAACAAGCTCAAGGACGGGCTCGTCAAACTGCTCGACGGGTGTGCGGCGAAGGCCGAGGAGCTGATGGGGGCAATCGCGACCGGCATGGAACGGGCCCTCCACGGTCAGCTCTTCGACAACAGCGGCAACCTGAAGCGCGCCGAACAGCTCGCGAAGAAGATGCGCGACAACCGGCCGTGGTACAGCGCGAGCCGGGTGGGGGACGGGCTGGCATTTGCATACGAGGGCTACAAGGCGCTCGGCAAAACGGTCGGCAATGCGACGGTCGGGACGGCGGCGAAGCTCGCACCGGATTCGTGGCTCGAGCCGTTTCGCGCAATCGTGGCGTTCCTGCGAACCGAAGCACCGAAGGTCGCGTCGTCGATTCGTTCGCTGGCCGGCAGCGAGGAAGGCAAGATGATGTGGCTCGTCTTGCAACTGATCGAGGCGGTGGGCCGAGTGAAGGCGCGTTCGAAGCTGCACGAGCAGAGCACGGAGGTCAAGCCCGGAGGGAAAGGGCAGGCGCGGAAGACGAGGGGCCAGGAAGGGCTGGAGGCGAACAACGTGCAGGCGCCGGTGGAGGGGCCGGGAAAAAGCGGCTGCCAGTGGTGCCCGCGCGGGTCGTCGACCGCGTCGATCGACTTCGCGTTCGGGGACGAAACGTTCTCGCACAAGGATTTTGAATTGCCGGGTGCATTGCCTCTCGTCTGGGAGCGCAGGTACCGTTCGAGGCTCTCCGCGTACGACAGTGGCGAGCTGGGGGCGCGGTGGATCACGCCCTATACGACCCGTATCGATATCAAGGGCGGTCAATGGATTTATCGCGACGCAGAAGGGCGCAGCATCGAATATCGGGCGCTCGCGGCCGGCGAAGTACACGATGACCTGTCCGAAAAACTGACGTTGTCGCGTCTTGACGATAGGTGGGTGACGGTTGCGTACGGTCACGTCGCGCTGCACGTGTACGAGCGGCGTGGCGATGTCTTCCGGCTCGCGATGCAGAAGGATCGAGCCGGCAACGCGATTACGCTCGACTACGATTCGCTGGATCGTCTTGCTCGACTGATCGATGCGAGCGGCAATGTGCTCGCGTTCGAGCACGACAAGCATGGCCGGATCCTGCAAATCGAACAGGTGCTCAAGAACGGCGAACGCGTCGTGCTCGCGGGCTACGAATACGATTCGGCGGGGGATCTCGTTCGTGCGGTCGATCGCCATGGCAATGCGCGGACCTATCAATACCATCGACATCTCGTGACGCGCTATACCGACCGTACGGGGCGCGGGATGACGCTCGAATGGGATGGCGCGGATGCGGACGACAATGCAAATGCGAAGTGTGTCCGCGAATATGCGGACGACGGAAGCCTCGACATCCGCATTGCGTGGAATCCGAACATTCGCCTCACGTACGTGACCGATGCACTGGGTCAGATGACGCGGTATTACTTCAATATCCACGGGTACGTGTACCGAATCGTGTACGCCGACGGCAACGAGGAATGGTTCCGGCGCGATGCGCATCACAACCTGGTCCTGCATATTCGACAGGACGGCAGCATCGAGCGGATGGAGTACGACGCACGCGGCAATATGGTGCGGCATGAACGTGTGGACGGCAGCGTCGTCGAAATGGCGTACGACGACAAGAATCAGATGGTTCGCGTCGTCGACCCGAGCGGATACGTGTGGCATCGCAAGTACGACGATGCGGGCAATCTGGTCGAAATGATCGATCCGCTCGATCAGGTGACGGCGTACAGCTACGACGACAAGGGGCTGCCAACGCGGATCACCGATGCCAAGGGCGGCTCGAAGTCGATCGAATACAACCCCGCCGGGCAGCTGACGAGCTACACGGACTGCTCGGGAAAGAAGACTGAATGGCGGTATGACGCCATCGGTCGAGTGATCGAGGTGACGGACGCAGCGGGCGGGGTGACAGCCTATGGCTATGGCCAGAACGGGCAACTGGCCGAGATCCGCTCGCCTGCCGGGCTGGAGCAGGTACATCACGACGCCGAGGGCCGCTTGCTTCGGCATACCGACCAGCTGAATCGTTCAATCGGGTACAGCTATGACGCGGCCGGCCGGATCGCAAGCCGTTCGGATGCGCTTGGACAGACGCTGACGTATCGCTATGACCGGATCGGGCGATTGTCGATGCTGACGGATGCCAATTTCGCGACACATGAGCTCCGCTACGATCAAGCAGGGCGATTGATCGAGCAAATCGGCTTTGACGGGAAGTCCACCCGCTATGAGCGCGACAAGGAAAGCGGCAGCCTCATTGCGGTCGACGAATCGGGATGCGTGACCACGCTGGAGCTCGATGTGAATGGTCGCTTGCTGAGGCGCACTTCTGGGGAGAGTGAGGAGCGCTTCGCCTATGATCCGAGCGGCAGGCTGATCGAGGCGGTGAACCGATACAGCCGGGTGCAGTTTTTCTTCGATCCGATCGGCAATCTGGTGCGCGAGCATCATGCTTACGATCTGTTCGGCGAGCGGCGAAGCTATGTCTGGCACCACGAATACGACGAACTCGGCAACCGGCGCCGGACCGTGCGACCGGACGGTCATGCGATCGACTGGCTGATCTATGGCTCGGGACATGTGCACGGCATGCTGCTGGATGGCGAGGAGCGCGTGCAGTTCGAGCGCGATGACCTGCATCGCGAGACGATGCGAGTGCTGTCGAGCGAAGTCGGGCAGCGTACGACCTATGATCCGGCTGGTCGGATGCTGCAGCAGACGCTGCAGCGCTCGACGTCGTCAGCGCCGCTGGCGGAGCGTCGGTATCGCTACGACGCGGCAGGGCAATTGTCGCGCATCGAAGATAGCCGCAAGGGGGGAATCGACTATCGATACGACCCGGTCGGGCGTCTGATCGAGGCCATCAGTCCCGTTGCACAGGAACGGTTCGCGTTCGATCCGGCGAGCAACATAATCGATCCGGCGCAGCCGGTCGGCAACGCGTCGCGACCCAGTCCGGTCAGGCCGGAGAATACGTTGGCCATCGAGGTGCCGAAGGTGCTCGGCAACCTGCTGAAGGCGTACGCCGGAATCCATTTCGAGTACGACGCACGCGGGAACCCGGTACGCAAGCGGACGCCCGACGGAGAGCAGGCATTCGAATGGGACGAATTCAACCGCTTGCGGGCATCGAGTGTTGCCGAGAAATCGCGACAGAGCCGGTCGCGGTATTTCTACGACGCGCTGGGCCGCCGGATTGCGAAAGAGGTGAACGGCGAGAGGACCGTGTTCGGCTGGGACGGCAACATGCTCGCGTATGAAAGTAACGCGGAGCGCGGTACGCACTACATCTATGAGCCGGCAACGTTCATACCGCTTGCGCAGTACGTGGCCGAGCCCGTGGAGGGCATCGCGACGCCGGAATGGAAGAGCACCGATCGCTATGTGCCGGAAGACGATCCGCTGCAGAAGATGCCGGAGCGGCGCTCGAACGCCAAGCTGTTCTATTACCACTGCGACCAGATTGGCACGCCGCAATGGCTGACCGACGATTACGGCGAGGTGGTGTGGGAGGCGTCGTACAAGGCCTGGGGTGAAGCGCGGGAGGTGATCGCGCAGGCGTCGAAGGCGGCCGGAATCACGCCGAAGAATTCGTTGCGGTTCCAGGGGCAGCAAGTCGACGACGAGACGGGACTCGCATACAACCGTTACCGCTACTACGATCCACAAATTGGCCGCTTCGTCAGCCGCGATCCGATCGGATTGGCGGGGGGCATCAACGTTTATCAGTATGCGCCGAACCCGACTCAATGGATCGATCCGCTCGGGCTGTGTCCCGGGAAAGCAATCGTCCGGCAGTCGCGAAGTGAATTCGGGCCTCATTTCGATGTCGAGGTGGTTCCGAATTCGGGGCGAACGTTGCGAACGCACCAGGTGATCGTCGACGATGATCAAAATACAATCATTACCGGGCAGCATATGGCGCCGGCATCAACGGTTGAGAATACGATTCACGTCGATTTGCCGGATGCCACCTCGGCGTACCAGGCTCAGGCCAAGCGCCTGGGGCATGACCAGGGTGTGTATGACAAAAATACCAACAGCTGCGTGACGCACGTCGGGGACATTCTGCGGGCCGGCGGCGCGCAGAATGTCCCGACAACGACACGTGAAACCATCAAATGGTTGCTTGCGAACGGGCGACGTCAATAGGGTGAGGCATGGGCAGGATATTGTGTAAATCGCACGGCGCTTCCGGCGTGGTGCATGTTTCGAGTGATATCGCGGCCGATATGAAGAAGGACGCGGGGCGGTTGCAGATGTTCCGCTATGACATCGACTGGCTTGGAGGCGGGCTCGCCGACATTTCATATTTTGTTTCGGTGGATATTGCGAAGCAGTCCGGGTTGCCGGAACCTGGTGACACACCATTTGGTCCGGATTTCGAAGAAGCGCACGCGACTGTCTTTGACGGGCTCGTCCCTGTCTGCGAAAAGTGTTTTGACGAATATCTGAACAGGACCGCGTGACCGGCTCGGCAAATCAGGTGCATTGCTGATCATCCGGCAACCAGCAGATCGACCTGCGACGACAACCGGCCAATCGCGCTGGCGTGGAATTGGCATAATCACGCGCGGCCGCTGCGATCTTGCGGCGGCCGTGCCGCATTCACTTCGATACAACCGCACTACCCATGTCGACCACCGCCGCGACCGTCGTGTCGCTGAAACACATTCTCGAACGCCCGGGCGATTTCTCCGGATGGCTCTCCCTCCCCCCGATGCCATGGACGCTCGACACGGAGGGGGCATTCTCCGAAGACACCAAAGATGCCGGAGACGATGCAGTGCCGGCCATTGCCCGGCAGCCCGGCTGGCACGTGACGCTGGACAGCGCGACGATCGAGGACATCGTGATCAACGCGCACGACCAGATCGACGAACCGAGCGTGGCGCAGTTATTCGACGCGTTCGTGTTCTACGTCGACAACGACGCGTTCATCCTGTTTTGACGTCACGCCGCGAGCACGTCGCAAACAAAAAAGGACCGCCAAGCGGTCCTTTTTTCATGAAGCATCCGCGCCGGAGCGAAGCCCACCCCTCAAGGCAACGAAATCGTCAAATTAGCCGACTCCGGCCCGACCTTGATGACTTGGGAGTAGGGCGCCAGCGTCTGCAGCGTCTTGTCCTTCAGATACGTGTTGAGCCCGAGATACCCGAGCAGCGCAACCAGCGCAAAAACCGCCCCGATCGCCCAAACCGGCACCTCACGCTTGAGTCGGTGCGCGATCTGATCCGGCAGCGGCCAATGCGGCGCAAACGGCGCCCGCTTGCCCTTCATATGCGCAATCTCGTCCCCCAGCCGCGCAGTGAGGTAAGCCAGCTTCTCCGGCCCCTCGAGCAGATACTTCCCCTGGAACCCCAGCAGCAGGCACATATGAAACACCTCGAGCGACTGCAGCCGCGCCGCACCCTGCGCGCGACAATCCTCGAGATACTGGAAGAACTTCTCGCCCGCGAGCTGCTCGCCGAACAGCACGAGCTGCAGCGGCCGGCGTTCCCACTCCGTGCGAATCTTGAACTGCGACGACAGCACCATCTCGTCGATCGCCGCGCAGAACGCGAATTTCGCGCCGTACACGTCTTCAGCGGCGATATTCAGCTTCTTCGCGCCGCGCTCGAAGTCCGACAGGAATTCCTGGATGCGCGTGCTGAACTCGCCCGCGCTCTCCGGCTCCCGCCCGTTCTTGAGCAGGAACAGCATGAAGAACCCGTCGTACAGCAGGTCGAGCAGCGAGCGGGCCTGGAACGAGGCGTCCGTCGACGCCGGGGTGTGCAGCGGTGCCGGCGCGTTGTCGCCGAACAGGGAAGGCGCGTAGCTCATGATGTGACCGCGATCAGTTCGAATTTCAGGTCATTGATGCCAGTCGGCGCGTAGATCATCGCGGACTGGGCCTGCAGCATGCGCTCGTACAGCGGGCTACGCGAATCGAGCGCGAAGTAGCACGCGCCGGGGCGCACCGGAATCGCCGGCGGCACCTGCGGCGTGTACGAGAGGCGCACGCCGGGCATGGCCGACAGCACGAGCTTGTCGACGTCGTCGGGTGCGCCGACCTTGAAACGGGCCGGCACAGCATCGACGAGCTCGACGCTCGGCATGTCCGCGGACACTGCCAGGTAGAACTCGGTCTTGTCGTCGATCTTGCCGGAATCGAGGCGGCCGAGGTGGAACGACGGGCGCACCTCGTCGAGCGTGATCGCGAAGTAGCGCGTCGAGATCACGGTGTCGAGCAGCTCGCGCAGCATCAGGTCGAGACGTGCAAAGCTCGGGCCCGGATCGTCATGGCGGTACACCGGCAGGTCGGCGAGCGTGTAGCCCTTCGAGAACGTCATCAGCTGACCTGCGAGGCGCAGCAGTTCCTGGAACAGCCGCTCGGGGTGCAGCGCCGAATGCTGGTGCAGGTGCGCGAGCGTCGCGAACGCGGCGTTCGCGGTGTGCAGCAGCCAGAACGACGCGATGTCGCCCGAGCGGAATTCGATGATGTTCTTCGACGGCTCACGGTGGAAGCCATACAGCGCGTTCACCTTCGCCTGCAGCGCGTCGACGAGCTGGCGCAGCCGCTGGTGGAGGATCGGCGACGCGTCGATCGCGAGGCACGGCGGCACGAAGCTGTCGTCGATCTCGAAACCGGACGTCGCGGTGCGGCGCACGCGCACGAGCGGCACCGACAGCAGCTGGTCGCGCGGTTCGCTGTGCGCGATCAGCTTGACCTGCGTCTTCAGGAACGTGATGTCGGCTTCGGCGGCGTCGGTGAAGTTGTCGCCGACGCTCGTCTGCTCGCTGACGAAGCGCGTCATGAAGCCGGCGGCCGGATCGTCGCTGTAGTTGGTGCCGTTCTCGCGCAGCGGGTGCAGCGCGAGATAGAACACGAATTCGTTGATGCCGTCAGGCAGCGTGTCCAGCGCGATCGGCGGCGGCAGGTCGTCGGCCTGCGGCGCCGCGTACAGCGCGCCGTCCGGGAACACGAGCGCCAGCTCGGCCACCCGCAGCACGTTGCTGCCGAGCGCGTCGCGGTCGATGCGCACCGAGCGCACGCCCCAGTTGTACGGCTGGATCGCCTGGATCGATTCGAACAGGCGCGCTTCGTGGTACGCGTCCTGCCGCTGAAAGTGTTGAGGCCGGAGGAACAGCCCTTCCCCCCACAGCACCTTGGCCGAATAACTCATGTCAAATCCGGTTAATGTCGCGTTGCGATGTAATCGATTTGTTCGTGCCCGAATTAAATCGGCAATTGTTAACTCTTGTTAATTGACATTCGTGCGTCATTGTTTAACCGCAGGAGACCGAAGAAAGCAAATTCAGCGGTTGTGAAGGCGCACCCTGTTGCGGTGCGATGACAGTGCCGTCGGTGACCGTCATCGCGCAATTATGCAGGCCGATGATTATGCCGGATTTCTCCGACTTCACCGGGTCGAACGTCAGTTTCCATCGTTGCAGTGCGGGATCGCGGAACAGCGCGACGATGCCGAATGCCTGCGCCTCGCGCGAAACCTTCTCGGTCGCCGTATAGCGCTGGCCCGGAATCAGCGTGATTTCACGCACGTTCAGCAGATCCGCGCCCAATGCGGCCTTTTCCTTGGTCGGATCCGTGAATGCGTCGAACGGCGCCTGCTGGAACGACGTCGGGTCCTTCAGCGTATAGAGTCGCACGACGAGCGCGAGCGGCTTGTTGTCGGTCGCGGCATTCAGGTTCGGCGCCGCGGCGAGCGTGATGCCGAGGTTGCGCGGGGGCTTCTGCGCGTCGGGTACCTCGGGCTTGCCGATGCCGGCCGCGGACATCACGGCGCTCGCGGCGGAGCCGAGCAGCGGGGCGGCCGCGCATCCGGCCAGAAGGGCGCAGGCAACCAGTGGCAGCGCGTAGCGAATCATCAGCGATCTCATCGTATTTCCGGCGGGCTGCCTTTTATCCCTGTCAAATCTGCCGGGTATTTCCGCGTTCGCTGCGTATCCCCGGCATTGCACCGTTCAACTATTAAGCACGCCCGCGTCATGGCAGGCGCCCGGAAATTTTTTCCGCCGCCCGGGCGGCACGTCGCGAAACCAGTAAAACTTGCCCATTCCGGCCGCCAGAAAAATCGCTGCGAGCCCGCTGCGAGAGGCCATTGGAGGGGGTAGCGCCCGGTTTTAAAAGGAATTACTCTTCACACGACGATTGAATTATGAAAAATTGATCGGTACTATACCCGCGCGCTTCTTGCAAAGCAAAAGAACCAGATTCTCAACGATTTAAAACTCACGCGCCGGTGGATATAACGATGAAAGACCGTCTCTTCGCAAAACTGTCTGGGGTAGTAGTGGCTTGCGGCGTGATCGCCGGCTGTGCGAGCCAGCCCCCCGCGCCGCCGACCGCCGACGTGTTCAACAAGTCGCTGGCGGATGCGGACGCAGTTGCGAAGGCAGGGGATCAGGACAAGGCCCTCGGCCTGTATCAGCAGCTCGCGAAGTCGGATCCGACGCGCGAAGAGCCGTGGTCGCGCATCGCGCAAATCCAGTTCGCCCAGAACCACTACGGTCAGGCAATCGTTGCCGCGCAGGAAGCGCTGCAGCGCGACGCGACCGACCGTCAGGCGAAGAGCGTGCTGGCCGTGGCCGGCCTGCGGATCGCGACGCAGTCGCTCGGCGAGCTGCGCCAGGATTCGTCGCTCGCGGGTGACGCGAAGTCCGATGCACAGGCGCTCGCGAAGCAGCTGCGCGACACGCTGGGCGAATCGGCGCTGTTCCCGCCGGAAACGAAGGTCGTGAAGCCGCGCCAGACGCGCCGTGTCGTTCATCGTGCGAAGAACGGCGCTGCACCGGCGGCCGAAGCAGCGGCGACCAGCACGCCGACGCCACCCGCCACGCCGCAGAAGGGCGGCGCGGACCCGTTCGGCGCACTGCGCAACTGACCGCAAAACTGACGCGATAACCACAACTAACCTGGGAGCCGTCGAGATGGCCAAGAAAGAAAGCATTCAGAAAAGCTTGCAGAAAATACGGCCGCCGCGCGTCCAATTGACCTACGAGGTCGAGAAGGGCGATGCGATCGAGGTGAAGGAACTGCCGTTCGTCGTCGGGGTCGTCGGCGATCTGGCGGGCCAGTCCGAAATCGAGCAGCCGAAGCTGCGCGACCGTAAATTCGTCAACATCGATCGCGACAATTTCGACGACGTGATGAAGGCGATCGAGCCGCGTGCCGCGTTCCAGGTGGAAAACCGCCTGAGCCCGGAAGGCGGCAAGTTCGCGGTCGACCTGAAGTTCCGTTCGCTGTCGGATTTCAGCCCGGACGAAGTCGTCGAACAGGTCGAGCCGCTGCGCCGCCTGCTCGAGGCGCGCTCGAAGCTCGCCGACCTGCGCAACAAGCTCGCCGGCAACGACAAGCTCGAGGATCTGCTGTCCGAGGTGCTGAAGAACACGCAGCAGCTGCAGGAGCTCGCGAAGGGCACGGGCAGCGACAAAGACGGCGAATGACGACGGAGTGTTGAGATGAACCAGCAAACGGCTGCGGCCCAAGCGAGCGGCGCGGAATACGCCGCCGGGACTTCGCTGCTCGACGACATCGTCGAGAAGAGCAAGGTCGCGAAATCCGATTCCGAGCATGCGCGTGCGAAGGACCTGATCGGCGAACTCGTGCACCAGGTGCTCGACGGCACGGTGATCGTGTCGGACAACCTGTCGGCCACGATCGACGCGCGCGTCGCGGAACTGGACCGCCTGATTTCCACGCAGCTTTCCGCAGTGATGCACGCGCCGGAATTCCAGCGCCTCGAAAGCACGTGGCGCGGGATGGACTACCTGGTCAAGGAAAGCAACACCGGTCAGACGATCAAGATCAAGGCGCTGCACGCACCGAAGCGCGACCTCGTGCGCGATTTCAAAGGCGCGAGCGAGTTCGACCAGAGCGCGCTGTTCAAGAAGGTCTACGAAGAAGAATTCGGCACGTTCGGCGGCTCGCCGTTCGGTGCGCTGATCGGCGATTACGAGATCTCGCGCCAGCCGGAAGACATGTACTTCATCGAGCAGATGTCGCACGTTGCAGCGGCCGCGCATGCGCCGTTCATCGCGTCGGCATCGCCCGAGCTGCTCGGCCTCGAGTCGTTCTCCGACCTCGGCAAGCCGCGCGACCTGGGCAAGGTGTTCGATACGGTCGAATATGCGAAGTGGAAGTCGTTCCGCGACGCCGAAGATTCGCGCTACGTCGGCCTGACGCTGCCGCGCTTCCTCGGCCGCCTGCCGTTCAATCCGAAGGACGGCCAGACCGCGGAGAACTTCAACTTCGTCGAGGACGTCGACGGCACCGACCACGACAAGTACCTGTGGTGCAACGCCGCGTGGGCGTTCGCTGCGCGCCTGACGGCCGCATTCGACGACTTCGGCTGGTGCGCGGCGATCCGCGGCGTCGAAGGCGGCGGCCTCGTCGAGGACCTGCCGACCCACACGTTCAAGACCGACGACGGTGAAGTCGCGCTGAAGTGCCCGACCGAAATCGCGATCACCGATCGCCGCGAGAAGGAGCTGAGCGACCTCGGCTTCATCCCGCTCGTCCATTGCAAGAACTCAGATTACGCCGCGTTCTTCGCTGCGCAGTCGGTGCAGAAGCCCAAGAAATACAGCACCGACAGCGCGAATGCGAACGCCGTCCTGTCCGCCCAGCTTCAGTACATCTTCTCGGTATCGCGCGTCGCGCACTACCTGAAGGCGATGATGCGGGACAAGATCGGCAGCTTCGCATCGGCGCAGAACGTGGAGACTTTCCTCAACCGGTGGATTTCGCAGTACGTCCTGCTCGACGACAACGCCTCGCAGGAACAGAAAGCGCAATTTCCGCTGCGCGAGGCATCCATACAAGTGTCGGAGATTCCGGGCAAGCCGGGCTCGTATCGTTCGGTCGCGTTCCTGCGCCCGCACTTTCAGCTCGACGAACTCTCGATTTCTCTGCGACTTGTCGCTGATCTGCCCAAACCGGCAAATTCATAAGCGAGTAGATCGCCCGGGCGGGCCGCCTGGGTAGGACGTTAAAACCACCTCTTTGGGGAGTCGAAGGGCCATGTTACATATGCACTTGCAGTTTGGTAGTCCCGCGGTGAAGGGCGAATCCGCGGACAAGGACCACCAGGGCTGGATCGAACTGAAATCATGGGATCACTCGATCGTTCAGCCGCGTTCGGCAACCGCATCGACCGCTGGCGGTCACACGATGACGCGTTGCGAACACGGCGACATGATCTTCACGAAGGAAATCGATTCGTCGAGCCCGCTGCTGTACCAACACGCTTCGGGCGGCACCACGTTCGACGAGGTGACGGTCCATTTCTCGCGCGCTGACGGTGAAGGCAAGCGCGTGCAGTATCTGGAAGTCAAGCTCAAGTACGTGATCATCTCGAGCATCGCCCCGAGCGTTCGCGAAGAAGGTCTGCCGCTCGAGACGTTCTCGCTGAAGTACGCAGCTGTGCAGTGGAAGCAAACCCAGCAGAAGATCGGCGGCAACCAGGGCGGCAACACGCAAGGCGCCTGGAGTCTGACGAAGAACGACAAGACCTACGCGGTCTAAGGTCGGTTGCGGCAACGGGGCGCGCGGCGTCCCGTTGCCGTTTTCGCTGTGCACACCGGCCGATGAAACGATTCGAACCCAGTTTTCTCGACAAGCTGTTCGACGACGAACCGCACCTGCCGGCCTCGGCAGCGATGCGGCAATTGTCGCTGGACGAGCTCAAGAGCACGGTCGCCCGCGACGTCGAGGCGATCCTCAATACCCGTATCGCGCACACCGAGAACGAGCTGGCCACGCTGCCGGAGTGCCAGAAGTCGGTGCTGACCTACGGGCTGAACGATTTCGCGGGGCTGAGCCTCGCGAGTCACTACGATCGCGCGTTCATCTGCAAGTCGATCCAGCAGGCCATCGCGCGCCACGAGCCGCGCCTGCAGCAGGTGCAGGTGACGTTCGAGCTGAACGAGCAGGCCACCAACGCGCTTTACTTCGCGATCCAGGCGCTGCTCGTCGTGCACCCGGCCGAGGAGCCGGTGAGTTTCGACGCGATGCTGCAGCCCTCCACGCTGCAGTATTCGGTCACGCGCGCACGCGCCGCAAGAATGCAGTAAATCAAGCCGCCGAGCGGGCCGGACCGCCCGGTGGTGGATCAGGGTCCGGCAGGAAACATTGAGGTTCGGGGTCGTCGATGGAAGAATTGCTGCCGTATTACGAGCGCGAATTATCGTTTTTGCGGCGCTATTCGCGAGATTTCGCCGAACGCTATCCGAAGATCGCGGCGCGGCTCGCGCTGTCCGGCGAGCATTGCGAGGATCCGCACGTCGAGCGGATGATCGAGTCGTTCGCGCTGCTCGGCGCGCGCATCAACAAGAAGCTCGACGACGATTACCCGGAATTCACCGAAGCGCTGCTGGAAGTGCTGTATCCGCACTACCTGCGGCCGTTCCCGTCGTGCTCGATCGCGCAGTTCACGCCGGCGTCGCCCGGCCAGCAGACCGAACCGGTCGTGATCGATCGCGGCACCGAGCTGAAGAGCCGCCCGATCCGCGGCGTGCAATGCCGGTTCCGCACCGCCTATGACGTGACGCTCGCGCCGATCCGCATCTCGGAAGCCCGCTACACGCCGGTCGCGCTCGCGCCGAGCGCGACGGTGCTGCCGTCCAATGCGACGGGCGTGATCTCGATCACGTTCGAATCGCTCGCCGCGCAGCTCGATCTCGGCGCGCTGAAGCTGCCGACGCTGCGCGCGCACCTGCACGGCGAGCAGTCGTTCGTCGCCGCGTTGACCGACTGCCTGTTCGTCAACGTGCTCGGCGCGTATGTCGAGCCCGAGCGCAACGGCCGCTGGACCGCGCTGCGCAAGCTGCCGATCGCGCACGCCGGCTTCGACGAGGACGACGCGCTGATCGACTACCCGGCGAAATCGCATCCCGCGTATCGCCTGCTCACCGAATACTTCGCGTTCCCCGACAAGTTCGATTTCGTCGACTTCGACCTCGCGGCGATCGCGCGCGCGAGCGGCCGCTGCCAGCGCGCGACGCTGCATCTCGTGCTGCAGGACGTGCGCAGCGATTCGCACGTCGCGCGGCTGCTCGAACTGCTGACGGCGAGCCACTTCCGGCTGTTCTGCACGCCGATCGTCAACCTGTTCCGCCAGCACGGCGAGCCGATCCGCATCACGCACCGCGCGGTGTCGTACCCGGTGATCGCCGAGGCGCGGCGCGCGTTCGCCTACGAGGTGTATTCGATCGATTCGGTGAAGCTCGTCAGGCAGCAGGCGCACGAGGAGTCGGTGATCGAGTTCCGGCCGTTCTATTCGCTGCATCACGGCGAATCGGCGCGGATCGGCCATTACTGGTTCGCGCGCCGCAACGACTGGGTCGCGCAGAAGAGCCCCGGCTACGAAACCGAGATCTCGATCGTCGACATCGATTTCGAGCCGACGTCGCCGCAGACCGACACGCTGAGCCTCGATCTCACCTGCACGAACCGCGACCTGCCCGCGATGCTCGCGTTCGGGCTCGAAGGCGGCGACCTGTTCCAGGAAGGCGGTGCGCAGACGAGCGGCATTTCACTGCTGCGCCGCCCGACGCAGAGCGTGCGCTTCGAGCGCGGTCGCGCCGCGCACTGGCGGCTCGTGTCGCACCTCGCGCTCAATCACGTGTCGCTGGTTGCGCACGGCCTCGCGCCGCTGAAGGAAATGCTGACGCTGTACGACCTGCGGCGCACCGCCGTGTCGATGCGCCAGATCGACGGGCTCGCCGGCGTCGAGCAGCGCGGCGCCGTGCAGTGGCTGCCCGGCAAGCCGTTCGCGACCTTCGTGCGCGGCATCGAGATCCGCCTGACGATCGACGAGGAACACTTCGTGGGCGCGAGCCTGGCCTCGTTCGTGCGTGTGCTCGACAGCTTCTTCGGGCTGTACGTGCACCTCAACAGTTTCGTTCAACTAGTCGTGGTGTCGAAGCGCACCGGCGAGGAGATCATCCGATGCAAGCCCCGGACCGGCGAATCGATCCTGGCGTAGTCGACGCGCTGCTCGACGAACCGCACCGCTTCGAGTTCTTCCAGGCCGTGCGCGTGCTCGAAGGGCTGTTTGCGCGACAGGCGTCGGATGCGCCCGGCGCGTGGCGGCAGGGCGACGTGGTCGCGCAGCGCATCGAATTCCGCAACACGCTGTCGCTCGGCTTTCCGCCGAGCGAGATCGAAGGCGCGCGCTCGTTCGACGACGACGGCACCCACCTCGACACGGGCGAGGCGCGCGGCGCCGCGCTCGCGGCCGGCGAGCTCGGCCACGTCGAGCTGACGCCCGCGTTCTTCGGGCTGCTGGGCGGGCAGGGCGCGCTGCCGCTGCACTACACCGAGCAGATCGTTGCGCGCGAGCATCTGAAGCGCGACCATGCGGCGCGCGCGTTCTTCGACGTGTTCTCGAACCGCGCGACCGCGCTGTTCTATGCCGCGTGGAAGAAATACCGGCTGCCGTTCCATTACGAGCTCGATCGCGACGAACGCTACCTGCCGCTGCTGCTCGCGATCGCGGGCGTGCCGAGCGACGAGGTGCGCGACAGCCTCGCGGCCGGCGTGGGCGGCGTGCTCGACGAGGCCGTGGCCGGCTATGCGCTCGCCGCACGGCACCGGCCGATGTCGGCCGCCTACCTGCAGCGCACGCTGTCCGACTATTTCCGCGTGCCGGTGAAGATCGACCAGTTCGTCGGCAAGTGGTACGACGTGCCGCCCGACCAGCTGAGCGTGCTCGGCGAAGTCAACGCGGTGCTCGGCGCGACGGCGCTCGTCGGCGAACGCGTGTGGCAGCGCGACATGCGCGCGCGGATCGTCGTCGGCCCGCTGTCCAAGCGCGACTACGAGGCGTTCCTGCCTGGCGGCGCGCACGCCACCGCACTGGAGCGGATGCTGACGCTGCTCGCCGGCGTCACGCTCGAGTACGAAGTGAAGCTCGTGCTCAAGCGCACCGAAGTCGGCGCGAGCGTGCTCGGCGCAGGCTCGCGGCTCGGCTGGGACGCATTCCTCTGTACGCGCGACGCGATAGAGGACCGCTCCGACGCCCGCTACGAACTGCACGTGATTCACTGATTCCGAACGACAACAACACGCAATCGAACCTGAGATCGACGCCATGAGCACGCCTCTGAAGACCCTGATCACGAAACTGAACCCGCTGTGCCGCCATGCGACCGAGCGTGCGGCGAGCGCGTGCCTGGCGCGCGGCCACTACGAGGTCGATCTGGAGCACCTGTTCCTCGCGTTGCTCGAGGAAGCGACGGGCGACCTGCCGCTCGCACTGCGCGCGAGCCGCGTCGATCCGCACGCGCTGCATGCCGATCTCGAGCGTGAACTGACGCGCCTGAAGACGGGCAACACGCGCACGCCGGTGTTCTCCGTGCACCTGATCGCGCTGTTCGAACAGGCATGGCTGATCGCGTCGCTCGACTCGCAGCTCGGCCGCATCCGTTCGGGGCACCTGCTGCTCGCGCTGCTGACCGCACCCGATCTCGCGCAGTTCGCGCAACGGATGTCGTCGCAGTTCGCGGAAATGAACGTGACGGACCTGAAGCACAAGTTCGACGAGATCATGGCCGGCTCGAGCGAGGCCGAGCCGCGCCAGGCGGACGACGACGGCAGCGACGTCGCGCCGGCCGCCGACGGGTTCGCCCCTGCGGCCGGCCCGTCGAAGACGCCCGCGCTCGACACGTATACGACCAACCTCACGCAGCGCGCACGCGACGGCAAGATCGACCCGGTGATCGGCCGTGAAGCCGAGATCCGCCAGGCGATCGACATCCTGATGCGCCGCCGCCAGAACAACCCGATCATGACCGGCGAGGCCGGCGTCGGCAAAACGGCGGTCGTCGAGGGCCTCGCGCTGCGCATCGCGGCCGACGACGTGCCGCCGCCGCTGCGCGGCGTCGCGCTGCACGTACTCGACATGGGGTTGCTGCAGGCCGGCGCGAGCGTGAAGGGCGAGTTCGAGAATCGCCTGAAGAGCGTGATCGACGAGGTGAAGAAGAGCGCGCACCCGATCATCCTGTTCATCGACGAGGCGCACACGATCATCGGCGCGGGCGGCCAGGCCGGCCAGAACGACGCGGCGAACCTGCTGAAGCCGGCGCTTGCGCGCGGCGAGCTGCGCACGATCGCGGCGACGACGTGGAGCGAATACAAGAAGTACTTCGAGAAGGACGCGGCGCTTGCGCGGCGCTTCCAGGTCGTGAAGGTCGAGGAGCCGAGCGAGCCGCTCGCGGCAGCGATGCTGCGCGGGATGTCGGGCCTGATGGAGAAGCACTTCAACGTGCGGATTCTCGACGACGCGATCACCGAGGCCGTGCGCCTGTCGCACCGCTACATCAGCGGCCGCCAGCTGCCGGACAAGGCGATCAGCGTGCTCGACACCGCGTGCGCGAAGGTCGCACTCGCGCACAGTGCGACGCCGGCGGCGATCGACGACACGAAGAAGCGCATCGAGCGGATCGACGCGGAGATCGCGTCGCTGGAGCGCGAGGCGGCCGGCGGCGCGTCGCACGATGAGCGGCTCGGCGAGCTGCGCGGTGCGCGCGACACGGCGCTCGAACAACTGGCGAAGGACGAAGCGCGCTACGAAGCCGAGCGCGTGATCGTCGCCGAGATCACCGAACTGCGCGAAGCGCTCGACAAGGCACGCGGCCCGTCGGAAGACGGCCAGCCGGTCGATGTGCAGGCCACCCGCGACAAGCTCGCCGAACGCGTCGCGGCGCTGCACGCGCTGCAGGGCGGCGAGCCGATGGTGCCGCTGCAGGTCGACGGCCACGTGGTGGCCGAGATCGTCGCCGCGTGGACGGGCATTCCGCTCGGCCGGATGGTGAAGGACGAGATCGACACCGTGATGAACCTGCAGCCGCTGCTCGCCGCGCGCGTGATCGGCCAGGACCACGCGCTGGAGGCGATCGCGCAGCGCGTGCGCACCGCGACCGCGAGCCTCGAGGATCCGAACAAGCCGCGCGGCGTGTTCATGTTCGTCGGGCCGTCGGGCGTCGGCAAGACCGAGACGGCGCTCGCGCTGGCCGACATCCTGTACGGCGGCGAGCGCAAGATGGTCACGATCAACATGAGCGAGTACCAGGAAGCGCACAGCGTGTCGGGCCTGAAGGGCTCGCCGCCGGGCTACGTCGGCTACGGCGAAGGCGGCGTGCTGACCGAGGCCGTGCGCCGCAACCCGTATTCCGTCGTGCTGCTCGACGAGGTCGAGAAGGCGCACCCCGACGTGCTGGAGATGTTCTTCCAGGTATTCGACAAGGGCGCGATGGACGATGCGGAAGGCCGCGAGATCGACTTCCGCAACACGCTGATCATCCTGACGTCGAACGTCGGCTCCGCCGCGGTGATGCAGGCGTGCCTGAACAAGCCGGCCGAAGAGCTGCCCGATCCGGACGCGCTCGCGGAGACGCTGCGCCCGCAGCTGTACAAGACCTTCAAGCCCGCGTTCCTCGGGCGGATGAAGGTCGTGCCGTACTACCCGATTTCCGACGACGTGCTGGCCGAGATCATCGAGCTGAAGCTCGAGCGGATCCGCCGCCGGATCGAGACGAACCACAAGGCCGCGTTCGAATGGGACGAGTCGCTCGTCGATGCGGTGCTCGCGCGCTGCACCGAAGTCGATTCGGGCGCCCGCAACGTCGACCACATCCTGAACGGCACACTGCTGCCGGAGATCGCAGGCCACGTGCTCGGCCGGATCGCCGACGGCGAGGCCATCGCGCGCATCGCGGTGCGCGCGGACGAGGCCGGCGAATTCACGTACACCGTCGAATGAGCGCGGCCGTGCAACGCAAGCATTTGATGAACTGACCGAACCATGCCGATCAATCTCCCCGAGCTGCTGACGCCGATCAGCGATGCGTCGCCCAGCGGCGACGACCTGCTGTTTTCGAACGAATTCGACGCGATCCAGGATGCGCGGCGCTACGACGATCCGACGCTCGACCAGGGCGAGTGGGTGACCGAGATCAAGGAGGCCGACTGGGGCTTCGTGGTCGACCATGCAGGCGAGCTGCTGCGCACGCGCACGAAGGACCTGCGGCTCGCCGTGTGGCTGACCGAGGCGCTCGCGCTTGAAGACGGCATCACCGGCCTCACCGAAGGCTATGCGCTGCTCGAGGGCCTGTGCCGCGACTTCTGGGACACCGTGCACCCGCTGCCCGAGGACGACGACACCGAGCACCGGCTCGGCAACGTCGCATGGCTGTCCGGCCGCACGGCCGAGCTGCTGCGTGCGGTGCCGATGACGGACGGCGCGTCGAACGCGTTCAGCACGCTCGACTGGGAAGTGGCGCAGCACGTTGCCCAGGCCATCAAGCGCGACCCCGAACACGCGGACGAAATCGCGCGCGGCAAGCCGTCGATCGAGCAGATCGACTCGTCGCGTCGCGTGACGTCGATCGCGTTCTACACCGCGTTGCTCGCGAACCTGAAGGCGTTCGAATTCGCGCTCGACGCGTTCGAGGAGCGGCTCGTCGAGCGCGCGGGCGATTCGGCACCGAGCTTCCGTCAGGCGCGCGACGCGTTCGAGACCGTGTACCGGCTCGCCGAGCGCTTTGCGCGCGAGCAGGGCTATACGGGCAGCGCGCCCCACACGCAGTCGGCACCGCAGGCGCAGCCCGAGCGCATCGAGCCGGTATTCGGCAACCCGATCCAGACGGAGGAGACTCACGTGCAGCCGCAGCCCGTTCCGCGCGCCCCGGTGCCGCAGATGATCGCCGGCATCCAGAACCGTGCGCAGGCCGTCGACCAGTTGCGCGCGGTCGCCCGCTATTTCCGCCAGACCGAGCCGCACAGCCCGGTCGCGTATCTCGCCGACAAGGCCGCCGAATGGGCCGACATGCCGCTGCACAAGTGGCTCGAGAGCGTCGTGAAGGACGACGGCTCGCTGTCGCATATTCGTGAGTTGCTGGGCGTGAGGCCGGACGAGCAGTCGTGAGCGACGATGTGGTGGCGGCGCGCGTGACGCGGGCCCGGGTGCCGTCGTGCGGTGAGAGAAGGGCTCTTTCCTGAGAGCGTGGGCCCCGGCGGGTCCGCGGCAAACAAGAAGATGAGTGACGCATGAACATGACCGAACTGGCACAGGCGATTCGCGGTGGCCTGATTCAGCAGGATCGCCTGCTGAAGACGGACATCCCGTCGCTGCCGAACAACGCGCTGGTGCCGCGCCGGGCCGTGATCTGTTCCGAACTGGGCCGAGACTTCAGCGTGATGCTCAATCTCGTGTCCACCGCGAGCGACGTCGAGCTCAAGACGCTGATCGCGCAGCCGATGACGCTGTGGATCCAGCAGGTGGACCGGTCGTATCTCCCGATCAACGGCTACGTCCATACGGCGCGCCGGCTCGGCACGGACGGCAGCCTGTCGGGCTACCAGTTGACCTTCGCGTCGTGGATGCACTTCCTCAAGTTCCGCAGCGACATGCGGTACTGGCAGGACGAGCCGGTCGACGCGATATTGGCCGACGTGTTCGATACGCATCCACAGGCCAAGGGGCGCTATCAGTTTGCGCTGTCGAAGCCGCTGCCGTCGCGGTCCTACTGTCGCCAGAGCGAAACCGACTGGAACTTCGTGCATCGCCTGATGGAAGACGAAGGGCTGTTCGGCTTCTGGCGGCATGCGGGGGACGGCAGCGCGCACACGCTCGTCATCACCGACGACCTGCACGCGCTCGACGAAGTGTCGCCGAATATCGTCCGGTTCGACCGCTCTGGAGCCGGGAGCGAAGCCACCGGATTCACGCAATGGGCCGCGTCGCGCACCTTGCAGAGTGCGCAGCACACCACGCGCACGTTCGATTACAAATCGCCGTCGACGCCCGGCAATCCGAACGGCACGACGTTGCCCACGAAGGCCGGCCAGGGCGATCTGCCGGGCCAGATGGAAATCTACGAATACACGGGCGCATATACGTACGCGGGGCAGGACCGCGGCGAGCATCTGTCGAAGATCCGCCTCGAGGAATGGGAGTCGCGCGCGAAACGCTTCTTCGGCGTGGGTGGCGTGCGGGGGATCGACGCCGGGCGACGCTTCACGCTGGCCGACCATCCCGAGCACGACCGCGATTCGGCGCAGGACCGGGAATTTGCGGCCTTGAAGGTGTCGCGGTACATCGAGAACAACCTGCCGATCTCGGACCACGAAGCGAACTTCCCGCACAGCCTGCAGGCGCGGCTCGCGCAGGCGAAAGCCGGTCACGGTTCGGCTGTTTCGTTCGAAGTGCGTCATGACGACGGTTCGGCCGGGTTCTATCTCGTCGAGGTCGAAGCGCAACGTGCGGCGGTGCCGTATCGCAGCCCGTTCGAGCACAAGAAGCCCGTGATGCAGCTCGAGACGGCCGTCGTCGTCGGGCCGAAGGGCGAAGAGGTGTATACGGACGAGCTGAACCGGATCAAGGTCATGTTCGTCTGGGACCGGCAGAACGGGGGCACCGAAACCGCATCGTGCTGGATGCGTGTCGTGCAGTCGGATACCGGCGGCGGCTACGGGGCCGTTCATATTCCGCGGGTCGGCGAGGAAGTGCTGATCGGTTACATCGGTGGGGACTGCGACCGGCCGATCGTCATGCATCGGGTCTACAACGGGGCAACCAAGCCGCAGTGGCATAGCGACGGCATCCTGTCGGGCTTCCGGTCGAAAGAGTACGCGGGGTCGGGGCACAACGAGATGGTGCTCGACGACGCGACCGGCCAGAACCGTGCACGCCTGTTCAGCAGCAGTGCGAATTCGCTATTGCATCTCGGCTACCTGATCGAGCAGAACGGCAACACGCGGGGTGCGTATCTCGGCTCGGGGTTCGACTTGCGCACCGATGCGTATGGTGCCGTGCGTGCCGGGCAGGGGCTGTACGTCACGACGCATCCGAAGCAGGCGAACAGCCAGCCGCTCGACGTGCGCGAGACGCAACAGCAGCTCGTCAATGCCGAGGGGCTGATCGAATCGTTGTCGCAAGTCAGCGAAGCGCATCAGGCGGAAAGCCTCGGCAACGGTCAAGACGCGCTGAAGACGTTCACCGACGCGACGCAGGAGAGCGTGGCGGGCGCGTCGTCGGGCGGCCGGACCGCCGGCGGCGGGACGGGGAACGCGAATGCGTTCAAGGAGCCGGTGATGCTGTTCGCGAGCCCGGCGGGGATCGGGATGGCGTCGCAGCAGTCGGTGCACGTCGCGAGCGACCGGCAGACCAATATCGTCAGCGGTCAAAGCACCTTCATCACGAGCGGCAAGTCGCTGATCGCCGGCATCCGCGACCGCATCAGCCTGTTCGCGCAGAATGCCGGAATGAAGCTGTTCGCCGCGAAGGGCAACGTCGAGGTCCAGGCGCACGCGGACAACATCGAGCTTACCGCGCAGAAGACCGTGAAGCTGGTGGCGGCGACCGAGGTCGTTGATGTGGCCGCGAAGCAGGAGGTCCTGCTGACGTCGGGCGGCGCCTATATCCGGATCAAGGGCGGCAACATCGAGATTCACGCGCCAGGGAAGATCGATTTCAAGGGCGCGCAGCACGCGTTCAGCGGGCCGACGAGCATGCCGTATCCGCTGCCCGCGATGCCGGGCGGCACGTGCAAGCAATGCGTGCTGAACGCGCATAGCGGGCGCGAATCGATGGTCGAGGCGGATTGATGGGCGACGTCAACGATACGGGCGACGTGGTCGATCGGGACGACGCCGTCGAGACAAGCGAAGCCGTCGACACCGCGCCGAATCCACGCGAGCCCGCGTGGCCGGCGTTCCTGGAAATACTGAAGGCTTCGCTGGCGCATGCGGACGACGACGGCAGGGCGATGCGGCTTTATGTGCTTGTCGATACGCGCGGCTATCAGGAGCTGGATGTGCAGTTGGCGATGGTACGCGGCCTGCGCTATGCGTCGCTCTGGGTCGATACCGGGCTCGATGCCTATACGGATATCGCGCCGTACCTGATCGCGTTCGACCGCGACGCGCTCGACGACGAGCATGCCGAGCAGCACAGGCTGCTGCGTCAACTGTGGCTGGATGCAGTGGATTTGCATGCGGTGACGTGGCTGTGGTCGACGTGGTCGTTCGATGCGCTCGACGCGCATCTGCGCCGGTATGTGCAGTACAAGCTGCCCAATGGTCGTTCGTACTACCTGTTCTTCTTCGACAACCACGTATTGGCGCGACTTCGACAGGTGTGGAGCGATACGCAGACGCAGCAGTTCGTTGCGCCGTTCACCGAAATTCGGTATCGCGATCGGCGGTTTGACGAGGTCGTGTGGCGCAACGATGCACCGGCGATCGAAGGCGCGGCGCCGGCGAGTGATGCGCCGGGCCTGAGCGAGCAGCAGCACACTCGGTTGATCGAGCTCGGGTATCCGGACAAGCTCGTGCTGAAGTTTCGCGAGACGATGGGGGCGTCGATCGAGCACCTGTCCGATGTGGAACTGTATGAGCGGGTCGTCGAGCAACTGGCACGCGCGGCCAACTACGGGATCGTCGACGAGCAGCAGACGCTGTATTACGTATTGACCGGTGTGCAGGTCGCCCCCCGATTCGACGAGCATCCGGCAGTGCAGGCTTGTCTTGTGGCCGTGTCTTGCGGAGAGAAGAGCCTCGACGATGCGCTGTTGACGATCGATGACGCGACGTGGAATGCAATTCGTGAAGACTACGATCGCAGCCTTCTGGAGGAACGCAGCGGTGTGGCGTAAGTCTGCGATTGCCGCTTGCGCCGGCAAGGTCGATACACGCACGGCGTGGATGCCGAAGAGGCCGCTGTTCGACTCGACGAACGACAATATCAAGCTGGTCGCCGTACCGGCAGGTCCCGACGGCATGCTGCCGCGGCCATGTGAAGAGAGTGCTTATGCCTGATGTCATGCAATACGCTGCACCGGAATTCCGTGCGATCGATCCAGGCCGACGTGGTGCGCGCGCCGCTCGCGGACGGTTCTCCGCGGCGTTGCGAGTCGCCGCGGCAGGCTTGTTCTTCGTGTCGATGGCGGCGTGCAGCAAGTCCGATCCGACCTACACCAGCATTTCAACGGAGGCGTTGAACTACCTGCCATACAACCTCGTTCGGTTCACGATCACCGACCGGTTCGGCAACAAGGCACGCGGTGGTGGCGACCTGGAACCCGGGGCCGGGGAAGGCAGCATCGCCTGCTGTTACTTGCTGAAGGGCAACGATTTCAAGGTTCAGTGGACGTATTACGATGCGGACGACTGGCGGCCGGGTGAGCAGGTGAAGAAACAGCAGGCAGAGACGGACGTTTCGTTGCCGCCAACCAAGGAGCCGGACTCGATCGGCTCACGCATTCTCGAGGTCCACTTCTACCCCGATCGTCATGTCGAGCTGGCGTTTCCTGGCGAGATGCTGGGCAGTACCCGATTGCCGATCGTGGACGTGTCGCGTGAGTTGACGAAACGGTACGGCAAGCGGCTCGACAAGAAATACGAAGACAATGACGCCCAGTCGCACCGCAGGATTTCGAGAACCGTTGCGGAAGCCTGGATCAAGTACCGCTTCACAGATCGCAGCGACCTCGAGCAATACGCCTATTACGCGCTTCTGGTGAATCCCCGGTTCGACGCTCACCCGGAGGTGCAGAAGCTCATTCAGTCGATCAAGGGGAAGCCGGGCGCATTCGCGAAGGCGGCCGCCGCGCTATCACCGACCGTTGTGAAGGAGCTTGGGCAGAACCGATTCCAGGCGGTTGCAGTACCGTCGATTCCGGCGGGTCTGGTGCCGCCGCCACGTGAGGAGAATAGCCATGGCCGGGGCTAACGATCGAAACGCCATTCGACTTGATCCGGACGACGCTACGCCGCAGAGCGTGCGAATGGCAGTCGACAAGATGGTGGCTGCCAACTATCCAAAGGGAGACTGCCTGCCGTGCGGGGCAACGATCCGTATCGGCGTATTCTTCGATGCGTTTGGTCGCAGCAGGGACGAAGACGATCCGGACAGCGGGCTGTACTCGAACATCTCGCGTCTTTTCGATGCGCACCGCACCAACCAGGACGCCGATCGTCCCGTGAATCAGTTCTGGTTCCGTCTCTACTATTCGGGCCTCGGGACGGATCTCAACGCGGATGCAAAGTCCAACGACTGGCTCAATGCCGGCCTGGCCGCGGGGAAAATGATCGGCAAGAAGGTGCTCGCCGCAACGAAAGGCGTGGCGGAGTCGGTCGCACGTGTGAACCAGCCGATCAAGCAACTGGACGTGAAAGGTCGCGTGACGACGGCAGCCAAGCAGGCCGCCTCGGAGTTCTCGTTTCGGCCGATGCTGAGTGCTTTCAACGACTTCAAGAAAGATATCCAGAACATCCCCCGAACCGCGCGTCGCATCGCGAACGTACTGGACGCGTCGCCGGAGCGGATCTGGGAGCGCACGAAGGCAGGCGGCATCGCGGTGTTCCGGAACGCGAAGAACGACGCGAAACGCAATCCGCTCAAGATCGTGCAATCGACAGTCCGTCAGGTCATTACGGGAATCGCGATCGAAAACGTACCGATCGTGCGCGATACGCAGGTGATGAGCGCGTACTTCGGTACGGGCGTCGATTCACGGCTCGTTGCCGCGAAGGAGCAGTTGGAAAAAGCGGTCGAGGCAGTCAAGGGGCAGGCGTCGAAGATTCGGAAGATCGAAGTATCGGTGTTTGGCGCCGATCGCGGTTGTGTGCTGGCACGCGCGTTCGTCAACGATCTGGCGACCAAGTACAAGCGTCGCGACGATCAGGACCTTGCGCTCAACGGCATTTCGCTCGAAATAAAGTTCGTCGGTCTGCTGGATGCGGTGTCGTCGATCATGTCGGAAGAGGCCGGCGAGATCATCGGCATCCTGCCGTTTCTCGGCACCATCAAGCCGAATTACAAGGACCGGTCGCTTGCCGTGCCCGCAAGCGTGCAGCGATGCGTGCATTTCGCCGCCGCTCACGAGATGCGCATGTACCAGCGCCTCGACAGCCTGGAAAAGACCCGTGCCGAGCAACGACTCTATCCGGGAACGAGCAGCGACATCGCGGGCGGTTCGTTGCACGGCTCGCTGGGCTTCAATGCAGAGCTGATGCGTATTCCGCTCAGGGACATGCTGTTCGAAGCGCTCAAGGCCGGTAGTGCGCTTCTCGACATGGAAACGCTAGCCAAGCGGCGGCCTGATGTATTCAGTCGCTTCTCGATTGCGACGCCGATCACCTATGAAGGCAAGCAATACAGGATCAGGGCGCTTGTCGATGCGTACCGCAAGGTCGTTCCGGACACGCAAGGCGTGAACTTTCTGCCGCATGCGGAGGTATTCCTGCGCTGGATCGCCGTGCGATACCAGGATCCGGAATTCCGTCATTCCGTGACCGACCCGGCGACCGAGTGGCGCAAGGACGTCGGAAAAGCCGACTACGACCGGCGCGACGCAAAGGCGAAGCTTGACTGGGCGATGATGGGCAGCCAGCGGATGGACTCGCCCGAGATTCAGAAGCTGAAGCTCGCGAAGCAGGCGGCGGACAAACGTTACAACGATTTATGGAAGGATGTTCCGCCGAGCAACTACACGACGGTCTGGCAGCGTCTCGACAAGGAGGCGAAGGAAATGACTGGCAAGTGGGAGAAGATGCGACCGGAATACGAGGCCGAGCAACAGCGCCGCTTCACGCAGTCGTTCAACAACAAGCCGACCTATACGCCGCTGTTCCTTGCGCCCGCGTTTGCACACCATGTTGAGCTGAACGAGGACGAGGTTGCACTGGTCAAGGCCTGGGAGCAGGGGTATGCGGGGAAGAACCCGCTTCCGGCCGAGGTGATGGCGATGTTCGACATGCTCGTCCACGATACGTTACTGACGAGTTGGCAAGATCACGTGCTCGCGCCGTCACTGTACTTCAGGACACGGGACAAGGACGTGTTCGGAAAGACGGACTATGCGAAGGAAGACAAGCAGCGCAAGAGCGACGATCTCACCGCCAAACGGGTCGAACAGGCTAGCAAGCAGAGCCAGCAATGGGCGAGAGGTTACCAGGGGACACCACCGACACATTGACGTCATTCCGTGGCGCGCAATCGCGTACCGCAGCTGACGCCCCGTCGTATCGGGGCGGCTAATCCCGAGCCGCCCCCCGCAAACTCACTGCCCCACCCGGAACTCGATCCGCCGATTCCTCGCCCGCCCATCCGCCGTATCGTTCGGCGCAATAGGCTGATCCGGCCCGACGCCCGTCGTCGTCATCTGCTGCGGCGGAATGCTCTTCGTGATCAGATAACCCTTCACCGCATCCGCGCGCGCCTGGCTCAGCGCGATGTTCGACGTGCGGTTCCCCGAGTTGTCGGTGTGCCCGATGATGTCGACCGTGCGGTTCTGCATCTTCGCGAGCGCGGCCGCCATCTGGTCGAGGATCAGCTTGCCTTGCGGCGTGAGCGTCGCGCTGCCGGTTTCGAACTCGATCGTCCGGTTCGCGAGCGTCTGGTCGAGCACGCCCTGTTCGGACGCCGACACGCGCAGCCCGTTCTTGATCGTATACGTCGGGTTCAGCGTGTTCGCCATGTCGCTCGCGAGCTGCTGGCGTTGCGCCTCGTTGTGCACCTCGCCCTTCATCTCGATCTGCGTGCCGTTGATCTTCAACTGCCCCTTGCTGATCTGCTTGAGCTGCGTGCCGAGCAGCTTCTGCACGTTCGCGCTCCAGTTCGGCGGCGTTGCGACGTCGCCCACCTCGATCTGGTCGACGACGTTCGTCGCGCCGTAGGTATCGCGCAGCTTCTGCAGCACGGCGGCCTTGGTCGCCTCGTCGGGCACCTTGCCGCCGACGACCACCTGGCCGGGCGTCGCGGTTGCGGCCGGCGGCGTGACGGTGTTCGCGGTGCCGGCCGTGCCGTGCACGACGGCGCCGGAGGCCGTCCCCGGCGCGGCGCCGGGGTTCGCGGAGAGCGCGGTTGCCGCAACCGTGCCGTTGCCGACCGGCGTGACGGTCGCGCCCGTGTTCTGCGCGAACGCCGCGCCGCTGGCGAACAGCCCGGCGGCGAGAAGGGCGGCGACGGCAGGCGTGAGCGCGGCCGAAAAGCGCGCGCGCCGGGTTTGAATCGTGCGAAGCATCCCGTCAGCCTCCGATGAACGCTTCGCGGAACGCGTCGATGGCGACGCGCAGCGAGAGTTGCGGTTGGTCGAGGTAGCTGACGAGCTTGCTGATCTGCTGATCGTTTTGCGCATGGGCGTCGATCCACTCGGGATCGTCGATGTCGATGTTGTGGGCGGCGTAGGTCTGCGGGTCGACGACGCTCAGCAGCGTCTTGGCCGACGCGCCGTTGAAGCCGATGATGAGCCGTTCGCGCTCGGCGATCGTGCCGATGAAGATCGCGAGCTCGAAGTCGGCCTGCGCGACGAACGGCGCGATCAGCTCGAGCCAGAACGCGGCGACGAGGCTGCGGTAGAACGGATCGACCGGCAGCGGCAGCGTGAGGCCGCGCTCGATGTGCGACGAGCCGCTCTGCATCACCGGCCGCAGCAGCGAGCCGAGCGCGAGCATCGCGCCGCGCAGCCGCACCGGATGACCGCTTTCGAGCAGCATCTCCTGCAGGCCGTACAGCGTCTGGTGTTCGACGAAATCGTTGAAGGTGCCGTCATGCGACGTGCCGGGGCCGCCGACGTCGATCGGCACCTGCGTGTCGCCGAGTGCCTGCAGCGCGCCGGGCGGCTCGTCCTTGCCGAGCAGCGGCGGAATCTGCGTGGCGACGCGTGACCACAGCCGCGCGAACGCGAGCGGGCTGCGCGCGAGGAACGCGACCGGCCGGTCGACCTCCAGCGCGGTCGCACCGAGGAACGGGAAGCGGCGCATCGACACGTCGTGGCTCGCGACCATGTGGCCCGCGATCGCGAGCTTGCTGCGCGAGCCGAGGAACGCGAAATGCATCGGCTTCGCATCCTCGTAGACGAGCTTCCAGCGCGGATCTTCCGCGAGCAGTTCGAGCGCCTGCGCGATCCAGCGGTCGAGCGTCTGCAGCAACTGCGGGTTGTGCGCGCTCTTCACGAAGTCGCCGCGCGACGGAATCTTGCCGAAGTAGGCGATTTGCGCCTGTACGGTTTGCGTCATTGCGCCCCCTGGGCATGCGTTGCGTTGGCGGCCGCGACGGCCGGCGCTGCGGCCGGCGTGCCCGTGCCGGTGGTCTGGGTTGCGTTCTGCGCGGCGCCCGCGCTTGCGTCGGCGACCGACGACGGCAGCTGCAGGCCACGCAGGCTCTGCTGCTGCGGCTGGTCACCGCCGCCGCCGGACGGTTGCGACGTGCTGATGATGCGCATCGTCACCGACACGTTCACGCTGCCCTGCGCCCACGTCAGGTCGAAGGTGCCGTCCGGACGGCGCTTGCGTTGCGCCGAGTTGATCAGCTTCTCGAGACCGTAGCGGCCCGGCTCGTTGACGAGCTGCACCGTGCGGCCGTCGAAGGTCGTCGCGGACAGCGTCGCGCCCGGCGAGCCCTGCGGGTTCGGCCACACGAAGTTGGTCCACTGCGGCGGCGTGTTGCGGTAGCGCAGTTGCTGGCCGTCGATCGCGATCGTGTACTCCGTCGTGCCCGTGCTCGGCTGCGGCAGGATCTGGAACACGGTCTGCGGCTCGGACGACGCGGCGGCGCTGCCGGCCGCACCGCCGGCAAGCGGCGCGACCCAGCGTGCGAAGCCGTTCGTGAAGTCCGGCGTGAGGCCGATGCCCATGTCGCCCCACGTGCGGGCGGCGAGGGTGTCGCCGCGGCGCACCGCGAGCGGCCCGAGCGTCGTGCCGACGAACTTCGCGATCGAGCCGTCCGGGCCGAACACCTGCGCGATTTCACCGGCGCCGGCCTCGACCTTCGCGCTCGCCGCGAACGGGTACTTCGTCGCGAGCGAGTTCTGGAACGGCTGGTAGACCTGCGCGTTCCACACCTTGTTGACTTCGGCGCTGGCCGGCTGGATCACGACCGCGAACGCCTGCATCAGCGGCCGCACCAACAGCGGGCGCAGCGACTTGCGTTGCGAATCGGTCAGGCCCGTCAGCATCTGCTCGTCGACGAGCTTCAGCGAATCGGCGAGTTCCGAACCGTTGCCGTCGAGCGTCTGCTGCATCAGCTGGCGCGCGCCCGGGCCCGGGTCGCCCTGGTTCTTGATCACGTTGAAGCGCGTGCGGACCTTCGACAGCGAATCCATGTAGCCCTTGAGCATCGACGTGCCGTCATGCGTCGCGACGATCCGCGCGAGCCCGATGAACTCCTGGCCGATCGGACCCATCGGCACCTCGGCCGGATTGCCGTTGATGTCGATGTTGGCGGCCGCCACCTGGCCGGCCTGCGAGCGCGAGAACAGTTGCTTGACCCAGTTCACGACGCCCGTCTGCGCCTTCTTGATCGTCACGTTCGCGAGCGACGGGTTGTCCCACGACGTCTGGTCGTACGCGGTCTCGAGAATCTTGCGGATCGGCGAATCCTGCGGGTCGCCCAAACGGTTCATCCCGTCGACGGCCTGGCCGAAGCTGGTGAAGCCCTGTACCGCGATACCCTGCATGAACTTCTGCCAGTGCTGCGCGTACTCGGTCTTGTACATGCCGACCAGCGTCTTCTGGATCTGCTCGGGGCTGCCCTCGAGCGTCAGGTCGTCCTGCGTCGACGTGTTCAGCACCCAGTCCTTCGCCTGCAGTTCCTTGGTCGCCGCGTCGCGGATCGCCGGCTGCACGTAGTCGAACCAGGCTTCGCGCGTGAACGTGCCCGGAATCGCGTAGCTGCCTGCCACGAGCCCCTGGTTGCCGTCGCCGACGATGCGCGCGATGGTCATCGGCGCGAAGCGGGTCGACGCGCGCGCCTTGATTTCCTCGTACACGCGCTGGCGGGCCGGCATTCCGCGCACGACGTGGCGCAGGTTCTCGCGGGTCTGGTCGACGAGCGCGAGGTTCGCGTCGATCATCGGCCAGTTGTCGTCGTTCACGCGCGACAGGTAGAACGAGATCATGCGCTCCGCGCTCTTGATCATCTCGTCACGCGGCATGTTGCCGCGATTCGTTTCGAGCCAGCCGCGCCAGAAGCGGGCGAGCTGGTCGGTCAGGTGCGCCTGCTCGACGTGGCGCTTGTCGGACAGCATCAGGTACGTCTTGAGCGCGTTGTATGCGTCCTGCACGTTGGTCGGTGACGCGTCGCTGTAGAGGCCGCCCTGCGGCGCGGCCGGCTGCTGCGCGGCGGCCGGCGCGGCGCCGGACGCGGCCAGTGCGGCACCGGCCTGCTGCGCGGCGCCCGCCGCGTTGGTCGAGACCGGCATCGTGCCACCCTGCACGGCGCCCGATTCGGGCGGGCGCGTCATCGGCACGAGCTGTTCGGGGTGCGCGTTCACGTCCTTCATGAACGACGCGAGGTTCTGCGACACCGGGGCCAGCAGGATCTGGCGCACGCCGTTGTAGTACTCGGTCAGCAGGTGCTGCTCGAGACGGTCGCCCTGGTACAGGCCGAGCGACACCGAAATCGGCTTGTCGCGGCGGAACTGCTCGAGCTGCTCGATCCGGTCCTCGAGGATGTCCATCGCCTGCAGGCGCGACTGCAGGTCGTTGCGGCCCTGCTGCAGGCGCGTGACGTTGTCGAGGTCGGCCTGCACGTTCGCGACGAGCTGCTGGTTGCCGATCGTCGACCAGGTCCAGCCGCCGAGCGCGAGCGCGAGCGCCGCGACGAAGCCGAAGAAGGTCGCGTAGCGCAGCCGCGTCTTGGTCGGGCTGGCAAACTGCCGCACCGTCTGGCGGTCCGCGAAGATCACCTTCGAGAACAGGTCGCGCAGGAAGAAGCCGTTCTTCGAGAACGCACTGTGCGGCTTCGGCAGCGCGGCGCCGTCGAGGCCGAAGCGATGCGCGATGCGCTGCGCGGCCGCGCTGTTGGTTTCGCCTTCCTGCAGCGCGCTGGTGAAGTAGAAGCCGCGGAAGATCGGCTTGTACTGGAACGGGTTGTTCTCGAACAGCGTCGCGAGGAATGCGCGCAGCGACGGCTTGATCGTCGAGAATTCGAGCGGGAAGCTCAACTGGCCCGGCGACAGCTGGTTGCCGCGCGACAGCGACAGCTGCGCGACGCTGATCTCCTTCAGCCCTTCGTAGAGTTCCTCGAAGTGCGTGTCGAACTGCGCGACGACGTCGCGCTTGTCGTCCGGTTCGTAGGGCAGGGTGGCGCCCCACACGCGGTCGTACTCGTGCTTGTCGCTGCTGCTGAAGAATTCGGTGAAGCCGGTGATCAGGTCGGCCTTCGTGAACATCACGTAGACCGGCGCGAACACTTCGAGCTTCTCGGTCAGCTCCTGAACACGCTGACGGAGGTTTTTCGCGAGGTTGATCGCGAATTCGGGGCGGTTGCCGGTGAGTTCGGCGATGCTCGCGGTGACGATGATGCCGTTGATCGGTGCCTTCGGGCGGTAGCGCTTGAGCAGGCCGAGGAAGCCGAGCCACTCGCTGCGGTCTTCCTCGTGCACCGAATAGCGGCCGGCCGTGTCGAGCAGGATCCCCTCGGTCGTGAAGAACCAGTCGCAGTTACGCGTACCGCCGATGCCGTGGATCACGGCGCTGTTCTTGTCCGCGAACGGGAACTGCAGGCCGGAATTGAGCACGGCGCTGCTCTTGCCCGCGGCCGGGTTGCCGATCACGATGTACCACGGCAGTTCGTACAGCGCGGAGCCGCCCGACACCTGGCCGATCTTCGACGTCTTGATCGTCTTCACCGCATCCGACAGGCGCGTGCGCAGCACGTCGAGGTCGGCCGTCTTCGCGTCGGGGGCGAGCGCGGCGGCGGCGGGCGCGGCGATCTTGCCGGTTTCCGCCTGCTCTTCCAGCACCTGGCCTAGCTGCTGGTTCGCGCGCTTCACGCGCCAGCGGCGCCACAGCGCGACGACGAGCCACAGCGCGAGGATCGCCGCAAAGGCGATCGCCGCCCACAGGAGCGGCAGCTGCAGCATGTCGGCGACGATGAAGAGAATGGCCGCTAGCGCGACGATCCCGACGATCGAGAGCGTACGCGGATGAGTCAGCACGTTGAGGATGCGTTGCATAGGACGTTCAGGTTCCGGTGCGATTCGATGAGGCGACGCAGGCGCGCCGAGCGGCAAGAGTGGCGCCGCGATGTGTCGCCATGCTGTCAAACGGGATGAAGGAGGCTGGCATCAATGCGCCCGCGGCATCGGAGAAGGCGCGCGCATTAACGAAAGGACGCTGTGAGATTTAAAACGGAAGCGGCGGCCGGAAAAAATCGCGCACCGGAATGCCCGATTGTTTGCGCCGCCCAAATCGTTTCCTGCCGGGTGATTAAAAAGCCCCATGCCGCCCTCATTATTTCTTGTCCGGCAGCCCTGACTAGCTGCCGCGTCCCAGTTTAAAACCGGGTTTATGGTATTCCACGTGCCCGAGATCCATCATTTTCCATCGGCCGCCCCAGGTGAGGCCGACTTGCTCGGCGACCTGGCCGTACAACTGGTAGCCGCGCATCGCCCATGGATCTTTCTCGGAAATGACCAGCTTGCCGTCGCGCAGGAATGCGTTGTCGGCCGCCAGCCCGAACTGGTGATAACTCTGGAAGGCGGCCGCGTTGGTCACGTTGCTGCCCATCTGCGCCAGCCGGTTCTGCCGTTCCGGGCTCCGATAACCTTCCAGCAACGCCATTTCATAACCATATTGTTCGTGCATGATCTTGTAGACCAGCAGCAAACGCGTACGGAAATCCGGATCCAGCAGGTTCCAGTCGCGGCTCGCATCCTTCAGCGCCGGGCGTATCTGCTCGACTTCCTTGGTGGCGAAGACTTCCGGCGGCAGCGGCGGGGGCGGCACGAGCTGTTCGCCCTGCAGCAGCGCGGCGATCTTCTCGTCGGGCACGCGCGCCGTGTCGTCGTACTGGAACAATTGCCGGCCGCGTAACGCAATGGCGACCAATGGCGGCGTCGCAAGAATACCTGCCGATACCATAATCATCAAGCGCCGGCGAATCAGTAAATTTTGCACGTCGTTTAAAGCCCCGCGCGTAACGCTTGCCGATTTAACAATCTGACTTCGCGTACGCGAGGCGCGATCGTTCGCACGGCGCGTCAGGCGGCCGTGAAACTGGGCGACGGATTCGAATACGGTCGCGCGGATACCCGGTAAAAGCAACAGTGCCGCAACCGCTACGGCAAGGGCGAAATAGGCGACGAGTGCGACGGCAATCAAAGAAATCCCCGGAAATTGGAATTGATTGTGTTTTGCAATGCTTGCTCTTAGAATCAGGCTGCTTCGAGAGGCCGGGCTATATTATCGCGGTGAATTAAACCAGGATTCAATGAGACGCTGAATGAGTGCGCCGGAAAATTCAAATTCGAAATCTCCGCCCAGCCTGCTGTCCGATACCAAACCGGCAGGCGACGGAGCTCAGCAGTCGCGCATTCTCGCGAATCTGGAAGGACGTGTCACGCCGCCGGCCGAGCCGCCGCGCCGTTCGCTGAAGGCGCCGATCGCCGCCGTCGTGGCCCTGGTGGTCGCTGTCGGCGGCTGGGGTGCATGGCGCATGCAACATGCGGGCGAGCAGGCCCCCGCCGTCACGGCCGAGGCTGCGCCGGCTGCCGCCGCACCGGCGAAGGCCGCAGCGGCCAGCGATGCCGCCGTGCAGGTCGCGCAGAATGCCGCGTCCGCCGCATCCGCTGTACAACCGGCCACGATCGTCAACGACGACGCAGCTTCCCGAACCGTTGCATCCGCATCGTCCGCGCCCGCCGCGGACAACAGCCGCCTGTCGCGTGCGCTCGCCAACGGCGCCGACGACGCATCGGGTGCGGCCACGGCCGGCGCGGCCGCCGCCGCTGCTGCTGCCACGACCAAAACCGCCAAGGGCGACGCCGCAAAGGGCGCGAAGGTCGCCGCGCACGGCAAGACCGATACGAAGGCCGATACGAAAGCCGAGGCCCGCAAGCGTCACAAGGAACAGCAGGCCGAACTCGCGCAGGCAAAGAAGCATCGCGACGCGACGCCGGCCCGTACCGCGAAGGCGGCCACGAAGGACGATCCGGATGCGGACCTGCTCGCGGCGCTCGTCGCGCGCACGAAGCCGGCCGACAAGAAGCTCGCTGCACAGAAGGCGCAGCCCGTGCCGACCAAGACGGCCGCGACGACCGGCTCGCTGGCGTCGCGCGTGAAGGAGTGTTCGGAGCGCGGTTTCTTCGAGGATCAGCTGTGCCGCTGGCGCGTCTGCGATGGTCACTGGGGCAAGGATCCCGCGTGCCCGAGCGCCGCGCAGTCGGAGACGCGGCAGTAACACGTCCCGCGCGTGTCGACCCGCTGCACCTGCGCCGCCCGTTGGGCGGCGCGTTGTTTTTGGGGCGCGGAATCGGCCGGTATGATGCGGCGTGACGCTGTCACCGGCGCGTCATGCCCGTCGGGCATACGTCTCCTTTCCTTTTCCGGCGCGGGCGCGCGACCCGCTTTGCGCGGCGCGCCGTGCGCAGCACGACCTTCGACACGATGGACCTGATCGTACAGACTTACGGCGCCGATACATCCGGCATGGTGTGCGGATTCCGCTTCGTTCCCGGCGGCTCCGGCGCGACGCTGGATGCGGACGCGGCTGCGGCCTGGCTGCGCACGTGCCGCGAGCACGATGCCGCGTCGGACGATTTCGTCTGGCTGCACTTCAATCTCGCGCACGGCGCGAGCGAGCGCTGGATGCGCACGCACCTCGGCCTGCCCGACAGCTTCTTCGAATTCCTCCACGAAGGCTCGCGCTCGACGCGCATCGAGCAGGAAGACGGCGTGCTGCGCGCGATCGTCAACGACGTGATGTTCAACCTCGAACTGACGCCGTCGGAGATCGCGACGCTGTTCGTCCACGTCGAGCGGCGCATCATGGTCACCGCGCGGCTCAAGCCGCTGCGCTCGGTCGACACGCTGCGCGCGTGCGTGCGCGACGGCGAGCAGTTCAGGTCGCCGGCCGAGCTGCTCGTGCACCTGCTGCGCGACCAGGCCGACCTGCTGAGCCAGATCATGCGGCGCACGAGCGTCGACGTCGACCGCATCGAGGATCGCTTCCTGTCGCAGCGGCTCACGTCGAGCCGCATCGAGCTCGGCGCGATGCGCCGCACGCTGACGCGGCTGCAGCGCATGCTCGCGCCCGAGCCCGGGTCGATCTTCCGGCTGCTCGCGAAACCGCCTGCATGGCTGCATCTGCAGGACGTGCAGGAACTGCGCGAATCGACCGAGGAGTTCTCGCTGGTGCTGGCCGATCTGGCGGGGCTCAACGAGCGGATCAAGTTGTTGCAGGAAGAGATCGGTTCGCGTCTCGACGAGCAGAACAACCGGACGCTGTTCACGCTGACGCTCGTGACCGTGATCGCGCTGCCGATCAACATCGTCGCCGGCTTCTTCGGGATGAACGTCGGCGGCGTGCCGTTCTCGGAGAACAAGCACGGCTTCTGGCTGATGGTGCTGCTCGTCGCAGGTTTCACGGGGCTCGCCGCATGGTGGGCGTTCCGCCGGCGCGACGATCGCTAGCACCACCGGCGCCGCGTCGGCGCGTCAGCGCAGCAGCACGATCGCGCGTTCGCCGATCACCATCCCGAGCAGCCCCACGAGCGCGACGAGCGGCGGGGCCGGCGAGCGCACGTGCAGCAGCGCGTACAGCACGCCGACGCCGAGGCCCACCGCGAGTGAAGTCACGTATTCCGTCATGGCAGTCTCCCGTGCGCTCAGGCGTCAGGGCTTGAGGATGACGCGCTCGCGCGCACCGGCCAGCACCGCGCGATACGCGTCGTGTGCGCGCTCGAGCGGGTACACGTAGTCGTCGCCGATCGGGAACGGGCGCAGCGTGCCGTTACCGAAGCCCGGCGCGAGCGTGTCGAGGATCTGCGCCACCGTGGCGCCGTCGAGCTGCAGCGAATCGACGCCCACGAACGTGTGCTGGCCGCGATAGAACGCGAAGATGTCGAACGGCACGCTGCGGTCGATCGTCGAGATGAAGATCTGCCGCGCGCCGATCGCCATCGACGCGTTCGCCGCTTCGAAGTACGGGCTGCCGACCGTGTTGTAGACGATGTCCGCGCCATGGCCGCCGGTGGCCGCGCGTACCGCGTCGGCCACCGGTTCTTTCGACGCGTCGATCATGCGCACGTCGCCCGATGCGTGGCCCCGATAGCCGCCGGCGCTGCGCTCGACGCCGATCACGGTCGCGCCGTGCGCGGTCGCGAGCTGGATCGCCGCCTGGCCGACTTTCCCGTTCGCGCCGAACACGAGCACGACGTCGCCGGCCTTCGGCATGCCGGCGCGGCGCAAGCCTTCATAGGCGGTGACGAATGGCACGCCGACGCCGGCCGCTTCGTCGAGCGTCAGCACGGCGGGCTTGCGGCGCACCAGGGCCGCGTCGAGCACGAGCCACTCCGCGTGCGAGCCGTCGCGATGCACGCCGAGATCGCCGCCCGAGCCCCACACCGGCGCGCCGATCCAGCCGTCCGGGCCGCTGCGCACGATGCCGGCCCAGTCGCGCCCGGGCGTGCGCGGCCACACCGCGTGCGGCATGCGGCCGAGCGCGGCCTTCACGTCGCTCGGGTTCACGCCGGCCGCGCGCACCTCGATCAGCATTTGGCCGTCGGCCGGGACGGGCGGGTCGATTTCCCTGACGCGCGCGTCGAGCGACTCGATGTCGGCGGCGGGGGCGTCGAAGCGGATGCTGCGCATGATGATCTCCGTGGCGGATGGCTGTCGCGCGGCCCGATGGGGTGGCGCGCGCAGCGGGTGAAAAGGATGCATGCAGTCTAGTCGGCCCGGTTTGACGCGGAAACGTGCAAAGGCGGATGATTGTTTTGCACGAAACGCATAGCCAACTCCGAGGGCACCGAATGGACGACTTCCTTTCCCCGCATCTGGCGCTGTTCGTCGACGTGGTCGACCAGCAGAGCTTCTCGGCGGCCGCGCGCCGGCTGGGTGTCGCCGCGTCGTCGGTCACGCGGCGCATCGACCGGCTCGAGACGCAGTTCGGCATCCGCCTCCTGCATCGCACGACGCACGCGCTGCGGCCGACCGAAGCTGGACAGTTGTTGTACGGGCGCGCGACGCGGATGCTGGCCGAGTTGCGCGGCCTGCAGGAAGACCTGCACAGCCAGCACGACGAGCCGAGCGGGCTGCTGCGCGTCGACTGCCCGGCGCCGTTCGGCCGGCGGCACCTGATGGCCGCGCTGGCGGCCTTCATGCAGCGCCATCCGGCGCTGCAGGTCGACCTGGTGCTGACCGACAGCATGGTCGACCTGCAGGGCGCGCGGCTCGGCTCCGACGTCGATCTCGCGGTGCGCATCGGCCCGCTCGAGGACACACGCTTCGTCGCGACCGTGCTGGCGCCGCAGCGGCGCGTGCTGTGCGCGAGCGCGGCGTATCTCGCGCGGCGCGGCGAGCCCGAGTCGCCCGACGCGCTCGCCGGCCACGACTGCCTCGCATGGCACGGTGCGCCGCCGCCGGGCGCGTGGCGTTTCGGCGAGCGCCGCCACGTGCCGGCGCAGCCGCGGTTTCGCAGCAATCATTCGGAAGCGTTGCTCGAAGCCGCGATCGACGGGCTCGGTCTCGCGCACCTGCCGACCTGGCTCGCGGGCGACGCGCTGCGCGACGGACGCTTGCGCGCGGTGCTGCCGCAGTTCGCGGCGGCGCCCGAGCCGGCGACGATCCACGTGTTGCGCCAGCAGGCGCGCGGCACCGCGCGCGCGTCGCGGCTCGTCGCGTTTCTCGCGACGTGGTTCGCGCAGCCGGCGTGGGATGCCGCGTGGGCATGACGGCGATGGCGGGCGCCGCGCGGGCGGCCGAATGCCTGACACAAGGGCGCCCGGCATAAAAAAGGGCCTCGCATGCGAGGCCCGTCAAAGGTCGGAGAAGCCGGTACGCCGGCCGGCAGCCGCAGGCTGCGCGGCAGCGGCCGGATGCGCACCGTTACTGCGTCACTACCTTGCGCGGCTTGAAGATGCCCTGGTAGTGCAGTGCCGGGCGTTCCTTCGTCACCGGCTCGAGGCCGCCGAAGGTCGGCGTCTGGCGCAGCTTCATCGCGGCCGGCGAAGCGACCGAGCCGATCGACGTCGAGCGCGATGCCGGCGCGAGGTTGTTCGCGACGAGCAGTGCGGCCTCGCTCTTCAGGTTCGCGAGCAGGACCGGATCGGTCGAGCCGTTGACCTGCGTGAGCAGCCCGCTCCAGGCCGCGTCGCTGTAGTTCACGACGTAGTAGTCGAGCCCGCTCGGGTCGGCGACCACGCCCGTGCAGCCGTCGATGCGCGTTTGCGTCTGCGTATCCTTCAGCGCGAGCGTCGTGCGTTTCGCGAGACCCTGGCCGTACGCGAGCGTGATCGGCACCGTCCATTGCAGGCCCGGATACGCGTTCTTGTTCGGGAACGGCTGCTGTTTCAGCGTGATGACCGTCTGGTTCTTCGTCAGGTCGCACTGCGTGTCGAGCGAGATCAGCGGCACGCCGGTCTGGCGGACGTAGCTGTCGCCGATCGCGCCGATCGCCTGGCCGCTCTCCTTCGACAGCGCATCCCACAGACGCTTCGGCGTACCGTTGCCGAACGAGTAGTCGACCAGGTACTGCTGCAGACCCTTGCGCAACGTCTGCTCGCCGAGGTAGTTCTCGAGCGTCTTCAGCACGTGGCCGCCCTTGTCGTACGTGAACGCGCTGGCGCTCAGCACGAAGTCGTTCGACGCCCACCCGTTGAAGTTCGGTGCGACCGGGAACGCGTTCGGGCCGATGTCACGATTGATCACGCGGTACTTGTTCTTCACCTGGTCGAGCCAGCTGAACTCGTTGGGGAAGAACTGGATCGTGGTCTTGGTCTCGAAGAACGTCGCGAACGATTCGTTGAGCCACACGTTGTCCCACCAGTCGGTCGTGACGAGATCGCCGAACCACTGGTGCGCGACTTCGTGCGTCAGCACCTCGTTGCCGTAGTGCGACATCGGCTGGCCCGGCTGCGGCAGGATGTCGTCGGCGAACTCGAGGATCGATCCCCAGTTCTCCATCCCGCCGAAGTTCAGGTCCTTCTGCTCCTTGAACGCGTCGTTCGCGGCCACCGTGTCGAACTTCGTGAGCGGCAGCGCGATGCCCGTGTAGCGGTAGTAGAAGTCGAGCGCCTGCTTGGTGCGGTCCATCGCCGGCTTCGCCCAGTCGCTCATGCCCGGCGGCGTGAACACGCGCAGGTGCAGGCCGCCCTTGCCGCCCGGCAGCGGGCTCGTGAAGTCGTCCTCGTAGGTGTCGAACAGGCCGCCGCCGAAGAACAGCAGGTACGACGGCATCGGCGGGGTCTTCTCGAACTGCACGAGCTTGTAGCCGCCGCCGACGTTGGTCGACGGTTTCTCGGCCGCGTTCGACACGACCCGCCAGCTTTGCGGCACTTCGGCCGTCACTTCATAGGTCGGGCGGAATGCCGGCTCGTCCCAGCCGGGGAACCACTGGCGCGACAGGTTGGTTTCGCCTTGCGTGAGGATCGCGCCGCTCGTCTTGCCGTCGGTGCCCTTCAGGTCGACGCGGAAGATGCCTTCCGCGGCCGAGCAGCCCGGATACGGATCGTCGCCGCAGCTGCCGCCGGTCTTCGCGACCGGATCGTCGTACGACTTGAAGTTGATGATGCCCGACCACTCCATGTGCAGCGAGTAGTTGCCCGGCGAGATCGTGCCGCTCACGGGACGCAGCTGGTAGAAGTCGCCCTTGTCCTGCGGTGTCGCGATCAGCTGGATGTTGCCCGGCTGCAGCGTGATGCGGCCGTTCGTGAACTTGATCCGGTGGCCGGCGATCACGATGTTGTTGACCGGCTTCAGCACCTTGATCTCGACGTCGGCGCGGCCGTCGAACGCGTTCAGCGCGTCGTTCGGGCGGAACCACAGCCGGTAGTTCACGGGTACCACGGTGTCCGGCAACTCGACAGGCGAGACGCTCTTGTCGACATTGGATGCGCTCGGCGGCGCGGTGACGGTGGGCGACGAGCCCGAGTGCGGCGCGCCGGCGGAGCTGAGCGCGGACGCCGAGCCCGCGCCGCCGTCGTCGCCGCCGCACCCGGCTAGCGCGAGCGCGGCGACGATCGGCAGATAACGCATCTTGCGAATGTTGATCGACATGACTGAAACCTCGATTGTTGAAAGAATCGTTCAGTGCTGCGAAAACGCCGGCAAAAACAATCCCCTCGCCGTTAATCAACAGCGATGAAAATGCCAATGACGGATTATTCGAAAAGACGGCGGCCGACTACGTGAAGGTAATCATGGTTTACTGCCCCCTCTGGATTTCCGGATGTCGGTTAACTTGCCGGTTCAAAATGGCCGGGCGCGTGTTGTACTGAATTGATTTCGCGCGCACGACACGGAGCCGCACGCCCTGGGCGGGCGCGCTTTCCCCTTTGAACAGACGACCTACGGGGCTGGCCGGGCCTCGTCGCAGGATGGCAGGAAGGCATGTCGCCGTTCCGTAAATTCACCGTCATGCGCTTTCAAGGTTTGTCGGCTTGCTCGAAGGATGCGTAAATATACTTGATGGTTTTGGGTAAAGGAAACGAAAAATTTAGAAATTGCATCTATTGAATTCGCCGTGCTTCATTGAATGCTGGGAAGCATTAATGCGCTTTCCGTCTGACTGTTATTTTCGTAGTTTTAATCTATTAACGATCTCGCGGGACTGCGAAAACTACGAAACCCGGCGTACCCGGGCATGCTCGGTACAATGCAGCGACGATCCGCTCACCAATTTGCCGCGAGGAGGTTCTCCCATGTCACGCACCCTGTTCCGTATCGCGCCGCTGCGCGCCGTGCTGCTGCTGTTCGCCGCCGTGCTCCTGCTCGGCGGCTGCGCGGGGCTCACGCGCGACCCGGTGCGCGTGACGGTCGCCGGGCTCGACCCGCTCGTCGGGCAGGGCCTCGAGATGCGTTTCAGCCTGAAGCTGCGCGTGCAGAACCCGAACGACGCGCCGATCGACTACGACGGCATCTCGGTGGCGCTCGACCTGAACGGCACGCCGTTCGCGAGCGGCGTCAGCGATCGCTCGGGCACCGTGCCGCGTTTCGGCGAGGCCGTGCTCGACGTGCCGGTTTCCGTGTCGGCGTTCGCCGCCGCGCGACAGGCGTGGAACCTGCCCGGCGCCGCCGCGAGCGGCGAGCTGCCGTATGCGCTGCGCGGCCGGCTCGCGGGCGGCGTGCTCGGCACCGTGCACTTCAACGATGCCGGCACGCTGCGCCTGCCCGCGATGCCGGGGTGGGGCGGCTGAGCCGGGCGAGCGCCGCGCCGCGCGGGCCGGCCCCGGCGCTTTGCCGCGCGGGCAAAGCGCGGTATGGTGTGAGCCGCGCGGCGCCCGCAATACAGTCGCGCCGCCCGTTGAAGCCAACCGTAACCGAGTTCGCGTGACCGATTTCCCTGTTTTCCACTGGACCGACGCCGACGGCGCCGATCATGCCGTGCGCTGGCGCTCCGAAGCCGGCGTGCAACCGCCGAAGCGCGCGGTGCCCGCCGACGACCGCCTCACCGCCGACGCGGCCTACCGTCTCGCCTGCGAGGGCACCGCGCTAGTCTGGCAGGGCGATTTCCAGAATGCGCGCCAGCTCGTGCAGGCGATGGCGCGCCGTGTCGAGCGCAAGCCGAAGAAGGCGAAAGCCGCGGCCGGCGCCGACGCATTCAACCTGCATCGTCTCGCGCAGTCGCAGCGTGCCCGCACGCTTGGGATGCTGCTGATCCCGCTCGACGCCGACTACACGATTCCGCTGCGCCGCGCGCCCGACGTGCGCGCCGCATGCGAAGAGGCGTACGGGCCCGGCGGCGCGCCGTCGGTCGTGTCGCTGCGCGAACTGCTCGGCCTCGTCGGTGCGCACGAATGGCGCAAGAAAGGGGTGCCGATCCCGGCGCTCGGCGGCGCGCCGATCCACCCGCACTACGGCGTGTTCTCGCCGGTGCGCGGCGAATACGTCGAACTGGTCGCGCGTGCGCCGCTGCCGGCGACGTCGCTCGCGTTCGATATCGGCACGGGCACCGGCGTGCTGGCGGCCGTGCTTGCGTCGCGCGGCGTCGAGCGTGTCGTCGCGACCGACCAGGATCCACGCGCGCTCGCCTGTGCGCGCGAGAACATCGAACGACTGGGCCACGCGCGGCGCGTCGAAGTCGTCGAGGCGGATCTGTTCCCGGCCGGCCGTGCGCCGCTCGTGGTCTGCAACCCGCCGTGGGTGCCGGCCCGGCCGAGCGCCCCGATCGAATATGCGGTTTACGATCCGGACAGCCGCATGCTGCGCGGTTTCCTCGCAGGGCTCGGCGCGCACCTCGAGCCGGGCGGTGAAGGCTGGCTGATCCTGTCCGATTTCGCCGAGCATCTCGGGCTGCGGCCGCGCGACACGCTGCTGCAATGGATCGACGAAGCCGGCCTCGTCGTGCTCGGCCGCGACGACATCCGCCCCGCACACCCGAAGGCGATGGATGCCGACGATCCGCTGCATGCGGCACGCCAGGCCGAGGTCACGTCGCTCTGGCGGCTCGGCGCACGAGCCTGACCGCGCATTTTCGGTAAACTACCGCCATTCCTCACGAATTCCCGCCGCCGGGCCGTGGTCGACCGACCGTGGCCCGGCGCCGCTTCACGATGTCGAACAAGACCCACGAAATCCGCCCGGAGCAGTCCGTCGAGCTGCTGAAGGAACTGCACATCCTCACCCGCGACGGGAAGCTGAACCAGGACAGCCGCCGCAAGCTGAAGCAGGTCTATCACCTGTTCCAGTTCATCGAGCCGCTGCTCGCCGGCGTGCAGGCCGAGCGTGGCAGCGTGACGCTCGTCGATCACGGCGCCGGCAAGTCGTATCTCGGCTTCATCCTGTACGACCTGTTCTTCAAGCAGCAGCCGGGGCACGGCACGCCGGCGTTCGCGTCGCACGTGTACGGGATCGAGACCCGCGAGGAGCTCGTCACGCGCTCGGCCGAGCTTGCCGCGCGGCTCGGGTTCGGCGGCATGTCGTTCCTGAACCTGTCGGTTGCCGATTCGATCACGTCGCCGAAACTGACTGAAACGGTCGACGTCGTCACCGCGCTGCACGCATGCGACACGGCGACCGACGACGCGATCCGCTTCGCGCTCGCGAAGCGCGCGCAGCACATCGTGCTGGTGCCGTGCTGCCAGGCGGAAGTCGCGGGCGTGCTGCGCAAGAACAAGGGCAAGTCGCTCGCGAACGCGCTGACGGAAGTGTGGCGGCATCCGCTGCATACGCGCGAATTCGGCAGCCAGATCACCAACGTGCTGCGCTGCCTGCAGCTCGAAGCGCACGGCTACCAGGTCAGCGTGACCGAGCTGGTCGGCTGGGAGCATTCGATGAAGAACGAGCTGATCATCGCGCAATACAAGAACCTGCCGCGCCGGCGGCCCGGCGAGCGGTTGAACGAGATCCTCGGGATGTTCGGGCTGGCCGAGCTGAACGCGCGCTTCTTCGTGCCGGAGGCCGCGGCGGCGGGCGGCGAGGCCGTCGAGCCGGCCGCCAGCTGATCCTGCGGGCGGGCGGGCGCGTCGCGCACGTTGTACGCCGCCCGTTGAACGTCGCGCGTTACACGCCGTCCGTTGCACGGCGCGTCAGACCTCGTCGCCCGGCCGGCGCATCCATTCGCGCCAGCCGTCATGGCCGAGGCGCCGCAGCGTTTCCTGATTCTTTTCGTAGATCGCGGACGCGTCCGGGAACGCGTCGACCGCGCGTGCGATGCTGTCCTCGCGCAGCAGGTGCAGGATCGGATACGGCGCGCGGTTCGTGTAGTTTTCGATGTCGTCGGGCTCGCTGCCCTCGAACCGGTAGTCCGGATGGAAGCTCGCGATCTGCAGCACGCCGTCGAGCCGCAGTTGCCGCACCAGCCGGTCGGCAAAGAACAGCGCATCGTTGTAGTCGATGAAATCGGCGAACGCATGCGGGAAGATCACGAGCGTCGTGTCGACCTGCTGCGGGTCTGCCGCGTCGAGCGCACGCAGCTCGGTTTCGAGTTCGGCGAGCGCATCCTCCAGCGTGGTCGCTTCGCTGATCGCGTAGCGCACCTGTTCCTTCACATAGACGCTTTTCGCGAACGGGCACAGATTGAGCCCGATCACCGCGCGCGCGAGCCAGTGCCGCGTGGCGGCGAGGATGTCGTCGTGCGATTCGGGGCGGGTGTCGGTCATCGTGAAACCAGTCGGGCGGAAGGGCGGCGAGGGCCGCATTGTAGCGGGCGAGCCGTCACGCGCAGGCGGCTTCGATCAACTGCGTGACGAGCGCGGGCGCGACGCCGATCGGTGTTTCGCCGTGCCGATAGGTCTGGCTTGCCGCGTAGATGCCCTCGATCACCAGCGCGAGCGAGTCGGCAAGCGCCTGCGGCTGCCGCGCGCCGGCGTCTTCGCACAATGCGACGAGCCGCTTCATCAGCTGTTCCTTGTTCTGCGCGACGCGCTCGCGCGCCGGGTGCGACGCATCCGGGAATTCGGCCGCGACGTTGACGAACGGGCAGCCACGGTAATCCTTCTGCGTCGCGCGCTCGGCGAGATCGACGAAATACTGGATCAGTTGCGCTTTCGGCTGGCCCGGGTGCTTCGCGACGCTCGTGTTGAAGCGATCGAAGAAACACGCATCCATCCGCTCCAGGTACGCGAGGATCAGCTCGTCCTTCGACGAGAACTGCCGATACAGGCTCATCTTGTTGACGCCCGCACGCTCCACGACCGCCTCGACGCCCACCGTCCGAACGCCTTCCTTGTAAAACAGCTCCTCGGCGGCGCGCAGCAGGTGCTCCTGCGCGGTAGCGCCGTCGATCGGCCGGCGCGTGCGGCGCGGCAGCGGTTTGGCGATCTCGATGCCCGACATGATGACCCTCGACTGCATATTGGATTGCTTGACATGTTACCGATTGGTCACTACGATCGCAACACACTTGTGACCGGTCGGTAACAAAGCCGACCGGATCGACAGACAAATGCCAAGCGTCGGCCCGGGTCAGCCGATGCAGCGTGCGGCGGAGGTGGCCTGGCAGGGCGAGCGGCGCGGGTGCGGAGGCACCGGAGCCGCCAACAGGAGAACGCGAAGATGAATTGGGCGGTGACACGAATCGGCGGGCGCTTCCACTACGGATGGCTCGCGGCGGCGGTGGTATTCCTGATCCTGCTGGCGGCGGCCGGCACGCGCGCGACGCCGAGCGTGCTGATGGTGCCGCTCGAACGCGAGCTCGGCTGGAGCCGCGCGGCGATTTCGCTGGCGATCTCGGTGAATATCGCGCTGTACGGACTGACGGGCCCGTTCGCGGCTGCCGCGATGCAGCGCTTCGGGCTGCGTCCGACCATTCTCACCGCGCTCGTGACGATGAGCGCGGGCGTCGCGCTGTCGTCGATGATGACGCAGAGCTGGCAGATGGTGGTGATCTGGGGCCTGATGGTCGGCTGCTCGACGGGCGTGGTCGCGCTGACGCTGTCCGCGACCTTCGTCACGCGCTGGTTCCATGCGCGGCGCGGCCTCGTGATGGGGATCCTGACCGCGAGCACGGCCACCGGCCAGCTCGTGTTCCTGCCGATGCTCGCGGCGATCGCGCAGCGCCATGGCTGGCGCCCGGTCGTGCTGGTCGTCGCGGTCGCGGCCGCGATCGTGATTCCGCTGGTGGCGTTCCTGTTGCCTGAACGGCCGGCCGACGTGCAGCTGCGCCCGTACGGCGAGGCGGCCGATGCGCCGCCCGCGCCCGAGGGGACGAAGGACAACCCGCTCGCGGTCGCGTTCCGGACGTTGCTGACGGCGAGCCGGTCGCGCGATTTCTGGCTGCTGTTCTTCAGCTTCTTCATCTGCGGTGCGAGCACCAACGGCTACGTCGGCACGCACCTGATCGCGATGTGCAGCGACTACGGGATGACGGAAGTGCAGGGCGCGTCGCTGCTCGCGGCGATGGGCGTGTTCGACCTGTTCGGCACGACGCTGTCGGGCTGGCTGTCCGACCGATACGACAACCGCGTGCTGCTGTTCTGGTACTACGGGCTGCGCGGGCTGTCGCTGATCTACCTGCCGCACGCGTTCGGGATCGATTTCTTCGGGCTGCCGCTGTTTGCGATGTTCTACGGGCTCGACTGGATCGCGACCGTGCCGCCGACCGTGCGCCTCGCGACCGACGTGTTCGGCAAGGCCGCGGCGCCCGTCGTGTTCGGCTGGATCGTCGCCGGCCACCAGCTCGGCGCGGCGTTCGCGGCGCTCGGCGCGGGGCTGCTGCGCGCGAGCCTTGGCACCTACACGATCGCGTCGATGATCTCGGGCGGGCTGTGCATCATCGGCGCGCTGATCGTGCTGCGGATCAACCGCGGCCCGTCGCGCGCAGCCGCGCAGGCGGCCTGACCGCGGCAATCCGTGCGCCGCGCCGGCCGCGCGGCGAACGGCCGGCCAACGCACGCACGGAGATTTGCATAGCGCGGGAGGATCGGGCGCGCATCGGCTCAAGCGGGTATGCTTGCGGTTCGTCAGGCGTTCGCGCCCCTTCTTCGATGTCAGCGAGGATTCGCATGTCCGTCAAACCTGCTCCCACCACTGTTTCGATTCACGATCTGATCGCGGGCCGCTGGAGCCCGCGCGCGTATTCGGATGAAGCCGTCAGCGCCGGCGATCTGCACGCGGTGCTCGAAGCCGCCCGCTGGGCGCCGTCCGCCTACAACGCGCAGCCGTGGCGCTTCATCGTATTCGACCGCACTCAGGACGAAGACGCATTCAAACGCGCGTTCGCGACGCTGGTACCGTTCAACCAGGGCTGGAACGCACCGGCGCCCGTGCTGATCGCGGTGACCGCGCACACGCTCACGCCGAAGGGTGAGCCGGCTCCCACCGCGCTGTACGACGCGGGCGCCGCCGCGATGTCGCTGGTGCTGCAGGCACACGCACTGGGCCTGGCCGCCCACCAGATGAGCGGCTTCGACGCGAAGGCGTTCCGCGACGCGTTCGAGATTCCGGCCGACGTCGCGATTCCGGCGATCATCTCGCTCGGTCACTACGGCAACGTCGACAAGCTCGATCCGGTGCTGCGCGATCGCGAGAAGGCACCGCGCACGCGCCATGCGATCGGTGAGGTCGTCTATGCGGGCGCGTGGAAGAAGGGTTTCGACGCGGCAGCCTGACCCGCCTGGCGGGCGGGCTGCATCGCGCATCCCGCCCGCATGTTTCCCCGGCGCGCCAGGCCGCGCGCCGTCCCGCCGAGGCCCGTTGCGCCGTACCGGTGGCCGGCCCCGGTTGTGATCCCGCGGGCTTCATGTTAAAAAGCCCGTCCTTTCCGTTTTCGCGCCGGCCCTGCTGCGGCAACTTCCCATGACTTACTGCGCGATCGATTTCGGCACGTCCAATTCCGCCGTGGCGCTGCCCGACGGCGACGGCATGCGCCTCGCGCCCGTCGAGGGCGACCACCTGACGCTGCCCACCGCGATCTTCTTCAACAACGACGAAGAGACGGTCGAATACGGCCGTGCGGCGCTGGCTTCGTACATCGACGGTTTCGACGGCCGGCTGATGCGGTCGATGAAGAGTATCCTCGGCTCGCCGCTCGCGGAAACGACGACCGATCTCGGCGACGGCAGCGCGATCGCGTACACCGAAATCATCGCGCGCTTCCTGACGCACCTGAAGCGCAAGGCCGAAGCCCGCGCGGGCGCGCCGATCGGCCGTGCGGTGCTCGGCCGGCCGGTGTTCTTCGTCGACGACGATCCGCGTGCCGACCGCCTCGCCCAGGACCAGCTCGAGGCCGCCGCGCGATCGGTCGGCTTCACGGACGTCCAGTTCCAGTACGAACCGATCGCGGCCGCGTTCGACTACGAGTCGCGCCAGCAGGCGGAGCGGCTCGTGCTCGTCGCCGACATCGGCGGCGGCACGTCCGACTTCTCGCTGGTGCGTGTCGGGCCCGAACGGATGGCGCGGCTCGAGCGCAAGGACGACGTGCTGGCCCACCACGGCGTGCACGTCGCGGGCACCGATTACGACCGGCGTGTCGAGCTGGCGGCGATCCTGCCCGCATTCGGCTACCGTTCGCTCGACCCGGAAGGGCGCGAGCTGCCGAACAAGATCTACTTCGATCTCGCCACCTGGCACCTGATCAACACGGTCTACACGCCAAAGCGGCTCGGCGAGCTGAAGCTGATGAAGCACCTGTACCGGGACGTGCGCCAGTACGACCGGCTCACGAGCGTGGTCGAGCAGCGGCTCGGGCATGCGCTGATGGCGCGCGCTGAAGAAGCGAAGATCGGCGTCGCGGCGGGCGGAGAGACGATGATCGACCTGAACGACGTGGAAGAGGATCTGCAGATCGCATTCGATGCCGACCGGCTCGTCGACGCGAGCCGCGACGACACCGCGCGCATCGTCGACGCCGCGCGCGAGACGGTGCGGCTCGCGGGCGTGGCGCCGCGCGATGTCGGCGCGCTGTACTTCACCGGCGGCTCAACGGGGCTCGCGTTCCTGTCGGGCGCGCTGGCGGGTGCATTCCCGGATGCGCAGCCGGTGTTCGGCGACCGCCTCGCGAGCGTCGCGACGGGTCTCGGCATTCACGCGCAGCGATTGTTCGGTTGAATGCGGGCGGCCCAAAGGCCGCCATGCCGGTTGACCGGCGCCGAAAAACAAAAAGCCCCGCCGAAGCGGGGCTTTTTTTCACGAATTATCGCGCCAAGCTTAGACCGGACGGATGTTCGCAGCTTGCAGACCCTTCGGGCCCGTCTTCACTTCGAATTCAACCTTCTGGTTTTCTTGCAGCGTCTTGAAGCCTTCGACGCGGATTTCCGAGAAGTGCGCGAACAGATCGTCGCCGCCGCCTTCCGGGGTGATGAAGCCGAAGCCCTTTGCGTCATTGAACCACTTGACGGTACCGGTTGCCATGTTACTTGTTCCTAAAAAGATAAAACGGGGCCGAGGCCCATGGGGTGCGGAAAATCAAGGAAGGGGTAATAGGACCAACCGGAGTACCGTTGATGGGCGAACTACGAAAGAACCAATTCACTCGCCACTTGAAATCCTGCGAAGTCCTTTATACGGCTAATCAACCGTGTGGTCAACCGTATTTCCATGGACTCAGGGTTATTGCGGAGATCAGGTTTACAAAGCTTGCAAACGATGCGAATTTTTTGTAGGGGCCGAACGATTTTGGCGCCACGTTTGAGGTGCAACCGTTAAACTACGCGCCGCGTGGACGGGTTGCCCCGATCGGGTGACACGTCCCCCCAAAATTGCGTGCGCGGTGCTGTCCGAGCCGATCCCGGACCGCAGGCCGACCATGCTTTTTGAGACACAGGAGAGGATGTGAAGAGTTCTATTCAACGGAACATCGGCCCGTTTGCATTGATGCTGACGGGGCTGGGTTCGATTATCGGCTCGGGCTGGCTGTTCGGCGCCTGGAAGGCCGCGAAGATTGCCGGTCCGGCGGCGATCTGCGCCTGGATCATCGGCGCTGTCGTGATTCTCGCAATTGCACTGACTTACGCGGAATTGGGCGCGATGTTCCCCGAGTCGGGCGGCATGGTGCGCTATGCGCGCTACTCGCACGGTTCGCTGGTGGGCTTCATCAGTGCGTGGGCGAACTGGATCGCGATCGTATCCGTGATCCCGATCGAGGCTGAAGCGTCGATCCAGTACATGAGCACGTGGCCGTATCCGTGGGCGCATGCGTTGTTCGTGAACGGCGAATTACAGACACTCGGCCTGCTGCTGTCGGCCGTGCTGGTCGTCATCTACTTCATGCTGAACTACTGGGGCGTCAAGGCCTTCGCGCGGGCGAACACGGCGATCACGATCTTCAAGTTCCTGATCCCCGGCCTCACGATCCTCGGCCTGATGCTGACGAGCTTCCATGCGGAGAACCTCGGCACCGCATCCAATGCAAGCTTCGCACCTTACGGCTGGTCGGCCGTGCTGACCGCAGTCGCGACGAGCGGCATCGTGTTCGCGTTCAACGGCTTCCAGAGCCCGGTGAACCTCGCCGGCGAAGCGCGCAACCCGTCGCGCAGCGTGCCGTTCGCGGTGATCACGTCGATCCTGCTCGCACTCGTGATCTACGTGCTGCTGCAGATGGCCTACATCGGTTCGGTGAATCCGGCCGACGTCGCGAAGGGCTGGGCGCACTTCAACTTCTCGTCGCCGTTCGCGGAACTCGCGATCGCGCTGAACCTGAACTGGCTGGCGATCCTGCTGTACGTCGACGCGTTCATCAGCCCGAGCGGCACCGGGACGACCTACATGGCGACGACCACCCGCATGATCTACGCGATGGAGCGCAACAACACGATGCCGAAGATGTTCGGCAACGTGCACCCGATCTACGGCGTCCCGCGCCAGGCGATGTGGTTCAACCTGCTCGTGTCGTTCATCTTCCTGTTCTTCTTCCGCGGCTGGAGCTCGCTCGCGGCGGTGATCTCGGTCGCGACGGTGATCTCGTACCTGACCGGCCCGATCAGCCTGATGGCGCTGCGCCGCTCCGCGACCGACATCGAGCGTCCGTTGTCGATTCCGCTGATGAAGCTGATCGCCCCGTTCGCATTCGTGTGCGCATCGCTGATCCTGTACTGGGCGAAGTGGCCGCTGACGGGCGAAATCATCCTGCTGATGATCGTCGCGCTGCCGGTGTACTTCTACTTCCAGGCGAAATCGGGCTGGACCGGCTGGGGCGCCGACCTGAAGGCCGCATGGTGGCTGGTCGCATACCTGCCGACGATGGCCGTGCTGTCGCTGATCGGCAGCAAGGAATTTGGCGGTCACGGCTACCTGCCGTACGGCTGGGACATGCTGATCGTCGCGGCGATCTCGCTGGTTTTCTACTTCTGGGGTGTGAATACGGGCTACCGGACCCAGTATCTCGACGAGCGCGAGTCGCACGACGAGATCCTCGAAGGGGTCGGTGCCTGACGCGTGACCTGCCGCCGGATCCGGCGGCGGCAGCAAGCAGCGTAAAAAAGCCCGCCCGAGCGATGCTCGGGCGGGCTTTTTGTTGGACGGTCGCCGTCCGCTGTCTGCTGGTCAGGCGGCCGTGCCGGCGAACACGTAGTTCGTCATCGCGAGCACGCGCTGGTATGTGCCGAGCGACTGGATGCCGAGCTGGTAGTCGTCGTCCGCCGCGCCGAGCGCCGTGAACACCGGCAGCAGGTGCTCGTCGGTCGGATGCATCAGCGCTGCGTGCGGCGCCTGCCGGCGGTAGTCGAGCAGCGCGTCGACGTCGCGCGCGGCCAGCTTCGCCTCGAACCAGTCGGTGAATTCCGTGACGCGCGGGTCCGCATCCTCGGGCGCCGCACCGAAATCGGCGGCGCGCAGGTTGTGCGTGATCTGGCCGGAGCCGATCACCATCACGCCTTCGTCGCGCAGCGGTCGCAGCGCGCGGCCGAGCGCGAAGTGGTGGGCGGCATCCGCGCGCGGCTGGATCGACAGCTGCGCCACCGGCACGTCGGCTTCCGGGAACATCAGCAGCATCGGCACCCACGCGCCGTGGTCGAGGCCGTGCTCGGTCGTCGCGGTCTCGATGCCGGCCGCATTCAGCAGCCCGGCCGCGCGTTCGGCGACGTCGGGGGCGCCGGGCGCCGGGTAGCGGATGTCGTACAGCGCCTGCGGAAAGCCGTAGAAATCGTGGATCGTTTCCGGGTGCGCGGCGATGCTGGCGACGGGGCGCTGCGTGCCCCAGTGCGCGGACAGCATCAGCACCGCGCGCGGGCGCGGCAATTCGGCGGCGAGGTGCGTGAATGCGCCAGACGGCAGGGCCGGGTCGATCGGCAGCGTCGGGGCGCCGTGGGACAGGTAGAGCGAAGGCAAGCGGTTCATGGTGGTGGCCTGCAAAGGGATTTGCCTGTGACTATAGACGCGCACCGGACATTGATAAATCCGCGATCCGGAATTTGATTGACGCTTGTTTGTTGATAATCCGGGCGACGCCATGCGCTTCACGGCAGCTGGACGCTGTATTCGTGAAATAGAATGAATTTCGGTGGAAATCGGCGCAGATGCGCGACGAATGGATTGTCGAGCGTGCGCTTACTGCGCGTGCCGGATGCCGGCCCACGGCGTCGTCTGCGGCGCGCTGAGCGCGAACAGGTCGAGCACGCGCGTGACGGTCTGGTCGACGAGTTCCTCGATCGTCTTCGGCATCGCGTAGAACGCGGGCAGCGGCGGGAAGACGATGCCGCCCATTTCGGTGACGGCGGTCATGTTGCGCAGATGAGCGAGGTTGAACGGCGTTTCGCGCACCATCAGCACGAGGCGGCGGCGCTCCTTCAACGTGACGTCGGCTGCGCGCGTGATCAGGTTGTCGGACAGCCCGTGCGCGACGCTCGCGAGCGTCTTCATCGAGCAGGGCGCGATCACCATCCCGTCGGTCGCGAACGACCCCGATGCGATCGTCGCGCCGACGTCGCGCACCGAATGCACGACATCCGCACGGCTTTCGACATCGGCCTTCGACAGCTTCAGTTCGTGCTGGATGTTGAGCCAGCCGGCGTTCGAAACCAGCAGATGCGTTTCGACGCCGCCGGCGGCGCGCAGCAGGTCGAGCAGCCGTATGCCGTAGATCGCGCCGGTCGCGCCGGTGATCGCAACAATCAGCCGGCGTGGCGGCGCGCTGGGAGATGCCATCGAAAGGAGGCGGGGCGTGCGGGGCGTATTACGCGGCGGCGAACAGTTGCTGCAGCTCGCCCGACTGGTACATCTCCATCATGATGTCCGAGCCGCCGATGAATTCGCCCTTCACGTAGAGCTGCGGGATGGTCGGCCAGTTCGAGAATTCCTTGATGCCCTGGCGGATCTCGTCGTCTTCGAGGACGTTGACCGTCTTGAACTGGTCGACGCCGCAGGCCTTCAGCACCTGGATGGCGCGGCCCGAAAAGCCGCACATCGGGAATTGCGCGTTGCCCTTCATGAAGAGCACGACCTGGTTTTCGTCGACGATTTGCTTGATACGTTGTTGGGTGTCCATGACTGACCTTGCGTTCTTGCGTTAGCGGGGCGGTAGATCGAAATGATAGCGGATTTCAACCGGGCGGGCCGGGCATCAGCCCGGCAGGCGGCCGCCTGTCGTGCGTTCGATGGCGGCCAGATCGGCGAGCGATTCGACCGCGATGAAGCCGTGCGAGACGAGCACCGCGCGCACGGCCTCGGCCTGGTCGTAGCCATGCTCGATCCAGAGCGTGCCGCCCGGTTTCAGGTAGGTGCCGGCGCCCGCGACGATCGTGCGGATCGCGCTGAGGCCGTCGGCATCGTCGGTGAGTGCGCCGCGCGGCTCGAAACGCAGGTCGCCTTGTTCGAGGTGCGGATCGTGCTGCGCGATGTACGGCGGGTTGCTGACGATCGTGTCGAATGCAAGCGCCGGATCGAGCGCCGCGTACCAGTCGCTCTCCAGCCAGTGCAGCGGGCCGCCGGGGCGGCGCGCGTCGAGCAGCTTGCCTGCGTTGCGTTGTGCGACCTCGAGTGCGGCCGGCGAACGGTCGAGCGCCCACACGCGCGCATCGGGACGCTCGGCGGCGATCGACACGGCGATCGCGCCGCTGCCCGTGCCGAGATCGAGCACGGCCGGACGCGGCAGCCCGTCGATCGCTTCGAGTGCGGCTTCGACGAGCAGTTCGGTTTCGGGGCGCGGGATCAGCACGTCGGGCGTCACGTCGAACGGCCGGCCGAAGAATTCGCGCATCCCGACGAGCTGCGCGACGGGTTCACCGGCCAGGCGGCGCGCCTCGAGCGCGCGGTAGCGTTCGACCGCGGCCGCGTCGAGCGGCGCGTCGCCGCGCGTGATCAATTGCGTGCGGGTCCAGCCGAGCGCGTGCGCGAGCAACACGCGCGCATCGACCGCGTCGAGCGGCGACGCGCGCAGCAGTTCGTCGGCGGAAGTGTCGGGCATCGCGGCCTCAGTCGGCATCGCCGAGCGACGCGAGCAGTTCGGCCTGGTGTTCGCTGACCAGCGCGCTGATCAGTTCGTCGAGATCGCCGTCCATGAGCGCCTCGAGCCGGTACAGCGTCAGGTTGATCCGGTGATCGGTCATCCGGCCCTGCGGGAAGTTGTACGTGCGGATCCGTTCCGAGCGGTCGCCGGAGCCGATCAGGCTCTTGCGCGTGGCCGCTTCCTTCGCGTGCTGCTCGTGATACTGCTTGTCCTTGATGCGTGCGGCGAGCACCTTCAGCGCGCGATCCTTGTTCTTGTGCTGCGAACGGTCGTCCTGGCACTCGACGACGATCCCGGTCGGGATGTGCGTGACGCGCACCGCCGAATCGGTCTTGTTGATGTGCTGGCCGCCCGCGCCGGACGCGCGGAACGTGTCGATCCGCAGGTCGGCCGGATTGATCTCGACCTCGCCGATTTCGTCGGCTTCCGGCATCACCGCGACCGTGCATGCGGACGTGTGGATGCGCCCCTGCGTTTCGGTGGCCGGCACGCGCTGTACGCGATGGCCGCCCGACTCGAACTTCAGGCGCGAATACGCGCCCTGGCCCGCGATCCGCACGATCACTTCCTTGTAGCCGCCGAGATCCGACGCGCTCTCCGACATCATTTCGACCTGCCAGCGCTGGCGTTCCGCGAAGCGCAGGTACATGCGCAGCAGGTCGCCCGCGAACAGCGCCGATTCGTCGCCGCCCGTGCCCGCACGGATTTCGAGGAAGATGTTGCGGTCGTCGTTCGGATCCTTCGGCAGCAGCATCTTCTGCAGTTCGGTCTCGAGGCGGGCCATGCTCTCGCGTGCGCTGCGGATTTCGTCTTCCGCGAAGTCGCGCATCGACAGGTCGCCGAGCAGCTCCTGCGCGGCCGTCTCGTCGCTGCGCGACTGGCGCCACAGCGCGTACTGTTCGACCACCGGGCCGAGTTCCGCATGTTCACGCGTGAGCTTGCGGTACTGGTCGAGGTCGGCCGTGACGTTTTCGCGGCTCAGCAGGTCGTTCAGTTCGGCCAGCCGTGTGGACAGCTGGTCGAGCTTGCGTTGCATGCTCGTCTTCATGGTGTGGAGCGGCGCTCCCGGGCAAGGGGTATTCGGAAAGGATAGGCCGGCGGCGGGACAACGACCGGCCGGCGGCAGGGCGATCGGCCGGCGCTAGTGGCCGGACTGGTCGTTCGAGCGCGGTGCGTGCTGGTAGAAGCCGCGCATCAGGTCGATCAGCGAATCGCGATCGGCGCCGTTCACGCGGTTGAGCGCGCTCGTCGGGCCGTGGATCAGCTTGTTGGTCAGCGCCTGCGACAGCGCTTCGAGCACGGCGGCCGGATCGTCGCCGCGCGCGAGCAGCTTCTGCGCCTTGTCGACTTCGGCACGGCGCAGTGCGTCGGCCTGCGTATGCATGTGACGGATCACCGGCACGACGCTGCGCGTGTCGAGCCATTGCATGAAATTCTGCACGCGCGTTTCGATGATCGTTTCGGCCTGCGCGACCGCAGCCTGACGCGATGCATTGCCTTCGCGCACGATCGCGCCGAGATCGTCGACGGTGTAGAGGAACACGTCCTTCAGCTTGCCGACTTCGGGCTCGATGTCGCGCGGCACCGCGAGGTCGACCATGAAGATCGGCCGGTGGCGGCGTGCCTTCACCGCGCGCTCGACTGCGCCAAGGCCGATGATCGGCAGCGTCGACGCCGTGCACGACACGATGATGTCGAACTCGTGCATGCGGGTCGGCAGGTCGGCGAGCGGCATCGCACGGCCGTTGAAGCGTTCGGCGAGCCGCTGGCCGCGTTCGGCCGTTCGGTTCGCGACGACGAGCTCGCGCGGGCCTTGCGCGGCGAAGTGCGTCGCGCACAGCTCGATCATCTCGCCGGCGCCGATGAACAGCACGCGCTGATCCGACACCTTTTCGAAGATCCGTTGTGCGAGGCGCACCGCGGCGGCGGCCATCGACACCGACTGCGTGCCGATTTCGGTCGTGCCGCGCACTTCCTTCGCTACCGCGAACGTGCGCTGGAACAGCTGGTTCAGATAGGTGCCGAGTGCGCCGGCTTCCGTCGCGGTGCGAACGGCGTCCTTCATCTGGCCCAGAATCTGGGTTTCGCCCAGCACCATCGAATCGAGGCCGGATGCGACGCGAAATGCGTGCCGGACCGCTTCCGACTGCGGCAGCGCATAGACGTGCGGCGCGAGTTCGCCGACCGGGATCCGGTGATACTCCGACAGCCAGCGGATCGCGCCTTCGCGTGCCGCGCGATCGTCGGTCGCGCAATACAGTTCGGTGCGGTTGCAGGTGGAGAGGATCGCCGCTTCGGGCGTATTGGGCGCCTGGGGGCCGAGAAACACGTTCTTGAACGTGACGAGAGCCGGCTTGATCTGCTCGAGCGGAAACGCCACGCGTTCGCGCAAGGCGACAGGCGCAGTGTGGTGATTGATTCCGATCGTGAGGAGTTGCATATCGAGGGCTATCGTTTAGCCCCATATTATAGCGTTTCAGCGATTTCCTCACTCGCCGCATACCGGGCATCAGCGTGGCGGGGCCGGGAATTTGGGGGCTCGATCGGCACGCGGTCGAGCTGATAGCCGTAGCCGTAGAGCGGCAGCAGCCGGTAGCCGCGCTCCGGAAGCAGCCGGAGTTTGCTGCGCAGCCGGGACGCATGGGTATCGAGCGTGCGCGACTTCATGTCGCGGCGGCGCCCCCACACCGTTTCGAGGATATGGGCGCGCGACACCGGCCGCGACAGGTTCGTGAACAGCAGCTGCGCGAACCGGAACTCCTTCGGCGTGAGTGAAACGATTGCGTCGTCGAACCGGACGAGGCAATGCGTGGCATCGAAAGCGTATTCGCCATACATTTCGCGCGAGCGGGTGGGTGGCCGGCGCACGCCGGCACGCCGGCTCAGCGCGTTGACGCGCGCGAGCATCTCGGGTCCGCTCACGGGGCGCACGAGGCAATCGTCGGCGCCCGCGTGCAGGCACGAGACGATTTCGCTTTCGCGCGGCAGCTGCATCACGGCGATGGCCGGCAGCCCGGGCAGGATGGTCTGCGCGCGCGGGATGACTTCCTCGGCCGGCTGGTCGCCGGCCCAATGGCCGGTGATCAGCATGTCGCAGGTGTCGGTGGCGAGCCACTCGAAGAACGCAGCACTGGACGAAAACGCGTGGCACACATGACCGCCTGCGAAGAGCAGGCGGTTCAGGAGCGCGGCATGGCGCGCTTCCGGATCGATCAGAGCGATTCGCATGAGAATATCTTCAATACGGCAGCCGGCGCGCGCTTGCCATAACGTCGAGTCGGCCCCTAAACTCGAATGTTGGCGGCACCCGGCTGGTCTCGGGTTCGATGGATAAATCGATGCTAGCCGTTGGCAACGTTCACGCCTATGGGACGAATCTGAATTTATAGAAGGCGTCGAATGAACTGGTTTGGAATCCTTGTCCTGGGAGCGGCCGTCGGGCTGTTCGGCCGATGGCTGCATCCGATGCGGCGCACGGGCCGGCCGGCGTGGTGGATCGCGGTGCTCGCCGGCATCGTCGGCGCGGGGGCGGCCCGCATGGCCGGCAATCTCTCGGGACTGTTTTACGATGGCGAGACGCTCGAATGGCCGGTCTGCACCGGTGTCGCGTTCCTCGTCGTAGCCGTGACGGTTACGCTGTCGGCCCGTCGCTGAATGTTCTCAGGTGAAATCATGAATGCCCGTCTTCCCGAAGTCTCGCCGGTGCCGGCCCGCCTCGCGCTGCTGCGTGGCGCCATGGCCCGCGAGGACCTGGCCGCCTATCTCGTGCCGTCCGCCGATCCCCATCTATCCGAGTACCTGCCGGAGCGCTGGCAGGCCCGCCGCTGGCTGTCCGGCTTCACGGGCTCGGTCGGCACGCTGGTCGTGACCGCGGATTTCGCGGGGTTGTGGGTCGACAGCCGCTACTGGGTGCAGGCCGATGCCGAACTGGCCGGCACGGGCGTGCAACTGATGAAGATGACGGGCGGCCAGCAGAGCGCGCCGCACGTCGACTGGCTCGCGCAGAACGTGGCGGCAGGTGCGACGGTCGGCGTCGACGGCGCCGTGCTCGGCGTCGCCGCCGCACGCGGGCTGACCGGGGCGCTGAATGCACGCGGCATCGCGCTGCGCACCGATCTCGATCTGCTCGACGCGATCTGGCCCGAGCGGCCGGGCCTGCCCGGCGACGCGGTGTTCGAGCACACGGCGCCGCAGGCCGACACGACGCGCGCGAGCAAGCTGGCCGAAGTGCGCCGCGCGATGCGCGCGCAGGGTGCGCAATGGCATTTCGTCTCGACGCTCGACGACCTCGCATGGCTGTTCAACCTGCGCGGCGCCGACGTCAACTTCAATCCCGTATTCGTTGCGCACGCAATGATCGGCGCCGATCGCGCGACGCTGTTCGTCGCCGACGGAAAGGTGTCGCCGGCGTTGGCCGCGTCGCTCGCGAAGGATGGTGTCGACGTTCGCGCCTACGACGCCGCGCGCGCCGCGCTCGGGTCGCTGCCCGACGGCGCGACGCTGTTGATCGACCCGCGCCGCGTGACGTTCGGCACGCTCGAAGCCGTGCCGGCCGGCGTGAAGCTCGTCGAGGCCGTGAATCCGTCGACGTTCGCGAAGTCGCGCAAGACGTCCGCCGAGATCGAGCACGTGCGCGTGACGATGGAACACGACGGCGCCGCGCTCGCGGAATTCTTCACGTGGTTCGAGCAGGCGGTGAACCGCGAGACGATCACCGAGCTGACGATCGAGGAAAAGCTCACGGCCGCCCGCGCCCGGCGCCCCGGCTACGTGTCGGCGAGTTTCGCGACGATTGCGGGCTTCAACGCGAACGGCGCGATGCCGCACTACCATGCGACGCCGGCGTCGCACGCGACGATCGCCGGCGACGGCCTGCTGCTGATCGATTCGGGTGGCCAGTACGTGACGGGCACGACCGACATCACGCGCGTCGTGCCGGTCGGCACCGTCAGCGACCTGCAGCGGCGCGATTTCACGATCGTGCTGAAGTCGATGATGGCGCTGTCGCGTGCCCGCTTCCCGCGCGGCATCCGCTCGCCGATGCTCGACGCGATCGCGCGCGCACCGATGTGGGCGGCGGGGCTCGACTACGGCCACGGCACGGGGCATGGCGTCGGTTACTTCCTGAACGTGCACGAAGGCCCGCAGGTCATCTCGCACTACGCGCCGGCCGAGCCGCACACGGCGATGGAAGAAGGCATGATCACGTCGATCGAGCCGGGTGTGTACCGCCCCGGCCAGTGGGGCATCCGGATCGAGAACCTGGTCGTGAACCGCGCGGCCGGGCAGACGGAATTCGGCGATTTCCTCGCGTTCGAGACGTTGACGCTGTGCCCGATCGACACGCGCTGCGTGCTGATCGAGATGCTGCACGACGACGAGCGCGCATGGCTGAACACGTATCACGCGACGGTGCGCGAGCGCGTCGGCCGGCACCTGAGCGGCGATGCGAAAGCGTGGCTCGACGCGCGCACGCAGCCGATCTGACACAACAGGCGATAACGGCCGGACAACGGCCGAACGACACAACCGAGGGCAGGCAATGGCGGACACCGCAGTGATCGTGGTCGACATGCAGCGCGGGCTGGTGCAGCGGGCACGGCCCGCTTACCGGCTCGATGACGTGGTAACGGGCATCAACCGGCTGACGGCGGCGGCGCGCGCGGCGAACGCGCCCGTGTGCTTCGTGCAGCACGACGGCGATGCGGACGACGACATCGTGCCCGGCACGCCGGGCTGGGAGCTGCATGCGGGGCTGGTCGTCGGGAACGACGACTGGCGCGTGCGCAAGCAGGTGAGCGACTCGTTCCACGACACGCCGCTCGCGGCGCAGCTCGACCGCCACGGCATCCGTTCGGTGCTGATCTGCGGCTATGCGACCGAGTTCTGCGTCGATTCGGCCGCACGCCGCGCGGCGCTGCTCGGCTACCGGACGACCGTCGTATCCGATCTGCACACGACGAACGAGCGCACGCACCTGTCGGCCGCGCAGATCGTCGCGCACCATCACTTCGTATGGCAAAACAATTCGCTGTCGGGCAACCCGGTGACGCCGCGCCCGCTCGCGGAGGTTCTTTCGACGGAGTTCGCATGACGATCAAGGCCGTGGTGTTCGATTTCGGCGGCGTGCTGATCGACTGGAGCCCGGAGTACCTTTACCGGGAGCTGATTCCCGACGACGCGGAGCGTCGCTGGTTCCTCACGCACGTGTGCGCGATGGACTGGGTGATCCGTCAGGACGGCGGGCAAACGATCGAGGAAGGCACGGCCGAGCTCGTCGCGAAGTTTCCGGAGCACGAGGCGCTGATCCGCGCGTTCTACGCGCGCTGGCACGAAATGATCGGCGGCGTGCTCGAAGAGGGCGCCGCGCTCGTCGATCGCCTTGAAGCGCAGGGGATGCCGCTGTTCGGGCTGACGAACTGGTCCGCGCAGACATTCCCGTATGCATGGGACAACTTCCCGGTGCTGCGGCGTTTCAAGGAGATCGTCGTGTCGGGCCGTGTGAAGCTCGTGAAGCCCGATCCGGCGATCTACCGCGAGATGCACGCGCGGATCGAGCCGCACTTGCCGGGCATCGCGCCGCACGAACTCGTGTTCATCGACGACAACGCGAAGAATGCCGCGGCCGCGACGGCGCTCGGCTGGCACGGCATTCATCATACGAGTGCGGCGGTGACCGAGGCGCGGCTGCGCGAGCTGGGCGCGCTCGCGTAAGCGGCGGGCGAGCAGCCGGCCATCAGATAGAAAAAGCGGGCCGGCGGCCCGCTTTTTTGTTGTGCTGCTCCTGAAGCGGCCCCCCTCGGCGACCGGCCCCGCGTTGCCGCGGTGCCTGGCACCCGGGCCGTTCCGGTCAGCGGCTGATCGGCTTGTAGCGCAGGCGCTTCGGCTTCGCGGCTTCCTCGCCGAGACGCGCGCGCTTGTCGGCTTCGTACTCCTGGTAGTTGCCGTCGAAGAACGTGACCTGCGAATCACCTTCGAATGCGAGGATGTGCGTCGCGATCCGGTCGAGGAACCAGCGATCGTGCGAAATCACCATCACCGAACCCGCGAATTCGAGCAGCGCGTCTTCCAGCGCGCGCAGCGTTTCGACGTCGAGGTCGTTCGACGGTTCGTCGAGCAGCAGCACGTTGCCGCCTGAGATCAGCGTCTTCGCGAGGTGCAGGCGGCCGCGTTCACCGCCGGACAGGTTGCCGACGATCTTCTGCTGGTCGCCGCCCTTGAAATTGAAGCGGCCGATGTACGCGCGCGACGGCGTTTCGTACTTGCCCACCGTCAGCACGTCGGCGCCGCCCGAGATTTCCTCGAACACCGTCTTCGACCCGTCGAGCGCGTCGCGGCTCTGGTCGACGTACGCGAGCTTCACGGTCGGCCCCATCACGACTTCGCCCGAATCCGGCTGTTCCTTGCCGGTCAGCATCTTGAACAGCGTCGACTTGCCGGCGCCGTTCGGGCCGATGATGCCGACGATCGCGCCGGCCGGGATCTTGAAGCTCAGATTGTCGATCAGCAGGCGGTCGCCGAACGACTTGCTGACGTTCTTGAACTCGATCACTTCATTGCCGAGGCGTTCGCCGGCCGGAATGAAGATTTCCTGCGTTTCGTTGCGCTTCTGGTATTCCTGGCTGCTCAGCTCCTCGAAGCGCGCGATACGCGCCTTCGACTTCGCCTGGCGGCCCTTCGGGTTCTGGCGCACCCACTCCAGTTCCTTCTTGATCGCCTTCTGGCGCGCCGATTCCGACGCTTCTTCCTGCTTCAGACGCTCTTCCTTCTGGTCGAGCCAGCTGCTGTAGTTGCCCTTCCACGGAATGCCGTGGCCGCGGTCGAGTTCGAGAATCCACTCGGCCGCGTTGTCGAGGAAGTAGCGATCATGGGTAACCGCGACCACGGTGCCGGGGAAGCGCACCAGGAACTGTTCGAGCCAGTCGACCGATTCCGCGTCGAGGTGGTTGGTCGGTTCGTCGAGCAGCAGCATGTCGGGTTTTTCGAGCAGCAGCTTGCACAGCGCGACGCGGCGCTTTTCACCGCCCGACAGGTGTTCGATCTTGGCGTCCCACGACGGCAGGCGCAGCGCGTCCGCGGCCACTTCGAGCTGCTGCTCGGGGCTGCCGCCGTCGCTCGATGCGAGGATCGCTTCGTACTTCGCCTGCTCGGCTGCGAGCGCGTCGAAGTCGGCGTCCGGCTCTGCATACGCCGCGTAGATTTCCTCGAGCTTCTTGTTGGCCTGGAACAGGTCGCCGAGGCCTTCCTCGACGGCTTCGCGCACCGTCTTCGTCGGGTCGAGCTGCGGCTCCTGCGGCAGGTAGCCGATGTTCAGGTTCGGCATCGGCGTCGCTTCGCCTTCGATGTCCTTGTCGACGCCCGCCATGATGCGGATCAGCGTCGACTTGCCCGAGCCGTTCAGGCCGAGCACGCCGATCTTCGCGCCGGGAAAGAACGACAGCGAGATGTCCTTCAGGATCTGGCGCTTGGGCGGCACGATCTTGCCGACCCGGTTCATCGTGAAAACGTATTGGGCCATTTCGGTGTGAAATTCAGAAGTGGTTGAGACTGCCGCGCAGCGCGCGGGCGTGGCGGCGTCGGGTGATTCGGTACGGAGCGTGCCGCGCAGGGCGCGGCGGCGTCGCCGCGTGTCGGCGGCGCGAGCGGCTATTGTACTTCGCCGCCGAGTGTCGCTGACAGCGGCGGGTGGCGGCAGCGGTCCGGACTGGCCGTTCGGCCGGGGGCTACAGCCACGCGGCAACGCCGCCGTGCCCCGAGCACGTGCCGCGCCGGTGACGGCTGAAGCTGTACGTGCCGTCGCGGCAGCGCGCGCTCGCGCCCTCGGGCACGCGGCCCGATTTCGAATGTGCGGGTGCGTGCACGGTGTCGCCGTCGCGGTTGCGATACGTGTCGTGGCGGTCGAGATCGGCTTCGTTGCCGTAGCCGGGCGATGCGCGATAGGCATGCGCGGCAGGCGGTAACGCGGCACACGCGACAAAGAGCGCGGCGGACAAGGTCGCGATGCGTGTCGCGCGGCGGAGCAGGGCAGGCATGGTCTCTCTCGGTCTGTTGTTATCGGTGTCGGGCCGCATGTTAGCCGATCGGCCGAGGAACCGCGCCGAGAGGGACGGCGCTACGTCGTGCCGGACATCGATGCCGCGCCATCGGCCAGTGCGGCGTCGAGGATCCATCGGCGGAATGCGGCGACCTTCGGCCGCTCTGCGTGGTGCGGCGGATAGACGAGGTAGTACGCGAAATCGTCGAGCCACGCGACGTCGGCGAGCTGCACGAGCCGGCCGCTCGCCAGCTCGCCGCGCACCATCGCGGCCGGCAGCAGCCCGGCGCCCTGGCCGGCGACGATCGCCTGCAGCAACAGGCCCGAGTCGTCGAATGCAGGGCCGCGCGGCGGGCCGAAATCGTCGATCCGCTGCGCGCCGAACCAGATGTGCCAGCCCTTGCGCTCGGCGTCGTGCAACTGCGGCCAGCCGACCAGGTCGGCCGGCGTCGCCGGCATGCCGAGCCGCGCAACGAGTTCGGGCGACGCGAGCGCGACGATCTCCACCGTCAGCAGGCGCTCGCTGCACAGCCCGATGTAACGCCCGAGGCCATGACGGATCGCGACGTCGACGCCGTCGCGCGAGAAATCCGCCAGCGCGTGGCTCGTGACGACCTGCAGGTCGACGTCCGGGCAAGCTTCTCGAAACTGCGCGAGGCGCGGGACGAGCCAAGCGGATGCGAAAAATGGCGTGACGCTCACCGTCAGCACGCCGCTGTCGGCAGCGCCCGACACGCGCTGCGACGCATCGGCGATCTGCCTGAACGCGTTGCGCACCGGCGGCAGGTAGTCTCGGCCGGCGGCCGTGAGCAGGATGCCGCGGTTGACGCGCTCGAACAGCTGCACGCCGAGATGCGTCTCGAGTGTGCGGATCATCTGGCTTACCGCGCCGGGCGTGACCGACAGCTCCTCGGCAGCCACCTTCACCGACAGGTGGCGGGCGGCCGCTTCGAATGCGCGCAGCGCGTTGAGAGGTGGCAGACGGGAACGATTCATTCAGTTTTTCTAAATCGAAAGTCCGACGAAATATCGTTTGAGACGATGCGTACGCGCGAGTACCGTTGACGCATCGGATCGCAGGCTTCACGACTGCCTGTCGGCGGCCAGTGCGATCAACATAGTTCAACTATATCCAGGAGGCAATCCGGACGCCGCGTGCTGCCGGTGGAACCTGAGAGGAGCATCGTCATGAACCGCCCGCGCGCATCGCGCCTTTTCTACGACTGGTACGTGGTTGCGGCCGCGTTTGCCGCCACGTTCGTCGGCTTCGGCAGCGCATACACGTTCAGCGCGTTCGTCGAGTCGCTGCAGCGGGATTTCGCCGCGTCACGCGGGCAGATCTCGCTCGTGTTCTCGCTTGCCGGCTTCCTGTATTTCGGTTTCGGCATCGTCAGCGGGCCGCTCGCCGACCGCTTCGGCTCGCGGCGGCTTGCCGTCGCCGGGATGCTGCTGACGGGCATCGGGCTCGCGGCTGCCGGCGCCGCGCAGACGCTGATGCAGGTCTATGTCGCGTACGGTCTCGGTGTCGGGCTCGGCGTTGGCTGCGCGTACGTGCCGGCCGTCGGCGCCGTGCAGCGCTGGTTCGTGCGCCGGCGCGGCTTCGCGTCGGGGCTCGCGGTCGCCGGTATCGGCGTCGGTACGCTGGTGATGCCGCCGCTTGCATCCGCGTTGATCGCGCATGTCGGCTGGCGCGGTGCGTATTTCACGCTGGCCGTGATCGCGATCGTGATCGGCGCGGGGATGTCGCTGCTGATCGAGAACGATCCGCGCGGACGGGGGTTGCTGCCGGACGGGGAGGCGGCGCATGAGCCGGTGGAAGGCGGCGGCGCGAAGGTCACCGGGCGCGATGCAGGCGCTTCGGTGTCCGGCGCGGCAGTGGGCCGCAAGCCGGTTGCGGCTTCGACGTCTGCCGGCGCGACGGTGCGCGAAGCCGTCACGTCGCGTCCGTTCGCGAGCCTTTACGCGGCATGCCTCATCTGCTCGTTCGGCGTGTTCGTCCCGTTCGTTCATCTCGTGCCGTACGCGCTCGATCATGGCGTCTCGTCATCGACGGCCGTGCTGCTGCTCGGCGCGATCGGCGTCGGCAGCACGGCCGGCCGTTTCTTCCTCGGGGGCCTCGCCGACCGTTTCGGCCGCCGCACATCGCTGCTCGCGATGTTCGCGGGCATGGCCGTCGCACTCGTCGCGTGGGCCGGTGCCGGCACAGTCGCCACGCTTGCCGCGTTCGCACTCCTGTTCGGTGTGTTCTATGGCGGCTGGGTCGCCGTGCTGCCGGCAGTCGTGATGGACTATTTCGGCGGCCGTAACGTGAGCGGGATCATCGGCGTGCTTTATACGAGCGTCGCATTCGGCACGCTGATCGGGCCGACCGCGGCCGGCTTCATCTACGACGCGGGCGGCGGCTATCTCGTGCCGATCCTGGCCAGCGCCGCAGCGAATGCGATCGCCTTCGCGATCGTCGCCACGACGGGGCGAGCGTCGACGGCCGCACGTGCGGCGCGCGGATAGGCGCGCTTAGGTCGACGCACCATCGCGCGAATTCCGGTAGGGTGGCGGATCGTGAACCGACGGCATCCAGCCGGGAGGCTCCATGACATTCGACGAAGTCCGGCGGATCGCACTGGCGTGGCGCGGCGTCGAGGAAGGCACGTCATACGGCACGCCCGCACTCAAGGTGAAGGGCAGGATGCTCGCGCGACTGCGCGAAGACGGCGACACGCTTGTCGTGAAAGGCGTCGGCCCCGACGAGCGCGCGTGGCTGATCGAATCGGAACCTGACGTGTATTACGTGACGGATCACTACGTCGGCTGGCCGATCGTGCTGGTGCGGCTGTCGGTGGCCCGTCCGGACGCCGTGAAAAACCTGCTTCTGCGAGAATGGCAGGCCGTCGTCCCCGCCAAATGGCGTGACGAGATGGCGAACGGAGCGCGCTGACGCGCCGGTTGCGACTGGCTGACCCGGTGTCGCCGGGTGGTTTCGGCGCGCTCGCGAGTCGCCACGAACGGCACAAGCGTTGCATCGATCGATGTCGATGCAACAAGTGGTTCCATCGAAATTCTTCAATTGGTTCTTAGTGAAGAACCGTTTGATGCTTACACTCCTTCGCTTCGAAGGCAGCTGACAAAAGCCGACGGAAAGGGCGCACGCGATGCGCCGGCGCCCTGCGTGCCGCATCGCACCCGCAGCTTCGCAGACTGCGTCGCGACCCGTTCCGGAACGGCCCCCGATCCGGCTGCGCGCCTGCAACCATGCAGGTGCCGCATCCGGCACGGCTCAAGAACCACAATCCCCCTTGCTGCCTTCACGCGATACCCGGCCATACCGGAACCGTTTTTTGGAGAGAGACAGATGAGTGGAAGCAACACAGGCCTCGGTACGGGCCTGAAGCAGCGGCACGTGACGATGATGTCGATTGCCGGCGTGATCGGCGCGGGCCTGTTCGTCGGCTCCGGCCACGCCATCGCGGAAGCCGGCCCGGCGTCGATCCTCGCGTATGCGATCGCGGGGGTGCTGGTCGTGCTGGTGATGCGCATGCTAGGCGAGATGGCCGTCGCGCATCCGGACAGCGGTTCGTTCTCCACCTATGCCGATCGCGCGATCGGCCACTGGGCCGGTTTCTCGATCGGCTGGCTGTACTGGTGGTTCTGGGTGCTCGTGATCCCGATCGAGGCGACCGCCGCCGCGACCATTCTCAATGCCTGGTTCCCCGGCGTCGCGACCTGGGTCTTCGCGCTCGGCATCACGCTGGTGCTGACGGTGACCAATCTCTTCTCGGTCAAGAACTACGGCGAATTCGAATTCTGGTTTGCGCTGATCAAGGTCGTCGCGATCGTCGTGTTCCTGTGCATCGGCGGTGCGGCGATCGTCGGCATCATTCCGGCGCCGGCCGTGTCGGGCGTGTCGAACCTGTTCGTGCACGACGGCTTCATGCCGCACGGCGCCGGCGCGGTGCTCGCGGCGATGCTGACGACGATGTTCTCGTTCCTCGGCACCGAGATCGTGACGATCGCGGCCGCCGAATCGGACAACCCGCAACGCCAGATCGTGCGCGCGACGAATTCGGTGATCTGGCGTATCACGCTGTTCTATCTCGGCTCGATTCTCGTCGTCGCGGCCATCGTGCCGTGGAACGACCCGCTGCTGCCGAAGCACGGCTCGTATCAGCGCGCGATGGAGCTGATCGGCGTCCCGAACGCGAAGGCGATCATCGACGTGATCGTGCTCGTGTCGGTCGCGAGCTGCCTGAATTCGGCGCTGTACACCGCCTCGCGGATGCTGTTTTCGCTGTCCAAGCGCAAGGATGCGCCCGCGTTCCTGCACCGCACCGATTCGACCGGCACGCCGCGCGCGGCCGTGCTCGCATCGACCGCGTTCGGTTTCGTGACCGTGATCGCGAACTACCTGATGCCGGAACAGGTGTTCGGCTTCCTGCTGGCGACGTCGGGCGCGATCGCGCTGCTCGTGTATCTCGTGATCGCGATCTCGCAGCTGCGGATGCGCAAGACGCTCGAATCGACCGGCGCTGACCTGACGTTGCGGATGTGGCTGTTCCCGTGGCTCACGTGGGCGGTGATCCTGTTCATCTGCGGCACGCTGACGGTGATGCTCGTGAGCGAGGACCACCGGATGGAAGTCGGTGCGACGGCCGTGCTGGCGCTGATCGTGCTGCTGGCGTCGTGGCTGAACAAGCGTGGGCGTGATGCGCAGGCGAACGCGGGGCGGCAGGTTTCGGCGACGTGATCTGATCGAATGAGGTAACGACGGGGCGCGAATTCCCGGGCGTGAAAATGGCCTGATCGGCGTTTGCCGGTCGGGCCAATTGCTTTTTTGCGCGGGTACGCGGATACACGTGACGTCACGCTGTCCGGTCTTTCGTACCCCGCGATCGTTGATGTGCGAACGCGTCAAAATCGAACTCGTCTGATTCCTTTGCCAACGGCAACGCCATACATTGATCGCTTCGAGAACCGAAGTGAACGATGAGGTCGACTTGCGTTAGCGGTCGCGCCGGGAGGGCAAATGGCGAACGAAAGCCTGAGATTGAGCGACGCAGGGTGGGCGGAGCTGCGGAGGCGTGAAAGCGCGGTCATGGCTTACTACAACGATCAGGCGAACAACTGTACCTACGGTATCGGAACGCTGGCTCACACCGGGCCGTGCACCCCGGAAGAATTGCGCACGCCGGTTACGACGACGCAAGTCAATGCACAACTCGCGGTCCGGGTCCGTCGGGCGGAAGCCGCCGTGCGACGACATGTATCGGTTCGGCAATTGACGCAGCTGCAGTTCGATGAGCTCGTCAGCTATGCCTACAATACAGGCAACACAGGTGCGCTGGCCGTGTTCCGTTCAGCGAATCGGAGCGACGACGCGGGCGTGGTGTCGCACATGAATCAGCGTGTCTGGATTCATCCGCGAGACGATAATGGGCGTCGTCTGGCGCCCGTTCGTTCAAACGGGCTTGTCAACCGGCGCCGACTTGAATCGGCGCCGTTCCAGCCACAACAGAGGGCACCGTGAGAACGGCCATGATCGGTTTGCTCGTGCTGGCGTCGATGCATGCATTTGCCGGCCCGACGGCAGCGGACGAGATAGCGGCGCGCAGCGGTTTGCCGGCAAGCGAGGTCAATGCACTGCTCAGCGACTGTGACTCGAGCCAGACGAGCATGAATTTTTGCGCGTGGCGCGATCAGCTCGTCGCCGAGCGGGAATTGCAGCGGATCGTCGACAAACGGGTGAGCGAGCAGCCACGGCGCAAGGCGGCGCTCGACGCGGAGATGGCGAAGTGGAAGAAGGCGCGCGACACGTCCTGCGAAAAATCGGCGCGTAACGCGTGGGGCGATGGTTCGATGCGACCTGCGGCACAGGCGATCTGTGCAACGGCGGCAACGAAGGAAATGGCGACAAGGCTGTCCGCTCGCGTTTCCCGCAAATCTCAATGAATCGGTCCGACATGACAAAAGGCCGCTGCGTTCGCGATCTCGTAACCGCCGACGCGTATTCGCCATGTCACACAGGAGTGACGCCCTGGCGTACTCGCGTCCGTGTATCAGGAGATCAGAGCGGCCGGCGTCCGCTCAAACGGCCGTGCCCCGATGTGTGACGATCGATTCGTTCCTGTTGGGAAATGAAGTATCGACAAGCGGGATATTTGTTACTGACGCAGTATCATTTAATCTACGGACACTCATCACCAATCAAGAGTCCGACCATGTCGATCCGTCATCTGCTTTATTCCGCATTCGCTGCGACTGCGCTGCTCGGCGCCGCATCCGCGAGCATCGCCGGCCCGCTGACCGTCGATGTCTACAATCCGGGCGCGCATGCGATCTTCCCGGTTTCGTCTGAAATCGTTTCGGGCAAGACCGAGGCGATCCTGATCGACGCCCAGTTCCAGCGCAACGACGCGCAGGCGCTGGTGAGCCGGATCAAGGCGAGCGGCAAGACGCTCAAGGTTATCTACGTGAGCCACAGCGACCCCGACTATTATTTCGGGCTGGAAACCATTCACGCGGCTTTCCCGGATGCGAAGATCGTCGCGACGCCGCAGACCGTTGCTGCGATCGAGGCCAGCAAGGACGGCAAGCTCGCCTACTGGGGCCCGATCCTGAAGGACAATGCGCCGACTTCGGTGATCGTGCCGCAGCCGCTCGACGGCAATACGCTGCGCGTCGACGGCGAGCCGCTGCGCATCGTCGGGCTCGACGGCCCGACGCCCGATCGCACGTTTGTCTGGATTCCTTCGGAGCGGACCGTGGTCGGTGGCATCCCGGTCGCCGCGAACATCCACGTATGGATGGCCGACACGCAGACGCCGCTGTCGCACGCGAACTGGCTGGCGACGCTCGATCGGATCGACGCACTGAAGCCGGCGCGCGTCGTGCCCGGCCACTTCCTGCCGAACCGTGACGGCAGCCAGCCGTTCACCACCGGAGTCGCGTTCACGCGCGATTACGTGAAGGCGTTCGACCAGGAAGCGACGCGCGCGAAGGATTCGGCGACACTGGTCGCGGCGATGGAGGCGCGCTACCCGGATCTCGGCGAGAAGTCGTCGCTCGAGCTGAGCGCGAAGGTTGCCAAGGGCGAGATGCAGTGGCCCGCACCGGCGCCGTTCCCCGCGGCGGGCAAGACGGTGCGCGTGCAGTTCGGCGCTACCGCGTTCGACCTGCATTTCAAGGACGACAAAACGATGTCGTTCGTCGGCACGGCAGGCCAATTCAAGGGCGTGACGGATACGGTGCAGTACACGGCGCGCGAGATCCGTCCGCAGGTGTATATGGTGTACTGGCACGAGCCGTCCACCGGTTCGAACGTCGTGCACGTCGAGGATTTCGAACGTGGCACCGTGGATACGAACATCGCGGCGAAGGACGGACAGTTCCTGCATATGTCCGGGACGCTGAAGATCGTCGGTCGGGAATGAGCCGGTCTTCCGCAATTGAAAAGAAAAAGCCCGCATTCAGCGGGCTCTTTTACGGTCGATGCGGCAGCGACGCTTAAACGTTGAACAGGAAGTTCATCACGTCGCCGTCATGCACGACATATTCCTTCCCTTCCGCACGCATCTTGCCGGCTTCCTTCGCGCCTTGCTCGCCCTTGTATGCGATGAAGTCGTCGAACGCGATCGTCTGCGCGCGGATGAAGCCGCGCTCGAAGTCGGTATGGATCACGCCGGCTGCCTGCGGAGCCGTGTCACCGATATGGATCGTCCACGCGCGCACTTCCTTCACGCCGGCGGTGAAGTACGTTTGCAGGCCGAGCAGCTTGAAGCCCGCGCGGATCACGCGGTCGAGGCCCGGCTCTTCCATGCCCATGTCGGCGAGGAACGCTTCCTTGTCCGCGTCGTCGAGATCGGCGATTTCCGCCTCGATCGCCGCGCACACGGCCACGACCGGCGCATTCTCGCTTTCCGCGTACTTGCGGACCGCCTCGAGGTGCGGGTTGTTCTCGAAACCGTCGTCCTTCACGTTGGCCACGTACATGGCCGGCTTCGCGGTAATCAGGCAGAACGGCTTCAGCAGCGCTTCTTCGTCGTCCGACAGCGCGAGGCCACGCACGGCCTTGCCCTGGTCGAGCTGCGCGCGTACCTTCTCGAGCACCGCGACGAGCTTCGCCGCTTCCTTGTCGTTGCCCGACTTCGCAGCCTTCGAATAGCGCGTGAGCGCCTTTTCGACGGTGCCGAGGTCGGCGAGCGCGAGTTCGGTGTTGATCACTTCGATGTCGTCGATCGGGCTGACCTTGCCGGCGACGTGAATGACGTTCTCGTCTTCGAAGCAGCGCACGACGTGCGTGATCGCGTCAGTTTCGCGGATGTTCGCGAGGAACTGGTTGCCGAGGCCTTCACCCTTGCTCGCGCCCGCGACGAGGCCCGCGATGTCGACGAATTCGACGACGGCCGGCACGATGCGCTCGGGGTTGATGATTTCAGCGAGCGCCTTCAGGCGCGTATCGGGCACTTCGACGATGCCGACGTTCGGCTCGATCGTGCAGAACGGGTAGTTCTCGGCGGCGATGCCGGCCTTGGTCAGCGCATTGAACAGGGTGGACTTGCCGACGTTGGGCAAGCCGACGATGCCGCATTTGAGACTCATGGAATCCTTCAGACGGGTAAGGCGGCGCGGCCGGACAGGGCACGGCGGCGCGGGAAAAAAGGGCGGCCGGCGCTTGGGGCGCGGCGGGCCGGCGGTCAAAGTCGCTATTGTACCGTGCCGACGCCCCGGATTCCGGGCGGGCGCCGAACGGCCGGTGCGGCGGGCCGCCGCGCTGCCGCATCGGCCTGCGATTCTGCTGATTTCCCGCAAAGTCCGGCCGCGTAAGGGTTTGGCCCCGCAGCTATAATGCCCGCCATGACTGCCCACCACACCTTCGACGTCGCCGTGGTCGGCGGCGGGCTCGTCGGCAAGACGGCCGCGCTCGCGCTGACCCAGTCCGGCTACAAGACAGCCTTGCTCGCCCAGCCGGCCACGCCGCGCCCCACCGATCTCGCATTCGACACACGCGTCTACGCGCTGTCCTCCAGTTCGCAGGCGCTGCTCGAGCGGCTGCGGGTCTGGCAGGCGCTCGATCACAGCCGGCTTGCGCCGGTCTTCGACATGCGCGTGTACGGCGATGCGCACGCGGAACTGCACTTCTCCGCGTACCAGGCTTCCGTTCCGCAGCTTGCGTGGATCGCCGAATCGTCGCTGGTCGAGGCGTCGCTCGACGCCGCGCTGCGGTTCCAGCCGAACCTCACGTGGTTCGATGCGCGCGCACAGGGCTTCGACGTGCGCGACGACGCGGCCGTGCTCACGCTGTCGTCGGGGCAGGTGCTGGAAGCGGACCTCGTCGTCGGCGCGGACGGCGCGCATTCGTGGGTGCGATCGCAAATGGGGGCCAAGGTCGAGCGGCGCGACTACCGGCAAACCGGCGTCGTCGCGAACTTCAAGGCGTCGCTGCCGCACCGCGAGACTGCCTACCAGTGGTTCCACGAAGGCGAGATCGTCGCGCTGCTGCCGCTGCCGGACGGCCATGTATCGCTCGTCTGGTCCGCGCACACCGCGCATGCGGACGAATTGCTCGCACTCGATCCGGCGCAGCTCGCGGCCGAAGTCGAGCGCGTGTCGCATGGCCAGGTCGGCACGCTCGACTGCGTGACGCCGGCCGCCGGCTTCCCGCTGGCGTTGCAGACGGTCGACAAGCTGATCGCCCCGCGCGTCGCGCTGGTCGGCGATGCAGCGCACCTGATCCACCCGCTCGCGGGGCAGGGGATGAACCTCGGCCTGCGCGACGTCGCGGCGCTTGCCGACGCGATCGCGGGCAAGGAGAGCTTCCGCAACCTCGGCGATACGGTGCTGCTGCGCCGCTACGAGCGTTCGCGCCGCGAGGACATCCGCGCGTTGATGGTCGCGACCGACGGGCTGCAGCGGCTGTTCGCGGTGCCGGGCTCGCTCGCGAAGGCCGTGCGCAACGCCGGCATGGCCTTCGTCGGCGCGCAGCCGTTCGTGAAGCGCTGGCTCGTGTCGGCCGCGCTCGGCTGATCGATCGAACCTTCGGCCGCTTCGCCGGTCGGACACGGTTCCGTTACGGCGTACACTGTGCCGTGCACACCGATTGAGCTGAAGGAAGATTTCGATGAAAAAAACGATCCGCATCGCGTCGCTGGCGCTGGCCGTCACGATGGCGACGCTTGGCTGCACCGCGCAGGCAGACCAGACCACCGACAAGCTGAAAGCGACGCTGCAGGCCCGTCTCGGCAGCGATGCGCCGATCAAGAGCGTGTCGAAAGCGCCGGTCGCGGGCCTTTACGAAGTAAACCTCGGCTCGCAGATCATCTACAGCGACGCGGCAGGCGACTACGTGCTGCTCGGCGATCTCGTCGACACCAAGACGCACAAGAACCTGACCGACGCGCGCCTGTCCGAAATCAACAAGATCGACTTCGCGAGCCTGCCGTTCGCGAATGCGATCAAGGTCGTCAAGGGCAACGGCGCCCGCAAGATCGCGGTGTTCTCCGATCCGAACTGCCCGTATTGCAAGAAGCTCGAGACGACGCTGCAGTCGGTCGACAACGTGACCGTCTACACGTTCCTGTACCCGGTGCTGTCCCCGGATTCGACCGCGAAGTCGAAGGCGATCTGGTGTGCGACCGACCGCGCGAAAACGTGGGAGGGCTGGATGCTCGACCACCGCGCGCCGTCCGGCGCCGGTACCTGCGATACGACCGCGCTCGACAAGAACCTCGCGCTCGGCCGCGGGATGAATGTCACGGGCACGCCGACGATCTTCCTGCCGGACGGCCGCCGCCTGCCGGGCGCCGTGTCGGCCGATCAGCTCAACCAGGCGCTCGCCTCGAGCAAGTAACCGACACACGCCGGGCCGCATGGCCTGGCCAGCGAGGGGCGCCCGCATCTGCCGGCGCCTCTCTTCGTTTCCGCCGCCGTATTCGACCGACCGATTGCCACGATGACCCAGCCGATCCGCTATTCGATTGTTCCGAAAGATCTTGCCGCGCACCTGTTCGAAGTGTCGGTGACGGTCACCGATCCCGACCCCGAAGGCCAGCGCTTTTCGTTGCCGGTGTGGATTCCGGGCAGCTACCTCGTGCGCGAGTTCGCGCGCAACATCGTGACGCTCGGCGCATTCAACGATGCGGGCCGCAAGGTGCGGATCGCGAAGACCGACAAGCACACGTGGCAGGCCGCACCCGTGACCGGCACGCTGACGTTGCGCTACGACGTGTATGCGTGGGACCTGTCGGTGCGCTCCGCGTATCTCGACGAATCGGGCGGCTTCTTCAACGCGACCGCCGTGTTCCTGAGCGTCGCGGGCCACGAGGGCGCGCCGTGCGAAGTCGACATCGCGAAGCCGGCCGGTGCGGCGTTCCGCGCATGGCGCGTCGGTACGTCGCTGCCCGAAGCGCGCGGCACCAAGCGCTACGGGTTCGGCGCCTACCGTGCAGCGAACTACGACGAGCTCTCTGATCATCCGGTGACGATCGGCGAATTCGCGCTCGCGACGTTCGACGCGCACGGCGTGCCGCACGACATCGTAATCGCGGGGCGCGTGACGCAGCTCGATCTGGAGCGCCTGCGCACCGACCTGAAGCGTGTGTGCGAAGCGCAGATCGCGCTGTTCGAGCCGAAATCGAAGAAAGCGCCGATGGACCGCTACGTGTTCATGACGCTGGCGGTCAGCGACGGCTACGGCGGCCTCGAGCACCGCGCGTCGACCGCGCTGATCTGCAATCGCACCGACCTGCCGGTGAAGGGGCGGCCCGAAACGACGGAAGGCTATCGCACGTATCTCGGGCTCTGCAGCCACGAGTACTTCCATACGTGGAACGTGAAGCGCATCAAGCCGGCGGCGTTCGTGCCGTACGACCTGTCGAAGGAAAACTACACGTCGCTGCTGTGGCTGTTCGAAGGCTTCACGTCGTATTACGACGACCTGATGCTGGTGCGCAGCGGGCTGATGTCGCAGGACGAATATTTCGCGGCGCTCGGCCGCACCGTCGGCGGCGTGCTGCGCGGCACGGGGCGCCTGAAGCAGAGCGTCGCCGAAAGCTCGTTCGACGCGTGGATCAAGTACTACCGCCAGGACGAGAACGCGACCAATGCGATCGTCAGCTACTACACGAAGGGCTCGCTCGTCGCGCTCGCCTTCGATCTCGCGATCCGCGCGCAGACGCGCAACAAGAAGTCGCTCGACGACGTGATGCGCCTGCTGTGGCAACGCTACGGCCGCGACTTCTACCGTGGCAAGCAGGCGGGCGTCGAGGAGAACGAAGTCGAGGCGCTGATCGAGGCGGCGACGGGCGTCGCGCTCGGCCGCCTGTTCGCCGACGCCGTGCACGGTACGCGCGACCTGCCGCTCGCCGATTTGCTCGCACCGTTCGGCGTGACGCTCGCGCCCGATGTCGCGAACGGCGCCGCCACGAAGCCGACGATCGGCGCGCGCCTGCGCGGCGGCGCGGATTGCACGCTCGCAGCCGTCTACGAAGGCGGCGGCGCCCATCGTGCGGGGCTGTCGGCCGGCGATACGCTGATCGCCATCGATGGGCTGCGCGTCACGGGCACGAACCTCGACGCACTGCTCGCGCGCTACCGGCCGGGCGACAAGGTCGAGGTTCACGCGTTCCGCCGCGACGAGCTGCGCACCGCGAAACTGAAGCTCGACGGCCCGGAAGTCGCGCGCTACCGGCTCACGGCGGCCGCGAAGCCGGCTGCCGTATCGAAGGCCCGGGAGGCCTGGCTGAAGGGGTGAACGGTCTGAAGCGGATATCGGGGCGCGATCAATGATTGTTCTGCTGCTGCAACGATGCGTCGCCCTGAGCCCGCTTTTTCGCCGTCATGCGGCCACGCACAATGGCGTCACTCGCGCTACCAAAGCGCAACCCTACTGGAGCCTGACATGACGACCATTCTGCAAATCAATTCCGCGGCACGTTCGCAAGGTGCGCAATCCACGCTGCTGGCCAACGAACTGACGGCAAAGCTGCAACAATCGAACCCAGGCGCGAACGTCGTGGTTCGCGACCTGCTGGCCGATGCGCTGCCGCACCTCGACGAATCGGTGCTCGGCGCGTTCTTCACGCCGGCCGACAAGCGCACCGCGGAACAGAATGCGATCGTCGCGAAGAGCGATGCACTGATCGCCGAGCTGCAAGCGGCCGACATCATCGTGATCGGCGCACCGATGTACAACTTCGGCATCTCGTCGCAACTGAAGACGTACTTCGACTGGATCGCACGTGCAGGCGTCACGTTCCGCTACACCGAGAACGGTCCGGAAGGCCTGATCAAGGGCAAGAAGGTTCACGTGGTGACGGCCCGCGGCGGCAAGTACGCCGGTACGCCGAACGACAGCCAGACCCCGTACCTGCGCACGTTCCTCGGTTTCGTCGGCATGACCGACGTGAACTTCATCTTCGCGGAAGGCCTGAACCTCGGCGCGGATGCGCAAAGCGCAGCGCTGGCCGGCGCACGCGAAGCGATCGCCGCCGCGTAAGGTCGAAGCGGGTGCGCCGCACCCGCTGCATCGTCCGATAAAAAAAACGCCGCGTCCCGAAAGGGCGCGGCGTTTTTGCATGCCGGCTCGCGTGGCCGAAGGAATCGGCGGCGCGGCGGTTACGCGAGCGTTTCCGCCACTTCAGGCAGGCGCCAGTCGATCGGTTCGCGGCCTGCCTCGACCAGATAGTCGTTCGCGAGCGCGAAATGGCGGCAGCCGAGGAAGCCGCGGTGCGCGGACAGCGGCGACGGATGCGGCGCCTCGAGCACGCGATGCGCGCTGGCGTCGAACAGCGCACGCTTCGCCTGCGCGTGTGCGCCCCACAGCATGAAGACGAGCCCCTGATGGCGGCCGGCGAGTTCGCGGATCAGCGTGTCCGTGCACTGCTCCCAGCCGCGCTTCGCATGGCTCGCGGCGGCACCGCGCTCGACCGTCAGCACCGTGTTGAGCAGCAGCACGCCCTGGCGCGCCCAGGTGTCGAGGCAGCCGTGGCGCGGTGTGTCATGGCCGAAGTTCGCGGCGATTTCCTTGAAGATGTTGCGCAGCGACGGCGGCGTGCGCACGGCCGGCGGTACCGAGAACGCGAGCCCGTGCGCCTGCGGCGTGCCGCGATCGTCGCCGTGGTACGGATCCTGGCCGAGGATCACGACTTTTACGTCGTCCGGGCTCGTCAGGCGCAGCGCGCGGAACACGTCGGTCGGGTAGACCGTCTTGCCGGCCGCACGCTCGTCATCGACGAAGCGGCACAGCGGCGCGTACGCGTCGCTGTCGGTAAAGGGTTTCAGCACGTCGCGCCAGACGGGCGGCAGCGCGTCGAATTGCGCGGCGAGGTGCGGAACGTCGGCGGCAACGGGCTGCGGTGCCGTGGGGGCTGCAGCCGGAGCCGCGGCTTTCTTTGCGGGCTTGCGTCCGGCCGCGGGCGCTTCGGGCGCCGGCGGAATATCGGCCGATGCCGTTTCCGGCACGGGATCATCGAACAGCGACGCCTGTTGCGGCGCGCGGGAAGTCTTGCGGGTTGCCATGCGTGATGCGGGTTATTGCGCGCGCAGCCGGTAGCCGCGCTGCGCCTTGCTGATGTTTTCGGGAACGAGGCCCGGCAGCGCTTGCTGCAATTCGGCGGCGAGCGTTGCAAGCGCCGCCTCCGGGCCGTCGATCAGTTCGAGTTCGATTTCGCTGATCGGTTCGCGGCGCGTTTCGTGTTCCGCCTGGACGACGATCTCGCCGAGGTCCACGGCGGCTTCGACCGTTGCACCGCCGATTGCGATGCGCCACAGCGTACGCGAAAAATCCGTGCGGAACAGCGCCGACAGCTTGCCGGCCGCGTCATTCAGTGCGGCGGCGGCTTCCGGCACGTCGCAGGCCGCGACGAGCGCATCGATCTCGAGCGCGTCGCCAGCGACCGGCAGCTCCCATTCGTGGCGCCGATGCAGGCCGCCTTCCGCGCTGCCGACCGTCTTGAACGTCTGCAGCCAGCCTTGCGGCGCGCGGCGCACGCGCACCGCGCTTTTCGAGCGGGCGAGTGCGAGATCGGGCGTGTCGTAATAGACGTTTGCGAGCGTGATGTCGCGACCGGGTTCGCCGGTCAACGTCTCGAAGAAGCGTCGTGCGGCGTCGGCCTGGCCGGCCGGCAGCGCGAGCTTGATTTCCTTTTCGATCGCCATCAGAAGAACATCCGTGCGAGCTCTTCGCCAGGCTGGTCGGCACGCATGAACGCTTCGCCGACGAGGAACGTGTTCACGTTCGCCGCACGCATCGTGTCGACGTCGGTGCGCGACAGGATGCCCGATTCGGTCACGACGATGCGGTCCGCCGGAATCATGTCGAGCATGTCGAGCGTGGTCTGGATCGACGTCTCGAACGTGCGCAGGTTGCGGTTGTTGATGCCGAGCAGCGGCGTCTTGAGCGTCAGTGCCTGCTCCATCTCGTTGCGGTCGTGTACTTCGACCAGCACCGCGAGGCCGAGCGAGTGCGCATACGCTTCGAGATCCTGCATCAGCGGCGTGTCGAGCGCGGCCGCGATCAGCAGGATCGCGTCGGCGCCCATCGCGCGCGCTTCGATGATCTGGTACGCGTCGACGATGAAGTCCTTGCGCAGCACCGGCAGTGTGCAGGCCGCGCGCGCTTCCTCGAGATAGCGGACGCTGCCCTGGAAGAACTGCTCGTCGGTCAGCACCGACAGGCACGCGGCGCCGTGCGCCGCATACGAGCGCGCGATGTCGGCCGGCACGAAATGCTCGCGCAGCACGCCCTTCGACGGGCTGGCCTTCTTGATTTCGGCAATCACGGCTGCGCGGCCGGCCGCGTGCTTCGCACGCAATGCGCCGACGAAGTCGCGCAGGTCGCGCGCGGACGCCTCCAGCTTCAGTGCCTCGAGCGGTGCGCTGCGCATGGCCGCCGCGACTTCTTCGCGCTTGACGGCGATGATTCGGTCGAGAATGTCGCTCATGTGGATTCCTGCTTGATTCGTAAGGGGATTCAGCGCTTGAACTGCTGCGTGAAGCGCACGAGTTCGTCGACTTTGGCGCGAGCCTTGCCGCTCGCGATCGCCTCGCGGGCCAGCTGGATGCCGTCCGCGATCGATTCGGCGACGTTCGCCGCATAGAGCGCGGTGCCGGCGTTCAGCGTGACGATCTCGCGCGCGACGCCCGGCTGGTTGTCCAGCGCGCCGAGCAGCATCGTGCGCGATTCGTCGGCATTTTCCACCTTCAGCGTGCGGTTCGACACCATCTGCAGGCCGAAGTCTTCCGGATGGATCTCGTATTCGTGCACCTTGCCGTCGCGCAGTTCGCCGACGAGCGTCGCCGCGCCGAGCGATACCTCGTCCATCCCGTCCTTGCCGTACACGACGAGCACGTGCTGCGCGCCCAGACGCTGCATCACGCGCACCTGGATCCCGACGAGGTCGGGGTGGAACACGCCCATCAGTTGGTTCGGCGCGCCGGCCGGGTTGGTCAGCGGGCCGAGGATGTTGAAGATCGTGCGCACGCCGAGCTCGCGGCGCACGGCTGCGATGTTCTTCATCGCCGGGTGATGGTTCGGCGCGAACATGAAGCCCATGCCCGTTTCGGCGATCGACGCGGCAACCTGCTCGGACTGCAGGTCGATGTTCACGCCGAGCGCCTCGAGCACGTCGGCGCTGCCGGACTTGCTCGATACGCCGCGGTTGCCGTGCTTCGCGACTTTCGCGCCGGCCGCGGCCGTGACGAACATCGACGCGGTCGAGATGTTGAACGTGTGCGAGCCGTCGCCGCCGGTGCCGACGATGTCGACGAAGTTCGAGTTGTCCTGCACCTCGACGTGGTTCGCGAATTCGCGCATCACGGTCGCGGCGGCGGCGATCTCGCCGATCGTTTCCTTCTTCACGCGCAGCCCGGTGATGATCGCGGCCGCCATCACGGGCGACATGTCGCCGCGCATGATGAGCCGCATCAGGTGCAGCATCTCGTCGTGGAAGATTTCGCGGTGCTCGATCGTGCGCTGCAGCGCTTCCTGCGGGGTAATCGTCATCGTGAGGCTCCCGTCAGGCGGCTTGCGCGGCCGCGGCGCGTGCCTGTTTCAGGAAATTCTCGAGCAGCGCGTGGCCATGCTCGGACAGGATCGATTCCGGGTGGAACTGCACGCCCTCGATCGGCAGCGTCTTGTGGCGCACGCCCATGATTTCGCCGTCGTCGGTCCAGGCGGACACTTCGAGGCAGTCGGGCAGCGATTCGCGCTCGATCGCGAGCGAGTGATAGCGCGTGACGTCGAAGTGCTTCGGCAGGTCGGCGAATACGCCGCGGCAGTCGGTTTCGATCTTGCTCACCTTGCCGTGCATGATGGTCTTCGCGCGCACGACACGGCCGCCGAAGGCCTCGCCGATCGCCTGATGGCCGAGGCACACGCCGAGGATCGGCTTCTTGCCCGCGAATTCCTTCAGCACGTCGAGCGTGATGCCCGCGTGCTGCGGGTTGCTCGGGCCGGGCGACAGGCAGATCGCGTCGGGGTTCAGGCTCGCGATTTCGTCGAGCGTGATTTCGTCGTTGCGGTAGGTGCGCACATCCTCGCCGAGTTCGCCGAAGTACTGGACCAGGTTGTAGGTAAACGAGTCGTAGTTGTCGATCATGAGCAGCATGGTCAGTCTCCGGTCAGAAGTCGCTATCGAGGCCGTCCTGGACCTGTTCGGCCGCACGCAGCACCGCGCGCGCCTTGTTCTCGGTCTCTTGCCATTCGGATTCGGGCACCGAATCCGCGACGACACCGGCCGCCGCTTGCACATACAGGTTGCCGTTGTGAATCAGGCCCGTGCGGATCGCGATCGCGAGATCCATCTCGCCCGAGAACGACAGGTAGCCGACGGCCCCACCGTACAGCCCGCGCTTGACCGGCTCCAGTTCGTCGATCAGTTCCATCGCACGGACCTTCGGCGCGCCGGACAGCGTGCCGGCCGGGAACGTCGCGCGCAGCACGTCGTAGTTCGTCATGCCGGGCTTCAGCTTGCCTTCGACCGAGCTGACGATGTGCTGCACGTGCGAGTATTTCTCGATGACCATCTGGTCCGTTACGTGCACCGAGCCGATTTCCGCGATGCGGCCGACGTCGTTGCGCGCGAGGTCGATCAGCATCACGTGCTCGGCGATCTCCTTCGGATCGTTGAGCAGCTCGGTCGCGAGTTCCGCGTCGCGCTCGGGCGTGTTGCCGCGCGGTCGCGTGCCCGCGAGCGGGCGAATCGTGACGATCTGGTCCTCGCCGCGCTTTTCCTGGCGCACGAGGATTTCCGGCGATGCGCCGACCACGTGGAAATCGCCGAAGTTGTAGTAGTACATGTACGGCGACGGGTTCAGCGAACGCAGCGCGCGATACAGCGACAGCGGATTGTCGCGGTACGGCTTCGTCAGACGCTGGCCGACCTGGATCTGCATCAGTTCGCCGGCAGCGATGTATTCCTTCGCCTGGCGCACGGCGGCCAGATAGTCGTCCTTCTTGAACTCGCGGAACGTCTCGGTGCGCACGCTCGCCGACGTGACGGGCGGCTGCACGGTCGTGCGCAGGCGCTGCTTCAGTTCGCGCAGGCGCTGTTTCGCCTTCGTATAGGCTTCGGCCTGGCTCGGGTCCGCGTAGATGATCAGGTACAGCTTGCCGGCGAGGTTGTCGATCACCGCGACTTCCTCGGTCAGCAGCAACTGGATGTCGGGCAGGCCGAGGTCGTCGCGCGGCGCGGTATTCGCGAGCTTCTTTTCGATGTAGCGCACCGCGTCGTAGCCGAAATAGCCGGCGAGACCGCCGCAGAAACGCGGCAGGCCCGGGCGTTGCGCCACCTTGAAGCGCGCCTGGAACGATTCGATGAACTGGAACGGGTCGCCGTCATGTGTCTCGACGACCTGGCCGTCGCGCACGACTTCCGACACGCCGTTGCGGGTCCGTACGAGCGTACGGGCGGGCAGGCCGATGAACGAATAGCGGCCGAAGCGTTCACCGCCCACCACCGATTCGAGCAGGAACGAGTTGGCGCCCGAGCGTTCGGGCTGGGCCAGCTTCAGGTAGAGGGACAGCGGCGTTTCGAGATCGGCGAGGGCTTCCGCGATCAGCGGGATGCGGTTGTAGCCTTCGTTCGCGAGCGATTGAAATTCGAGTTCGGTCATGTTCCGGTCCTGTTCGGGACGAGCGGCGCGTGCGCCAGGGATCATTTGACGCTGCGCGGATTGCCGTCGGCGAAAGGGCGGTCGATCGAGAAGTGCCTGTTGCCGGCCGGCACTCCGGGCGTGAACGTCGCGAGCCTGCGGCCGCGCCTGAACGCGAGCGTTCGAACGCGGTAGAACTCGAGGTGGTGCGACGATCGGCGCGCGGATGCGCAGCGAGATAAAAAACGGCGCTGAAGATGTGCTTCAGCGTACCTCATCGAAGAGGTTAGCGCGACCAGCGACGCCAGGGCCAGGCTCCCCGGTCGATGCTGCTCAGACTCCGTTTTTTATTCAGAAACATGCAGATGGAAGAAATAATCAGAGGGTTGGCCGGCCGGCGTTGTGCGCGGAGATCGCGCGAGCTGCGACCAGCAACGAATCGACTATACCATCCGAATTTATCGTTTGTATAGCTTTGCCATGGTTGTAGCCGTACGGCACCGTCAGCGTCGCCATCCCGGCCGCGCGGCCTGCCAGCGCATCGTTTTCCGAGTCGCCGATCGCGACTGCCGCGTCCGGTGCGACACCGAGCGCGTTGCAGGCCGTCAGCATCGGTAGCGGATCGGGCTTCTTGCGTGCGACGCTGTCGCCGCCGAGCACGATGCCGAAGCAATCGGCCAGCCCGTACTGATCGAGCAGTTCGACCGCGAAGCGATGCGGCTTGTTCGTCACGCACGCGAGCCGGATGCCGGCCGCGCGCAGTGCGTCGAGACCGGCGGCCACGTCCGGATAGAGGCGCGTGTGGCGGCCGTTGATCTTCGCGTACTCGGCCTGGTAGATCGCCAGCGCGTCGTCGAAGCGCGCGTGCGCTTCGACGGCCGGGAAGCGCGGCTTCAGCACGCTCTGGATCAGGTGTTCGGAGCCCTTGCCGACGTAGCCGATCACCTCGTCGCGCGACGTGGCCGGCGCGCCGAGCTGCGCGAGCATCCCGTTCAGGCCGGCCGTGAAATCGTCGGCCGTATCGACCATGGTGCCGTCGAGATCGATCAGCGCCGCGTCGATGCGCGGTGCAGCGAAGCGGATCGGGGCTGGTTCCGGTGCGGCTCCGGCCGGCGCATGGCCGGCGAGCGACGAGTCGGCCACGGCGTCAGCTCCGCTCGACGGTCGCGAGGGCGGCGCGCATCTCGTCGATCACCTTGCGGTAGTCCGGCTTGCCGAAGATCGCCGAACCCGCGACGAAGGTGTCGGCACCGGCTGCGGCGATTTCCGCGATGTTGTCGGTCTTCACGCCGCCGTCGACTTCGAGCAGGATCTCGCGGCCGGTGCGCTCGGTGTACGCGTCGATGCGTGCGCGTGCTTCGCGCAGCTTGTTCAGCGTTTCCGGAATGAACGACTGGCCGCCGAAGCCCGGGTTGACCGACATCAGCAGCACGTAGTCGAGGCGATCCATCACGTGATCGAGGTAGTTCAGCGGCGTGGCCGGGTTGAACACGAGGCCAGCCTTGCAGCCGTGATCGCGGATCAGCGACAGCGTGCGGTCGATGTGATCGGAGCCTTCCGGGTGGAAGCTGATCAGGTTTGCACCGGCCTTCGCAAAATCGGGCACGATCCGGTCGACCGGGCGCACCATCAGGTGTACGTCGATCGGTACTTGCACGTGCGGGCGGATCGCTTCGCACACGAGCGGGCCGATGGTCAGGTTCGGCACGTAATGGTTGTCCATCACGTCGAAGTGGATCCAGTCGGCGCCGGCGGCGACCACGTTGCGGACTTCTTCGCCGAGCCGTGCGAAATCGGCCGACAGAATGCTGGGAGCGATGCGGAATTGGGTCATGGCAGGGGGGCGGGGACGTTGCGGCGCAAAACCGCCATTCTACCGTCCGGCGACCCGGTGCGCGGCGGCAGGCCGTGCGGTCGAGGCCGGATTGCGCATAGAATGCCGAACCAATGCGGCGCGCCCGCGGCCCCGTTGCCCATGCCGGCACGGGCGGTCATCTTCCAGCGGAAACACCATGAGTCAGTATCAATTCACCGTTTCGGTGAAAACCAGCTACTTGCCGGAACAATCCGACCCCGATCGCCGTCAATACGCATTCGCGTACACGCTGACGATCCGCAACACGGGACAGGTCGCGGCGCAGCTGATCGCGCGTCACTGGATCATCACGGACAGCGAGAACCACGTGCAGGAAGTGAAGGGGCTCGGCGTCGTCGGGCACCAGCCGCTGCTGCAGCCGGGCGAACACTTCGAGTACACGAGCTGGGCCGTGATCGCGACGCCGGTCGGCACGATGCGCGGCGCGTACTTCTGTGTGGCGGAGGACGGCGAGCGCTTCGAGGCGCCGGTCGACGAGTTCGCACTGCACATGCCGCGCACGCTGCATTGAGCGTGGGCAGTGCGTCAGGGTGTCAGCGCGGCTTGCGGGCGTGCTTTTTTCTGCCCGACGACGTCCACACGACGATGAAGATCAGCAGGGCGAGCGCTACGAAGGCTTCGAGCGCGAAGATGAGCATCGGATATTGGTCGAGAAAATCTGACATGGCGGTTTCCATCAAGAACGGACATTGTATGTGGTTTGGGCCCCGGGTGGCCGGGTGGGTTGCTGCTGTTGCGGCGGCGGCGCTGCTTGCGGCGTGCGGTGGCGCGCCGACACGGACTTCGTCGCTGAAGCCGCCGACCGGCTCGGCGATCGTGCCGGGGCAGGTCGCCGCGAAGCGGCTCACGCCGGTCGCGTGGCAGCAGGTGCCGGGCTGGCAGGACGATTCGCTGCTCGGCGCAACCGCCGCGCTGCGGCAGAACTGCGTGCGGCTTGCGCGCCAGCCGGCCTGGGCCCGCGCCTGCGCGGCCGCCGACCGGCTCGACGAGCTTGACGTCAGCAGTGCACGCACGTTCTTCGAAACGTATTTCACGCCGTTCCAGCTTGCGAACACCGACGGTACGCTCGACGGGCTCGTGACCGGCTATTACGAGCCGCTGCTGCACGGTTCGCGCGTGCGTCGCGGTCCGTATCAGTACGCGCTCTACCGCTGGCCGGCCGGTTATCGCGCGGGCGCCGCGCTCCCGGCACGCGCGCAGCTCGAGCGCGCCGGCATCCTGAACGGCAACGAACTCGTGTGGGTCGACGACCCGATCGAAGCGTTCTTCCTGCAGGTGCAGGGCTCGGGGCGCGTGCTGCTCGACGACGGTTCGGTGATGCGGGTCGGCTTCGGCGGCACCAACAACCAGCCGTACCGCTCGATCGGCAAGTGGCTGCTCGATCGTGGCGAGCTGACGCCCGCTCAGGCGACGATGCAGGGCATCAAGGCGTGGGCGAAGGCGAACCCGAACCGGGTCGACGCGTTGCTCGACACGAACCCGCGGTTCGTGTTCTTCCGCGACATGCCGACCAAGGAAGATGCACCGCACGGCGGCGAGGACGGCCCGATCGGCGCGCTGGGCGTGCCGCTGACGCCGGAGCGTTCGATCGCCGTCGACCCGTCGTCGATCCCGCTCGGCACCCCGGTGTTTCTGCAGACCACGCGCCCGCTGACGAATACGCCGATGAACCGGCTCGTGTTCGCGCAGGATACGGGTTCCGCGATCAAGGGCGGCGTGCGGGCCGACTATTTCTGGGGGCTCGGCGACGATGCGGGCGATCAGGCCGGGCGGATGAAGCAGGTCGGCCGGATGTGGCTGCTGTTCCCGAATTCGTGATGTGACGCGGTTCGGGTGGCTGGAGCCGCTCGGGTCGCTGCCGATGCGGTAGACGCGGCATTCGCGGAAGCGGTGGTGTGCGTGGGGCGCGTCGCTCCGGCCGTGCGGGCGCACGTGCAGTGTCAGCTTTCGTGATGCGCTTGTTGCGTCGGCGGGTGCCCCAAGGCGCCCCGGAATGAAACAGCCCGATCGGCATAGGCCGATCGGGCTGTTTCATTTGCAGCCACGGATTCGCCGCGCGTAATTAACGCGCGGCGATTTTCGTCAGCCCTTGCGCTTGTCGACGACCCGTCGCGCCTTGCCGACCGACCGCTCGATCCCGTTCACGGGCAGCACGTTGATCACGGCCGTCACGCCGATCAGCGACTTGATGTCGTGTGCGAGCGCCTGCTTTGCCGCATGGATCGCCGCCGTATCGGGGGCTGTCTCGGGGCAAGGCTCGACATTAAGCGTCAGCACGTCGAGCGGGCCTTCCTTCGTCAGCACGATCTGATAGTGCGGAGCGAGCGCGCGCTGCTTGAGCAACTGCTCCTCGATTTGCGTCGGGAACACGTTGACGCCGCGCACGATCATCATGTCGTCCGAGCGTCCCGTGATCTTCTCCATCCGGCGCATCGTTCGGGCAGTGCCGGGCAACAGCCGCGTGAGGTCGCGGGTCCGGTATCGGACGATCGGCAGCGCCTCCTTCGTCAGCGACGTGAACACGAGCTCGCCGAGTTCGCCGTCCGGAAGCACTTCGCCGGTTTCAGGGTCGATGATTTCCGGATAGAAGTGGTCTTCCCAGATGGTCGGACCGTCCTTGGTCTCGACGCATTCGGACGCGACGCCGGGGCCCATCACTTCGGACAATCCGTAAATGTCGACCGCGTCGATGCCCATCCGCTGCTCGATCGCGACGCGCATGTCGTTGGTCCAGGGTTCCGCGCCGAAGATGCCGATACGCAGCGAACTCTGCACCGGATCGAGGCCCTGTCGCTCGATTTCGTCGGCGATCGACAGCATGTAGCTCGGCGTCACCATGATGATGTCGGGCCGGAAATCCTGGATCAGCTGTACCTGCTTCTCGGTCTGGCCGCCACCGAACGGGATCACGGTCAGCCCCGCGCGTTCGGCGCCGTAGTGCGCGCCGAGCCCGCCCGTGAACAAGCCATAACCGTAGCTGACGTGCACCTTGTCGCCGCGGCGCGCACCGGCGGCGCGGATCGAGCGGGCGACGAGATTCGCCCATGTGTCGATGTCGCCGGCCGTATAGCCGACGACCGTCGGCTTGCCGGTTGTGCCCGACGACGCATGAATGCGCGAGATCTGGTCCTGCGGCACCGCGAACATCCCGAACGGGTAACTGTCGCGCAGGTCGCTCTTCGTCGTGAACGGGAAGCGCGATAGGTCGGCGAGCGCCTTCAGGTCGTCCGGGTGGACGCCCGCGTCGTCGAACTTGCGACGATAGACGGGGGAGTGGTCATACGCATGCCGGAGCGACCACTTGAGGCGCTCGAGTTGCAGCGCGGTCAGCTCGTCGCGTGAGGCGGTCTCGATCGGCTCGAGCGGTAGCGGGGTAGTCATGCATGTCTCCAGTGTTTGTTATGTGCGAGCCGTCGACGTCAGCGGTCTTCCGGGATGACCGTGCCCTTGATCTGGGCGGATTTGCCGCGAAACATCGCGACGGTTTCGCCGGTCTGGTTCGTGACGCGGATGTCGTAGATGCCCTGGCGGCCGGCGCGCGCCTGCTCGATCGCTTCGGCCGTCAGCACGTCGTCGCCGTGCACGGGGCGCAGGAATTCGATCGAGCAGCCGGCCGCGACGGTATTCACGTTGTACGAGTTGCACGCGAACGCGAACGTCGAATCGGCCAGCGTGAAAATGATCCCGCCATGGCAGGTCTGATGCCCGTTCAGGAATTCGGGACGCACGCGCATCTGCAGGCGCGCGTAGCCGGCGCGAACTTCGGCGATTTCCATCCCGAACGCACGGCTGCATGCATCGGCGTCGTACATGGCCCGCGCGGTGGCGCGGGCGAGCGCATCGGGATCGAGCGTGGCAGTGGCGTTTGTCATGTCAACGCCCCTCGAAGCGCGGCGCGCGTTTCTCGATGAACGCCTTCACGCCTTCTGCGTAGTCGTGCGACTGGCCGAGCATGCGCTGCAGGTCGCGTTCCATGTCGAGTTGCTGGTCGAGCGTGTTCGTGACGCTTGCACGCATCGATTGCTTGATCGACGCGATCGCGAGCGTCGGCTGCTGTGCGAGCTGAGTGGCAAGCTGGCGGGCTGATGCAGCGAGCGTGTCGTCGTCGACCGCGCGCCAGATCAAGCCCCACTGCTCGGCCTGTTCTGCCCCGAGCTTGTCGCCGGTCAGCGCGAGCCCCAGCGCGCGTGCCATGCCGACGCGTTGCGGCAGGAACCACGTACCGCCCGAATCGGGCACGAGACCGATCTTGACGAAGGCCTGGATAAAGCTGCTCGAGCGGGCGGCGAACACGAGATCGCAGGCAAGCGCAAGGTTCGCACCGGCACCGGCCGCCGTGCCGTTGACGGCGGCGATCACCGGAATCGGCAGACGCTGCAGGCGGCGGATCAGTGGATTGAAGTGCTCGTCGATCAGCGTGCCGAGATCGGTGGACGCGCCCGGCGTGAAGTCGAGATCGGCCAGGTCCTGGCCCGCGCAGAAGCCGCGCCCCGCACCTGTCAGGATCAGCGCGCGCGAGCCGGCTGCCTCGACATCGTCAAGTGCCGACTGCAACTCCCGATGCATCGCCCGCGTAAAGCTGTTCAGCTTGTCGGGGCGGTTGAGGGTAATCGTGGCTACGTTCGAGGCCTGATCGATTTCCAGCTGAATCGCCTGATAGGACATGCAGTGTCTCCTTCATGACTTCGTTATAGGCGCGCGATGCGTCGGTTACACGCGCTCGATCGCGAGTGCGATGCCCTGGCCGACGCCGATGCACATCGTACAGAGCGCAAAGCGGCCGCCCGTACGCTCGAGTTGGTGGAGCGCCGTGGTCACGAGCCGGGCGCCCGATGCGCCGAGCGGGTGTCCCAATGCGATCGCACCGCCGTTCGGGTTCACGCGAGGATCGTCGTCGGCGACGCCGAGCATGCGCAGCACCGCGAGACCTTGGGACGCGAACGCCTCGTTCAGCTCGATTACGTCGAACTGGTCGATGGTCATGCCGAGCTGGCGCAGCAGTTTTTGCGTGGCCGGCGCGGGCCCGATGCCCATCACGCGCGGCGCGACGCCGGCTGTCGCCATGCCGATGACGCGTGCGCGGCGGCGCAGGCCGTACTCGTCGGCTGCTTGCGCATTGGCGAGCAGTAGCGCGCACGCACCATCGTTGACGCCCGATGCGTTGCCGGCCGTCACCGAGCCGTCCGGGCGCACGACGCCCTTCAGCTTCGCGAGTGCTTCGAGCGATGTCTCGCGAGGATGCTCGTCGCGCGACACGACCAGCGGATCGCCCTTCTTCTGGGCAATCGTGACCGCGACGATTTCCTCGGCGAGCGTGCCGTCCTGCTGCGCGCGCGCGGCCTTCTGCTGGCTGCGCAGCGCGAACAGGTCCTGATCGGCACGGCTGATGTTGTAGTCGACCGCAACGTTTTCGGCCGTCTCCGGCATCGAATCGACGCCGTGCAGCTGTTTCATCAGCGGATTGACGAAGCGCCAGCCGATCGTCGTATCGTAGATGTCGGCCTGGCGCGCGAACGCGCTCGTGGCCTTGCCCATCACGAACGGCGCACGCGTCATGCTCTCGACGCCGCCCGCGATCATCAGGTGCGCCTCGCCCGCCTTGATCGCGCGCGCGGCTGTGCCGACCGCGTCCATCCCGGAGCCGCACAACCGGTTCAGCGTCGTGCCGGGCACGTCGGTCGGCAGGCCCGCGAGCAGCGCCGACATGCGCGCGACGTTCCGGTTGTCTTCGCCGGCCTGGTTCGCGCAGCCGTAGATCACGTCGTCGATCGCCGCCCAGTCGACGTCACGGTTGCGCTCGACGAGCGCCTTGAGCGGCACTGCACCGAGGTCGTCAGCACGGACATCTTTCAGGGCGCCGCCGTAGCGGCCGATGGGAGTGCGAATCGCGTCGCAGATATAGGCGTCTGTCATGGGCGTATCGATGAGCAACGAACCCGCCGGGTGGCGGATTCGTTCATGGTAGAGAACGTGGCGGCGTTTGCACGTCGGCCATTCGGGTTATGCCGGTTGGCCGGCTTCCGCAGGGGCAGCCTTCGGGGCAACATGGACACGGCTTTGCACCACGCGGAACCGGTTGGCGACGAACGCCGGGTCGGCCAGCGCTGCGTTGGCTGCCGGGTTCGCGCCCGTGCCGTGGAAATCCGAGAATGCTGCCGATTGGTTCACGAAGACACCGCCCGTCAAGTTGATCGACAGCGCCACGCCACCGCGCACCGCCGCGTCGTGGGCGGCGTCGACGATCGCGTCGTCGGTGCTGTAGACGGAGAGGGTCAGCGCGCCGTGTTCCGCTGCGATTTCCCCGGCGAGGTCGAGCGACTGCGCGGTCGAGTCGGTCGCGATCACGAACGAGATCGGGCCGAACCATTCCTGCGTGAATTTCTCGCGATCGGTCACGTCGAGTTGCAGCACGAGCGGCGTGCGCACGCGGGCGTCAGGGAACGCAGGGTGCTGGAGGGTCAGGCTGTCGGCGAGCACGCGGCCGAGCTGGCGGGCGTCGTCGATGCGTGCCGTCACGCCTTCGTTCTGGATTGCACCGATGAGTTCGACCGAGCGTGCCGGGTCGCCGGTAAGTTTTTGCACGGCAGTGGCGATTGCCTGTGCGACCTCGTCGAAGCTCGCATGGCCGTCCGCCGTCCGGATGCCGTCGCGCGGCACGTAGATGTTCTGCGGTGCCGTGCACATCTGGCCGGAGTACAGCGCCAGCGAGAACGCGATGTTCTTGGCGACGGCCTTCAGGTCGTCGGTCGAGTCGATCACGATCTGGTTGACGCCAGCCTTCTCTGTATAGACCTGTGCCTGGTGGGCGTGGCGTTCGAGCCACGTGCCGTTTTGCGTGCTGCCGGTGAAGTCGATCAGCTTGATCTCGGGGCGCAGCGCGAGGTCCTGGACGAGCGCGCCGTCGTTGGGTTCGGTCGCGAGGAGCGTGACGACGTTCGGATCGAAACCGGCTTCGCGCAACACGTCGCGAGCGATCCGGACGGTGATGGCGAGCGGCAGGATCGCGCCCGGATGCGGTTTGACGATCACGGTGTTGCCGGTTGCGAGATCGGCGAACAGGCCCGGGTAGCCGTTCCAGGTCGGGAACGTGCAGCAGCCGAGCACGAGCCCGGTGCCACGCGGGACGATCGTGTAGCGCTTGTGCATTGCGAGCGGCGGGTTCTTGCCTTGAGGCTTTTCCCAGTGCGCGTCGGCCGGGATGCGGCGTAGTTCGTCCCATGCATAGGCGACCGCTTCGAGCGCGCGATCTTGTGCGTGTGGGCCGCCGGCCTGAAACGCCATCATGAATGCCTGCCCCGTGGTGTGCATCACGCTGTAAGCGATTTCGAAGCTGGCGCGATTCAGGCGCGCGAGGATTTCGAGGCTGACGCCGATCCAGGCGCTCGGGCCGGCTTCGCGCCACGAGCGTTGTGCTGCCGCAGCGGCGGCGATCAGTTCGTCAGGGGTCGACTTCGGATACCGGATGCCCAGTGAAATGCCGTACGGCGACCGCTCTGCGCCGACCGTTTCTCCGGATGCCGGCTGGTCGAGCGCGAACGTCTTGTCGAGGTGCGACTTGAACGTGGCTTCGCCATCTGCGTTCGCGCTTTCCCCGTACACTTTGGGGCTCGGCATTTCGGCGAACGGGCTCCAGTACCCGCGGCTCTCGATGGCGGCGAGTGCGTGTTTCAGCGTGTCTTCGTGCTTCGTGAACAGTGCATGGGTCATGGCGGCAGCCTGATGGACGTTGAGAGGGGTTGGATCGATTAATTAACCGACCGGTTGGTCGGAGAATGGTAGCATCAAACTATTCGCATGTGCGAGGCGTTTCTCATTTCATTGATCGAGGAGAAATAGATGGCTTACGAGAACATCCTGGTGGAGACCCGGGGGCGTGTCGGGCTGGTTACGCTGAACCGTCCGAAGGCCCTGAATGCGCTGAACGATGCACTGATGGATGAACTGGGTGCCGCGCTGAAGGCGTTCGATGCGGACGACGGCATCGGTGCGATCGTCGTGACCGGAAGCGAGAAGGCGTTCGCGGCTGGTGCGGACATCGGCATGATGGCGACCTACTCCTATATGGATGTCTACCGGGGCGACTACATCACGCGCAACTGGGAGACGGTCCGCGAGATCCGCAAGCCGATCATTGCCGCGGTCTCGGGCTTTGCGCTGGGCGGTGGCTGCGAGCTGGCCATGATGTGCGACATCGTTTTCGCGGCGGACACGGCCAAGTTCGGCCAGCCGGAAATCAAGCTTGGCGTCATGCCGGGTGCGGGCGGCACGCAGCGCTTGCCGCGCGCGGTATCGAAAGCGAAGGCGATGGACATGTGCCTGACGGCCCGCTTCATGGATGCTGCCGAGGCGGAGCGCGCGGGGCTCGTGTCGCGCGTGCTGCCGGCCGCCACGCTGCTCGACGAGGCGCTTGCCGCCGCGGCGACGATCGCCGAGTTTTCGCTGCCGGCGGTCATGATGGTCAAGGAGTCGGTGAATCGTGCATACGAGACGACACTGGCCGAAGGCGTCCACTTCGAGCGTCGGCTGTTCCATTCGCTGTTCGCGACTGAAGACCAGAAGGAAGGGATGGCGGCATTCGTCGAAAAACGAAAGCCAGTGTTCAAGCATCGCTGATGGGGCTGCTCGGGTAGTTGGCCGGCGACGGGGCGATATCGGTCGTCGGCGTGATTGCCCGGCCCGTCGAGCCCGAAGCCCCCGTGCGCGTCAGCGCACGGGGGCTTTTTCAAAATATTTTCACAAAGGGGCTTGCGGAGTTGGGGGTGGGTGCTTAGAATCACGCCTCTTTCGCGCTAACGGAAACGCGGCGCGGGAGAAGGGAAGCAGGGTGGGCGGTGTGCTGGAGTCTGAAGCGCGCAGCCGGCCTGGAAGTTGAGCCCCGCAGTCGCAACGATGTAGTGTAAAAAGTTGTTGACGAACTGCGAAATACGGTTCATAATCTCACTTCTCTGCTGCTGAAAACGCAGCGCTGCCGGGAAACACGAAGTTCCTCGCAGAATGCTCTTTAAAAATTAACAGCCGATAAGTGTGGGCGCTTGATGGCAGCGAGTTGATCCTCGGATCAGATGGCGAAAGTATCAAGAGTCTCACACTAAAGTAAGTCAGGTTTATGAAGTGATTCATATTCCTGTCAGCTTTGAGTGAGCGACCGGTTCTTAACTGAACCGAAAACAGTAACAGG
>NZ_SCNZ01000099.1:0-9601 GCF_005502655.1 Burkholderia sp. 4NA327C6 | reverse complement strand
CACCTGCACCGCCTGTAGGCGACGCACCGCCGCCCGGCGTCCTCGCGCTGTTCATCGCGTTCTCGCAGATCGGCCTGACCAGTTTCGGCGGCGGGCTCAGCGGGCGGATGATGCGCGACTTCGTCTACGAGCGGCGCTGGCTCGACGAGGAGGCGTTCCTCAATGGTCTCGCGCTGTCGCAGGCGCTGCCGGGCGTCAACGTGAAGAACCTCGCGATCTGGATCGGCTACCGGCTCGCCGGATGGCGCGGCGCCGTGGCCGGCTTCACCGGCATCATCGCGCCGCCCGCCGTGCTGATCGTGCTGTTCGGCATCGCGTTCTCGACCCTCACGCGCTTTCCGCTCACGCATGTCGCGCTCGCCGGTGCGGCAGCCGCGGCGATCGGGCTGTCGATCTCGATGGCGATCACGGCGGTGCGCCGATTGCCGCGCCGCGCGCTGCCGTTCGCGGTGATGGCGCTCACCTTCGTGTCGGTGGCCGTGCTGCACTGGCCGCTCGTGTGGACCGTGCTGGTCGGCGGCACGCTGAGCGTCGCGCTCGAATATCGCCGCGCGGCCGCTACGCCGGCCGGGAGCGACACGCGATGACCGCATCGCAACGCTACGCCGCGCTGTTCGGTGTGTTCGCGCCGCTGTCGATCGCGACGATCGGCGGCGGACAGGCGATCATCGCCGACATCCAGCGGCAGGTCGTCGACGTACATCACTGGATGACTGCCACGCAATTCGTGAACGACTTCGCGATCGCGCGGATGGCGCCGGGCCCCGGCTCGCTGCTGGCGACGCTGATCGGCTGGCAGGTGGCCGGCTTCTGGGGCGCGGTGATCGCGACGCTCGCGCTGTTCGGCCCGACGGCGTTCCTGATCTACGGCGTCGCGCATCTTTGGCGGCGGCACAAGGGCGCGCGCTGGCAGATCGCGCTCGAGGCCGGCCTGCGCCCGGTCGCGGCCGGCATGATCCTCGCGTCGGTGTGGGTGCTGCTGCAGGCGCTCGACGGCGGCTGGGCCGCGCGCGCGATCGCGGTCGCGTCGACGCTGTGCGTGATGTATACGCGCATTCATGCGCTGCTGCTGATCGCGATCGGCGCGCTGTTGCTCGTCGGCGTGCACGCGTTCGGCATGTGATGCGCGGCGACGCGGTAAGCGACGGCGGCCGCGAACAACGCAGCCGATACGCGTGCGGCAATACTAGCGCGTCCGCATACCATCACCGTGTGCGCACCGGCTGTTCGCGCACGACCCGTCGCGGTGCTGGCACGATACGGCGCTCGTCAGCAACGCGGTGCAGAAGGTGAAAGCGGAGATCGTCCGGCTGTTCGACACGCTCGGACAGCGGCCCGAGTGGGCGGCCGGGCGCCCGAGGGCATTGACAATGCCCTCGGGCGCCCCTTAAGGTTTCGTTCATCGTAACCATCACCGGTTCAGCTTAAGAGGTTGTCGGCCCGCTCGTGCTCGACACCTCCGCCTTCATCGAAGGCCTGCTGCTTGGCGCCGGACTGTTCACGTCCGTCGGCCCCAAGGACGCTTTCGTCATCAAGCGCTCGATCTCGAGCCCCCATCTGCTTTCCATCGCCGTCGTCTGCGCGGGCAGCGACGCGCTGCTGATCATGCTCGGCGTGCAGGGATTGTCGTCGTTGCTGTCGCGACATCCCGGCGTGGTGCTGGCCGCATTGTGGGCCGGAATCGCGTATCTCGCCGGCTATGGCCTGCTCGCGCTGCGCTCGGCGATCCGGCGACGACAGCCCGAGCACGTCGACGGTCCGCGCACGGGCAGCGAACCCACGCGTGCGCGCACGGTGCTCGCGACCGCCGCCGTCTCGCTGCTGAATCCGTATGCGTGGATCGATACCGTGCTGCTGCTCGGTACCGTCATCGTGAGTCACACGCCGGCTGCGCGCGCGCCGTTTGCGATCGGCGCGATGACGGCTTCGTTCGCGTGGTTCCTGATGCTCGCCTATGGCGCGCGCGCGTGCCGCGCATGGTTCGCCCATACGCTGGCATGGCGCGTGCTCGATTGCTTCGTCGCGGTGATGATGCTCGGCTTCGCGGTGCGTTTCGCGATCGACGCGCTTCAGGCGTCAGCGGCGCGATAACGAGCGAAACAGAAACACCTCGTGCGCGCCGGCATGCAGTTCGAAGCCGATGCCTGGTGCCTGCGGTACCCGCGCGTATCCGGCGTCGACACTCGCGCCATCAGCCAGTCCGCTGAACGGATGGAACGCGAACGGATTGACTTCCGCGCCGCCGAGCCCAAGCGCCGCGACGACATGCAGCGAGAACAGGTGGCCGCCGTGCGGCCAGAATGCGTCGCGCCGCCAGCCGCGCGATGCAAAGTGCTCGACGATCTGCAGATAGCCCGGCAGCCCGTAGGCATGCACCGGATCGAACACCAGCACGTCGCGATCGGGGCGCAAACCGCCGTAGCGGTCGAGCAGCTTCGCTTCCGCGAGCGAGAACAGCGCTTCGCCGGCCGCGATCGGCGGTGCGTAGCGTGTGGCGAGATCCGCCTGGAGCGGCAGGTCGAGCGGATCGCAGATGTCCTCGAACCACCAGAGGTCGAACGGCGCGAGCATCGCGGCGGCGGCGTCGACGGTCGTCGCGTCGTACGTGTTCATCGCGTCGACCGCGAGATGCGAACTGTCCGCCAATTGCCTTGCGGCCGCTTCGATGCGCCTGCTGTCCTGGCCGAGATCCGCGCCGCCGATCTTGATCTTCGCGTGCGTGTAGCCGAGATCGGCGATGCGGCGCATCTCGTCCGACAGCCGCGCGAGATCGTCATGCGGATAGCGGTAACCGCCGCCTGCATAGACGCGCACGCGTGGTGCCGCCGTGCGTTCAAGTCGGTCAGCGAGCAAGCGATGGAGCGGCAAGTCGGCGATCTTCGCGGCGGCATCCCAGATCGCCATGTCGAGCGTGCCGATTGCGACGCATCGTTCGCCGTGCCCACCCGGCTTTTCGCCGGCCATCATCGCGCGCCATGCGCGAAACGGGTCGAGGTTCGTGCCGGCTTCGTCGGCGAGCGTGTCGGCAGCGGCCAGCAGGCGTGGCGCGAACCGTTCGCGAATCAGGCCGCCCTGCGCGAAACGGCCTACCGATGCGTAGCCGTAGCCCGTCACCGGGCGGCCATTGCGCACGACGTCGGTGGTGACCGCGACGACACTCGTCGTCAGGCCGCCGGACGGGATCGCCGGATCGGCATAGCGGGACACGGGAATCGCTCGTTCGTGGATCGCGGTGATGCGCATGGTCGGGGTTCCGAAGGTGACGGCCGAGCGCTGGCGCACGAAACACGCGATGCGGCCGGCACGATGGGCGGACCGCTGCATCATAGGCGCTGTCGCCGCAGGCTGCAGGCGAGCGCTACCGTGGCGGACGATCGCGCTGCAGCCGTTGCGTGAGCGCGGAATTCCGATCCGGAACGAGCTCTATTGAGCCGGAATCATCCGCTTGCCCTCCCGGCTCCGGGAGCCGGGAAGGGTTCGGGCGACGCAGGTATGCGTGGAGGGAATCGACCGGCCCGCTCAGGCGAAGACGAAGTACTTGCGCACCGTTTCCACCACTTCCCACGTGCCTTTCATGCCGGGTTCGATCACGAATACGTCGCCGGCCTTCAGGTGCACCGCCTCCTCGCCTTCCGGCGTGATGATGCAGTAGCCGTCGAGGAAGTGGCAGTACTCCCATTTTTCGTAGTTCACCTCGAACTTGCCCGGCGTGCAGATCCAGGTGCCCATGATCTTGCTGCCGTCCTTCGAGAGATAGGCATTCAGGTTCACGGTGTGCGGATCGCCGCCGATGCGCTTCCACTTGGTCGCATCGAGGACCGGGGTCGGGCAGGTTTTGCGCAGAACGGTGATGAAATCGGACATGTCGGCTCCAGACTAACAATCGTATGAGAGGCCTGTCACGTTAGTTCGAAAGCATCGTGGGGACTTGCATGCTTCCGACGCGGACTCGTCTATTTTCGACACGGGCTTGCGAGCGGGGACATTGCCCGCTTAGTCGATTCCGCGTTGCGCCGACAGGCCGATGCCGGCCGATCCTGGCTGCGACCGTTCCCGGCGGCGCCACCGCACCTCCGTCGAGCGTTGCCGGCTTCGAAGCCACCGCCCCAAACAAGCCCACTTGCCACATCCCGGCCAAACCCTGTAGAATTGCGCGTTCTGCGGGCGTCGTATAATGGCCATTACCTCAGCTTCCCAAGCCGCAACGGCTGGAGCAAACGCACTGTTTGCGCGGGGTTTCGCGGTGATTTTTCTGTTGGAGATGTACGGATCCACGTATCACGCGGGATTCACGGCGATGCCAGTTTTCACCGCAGCATCAATCAAGCGAAAGCTGCTGACCTAGCAGGAAATGCCGCGCCACTTACGTAGCGCGGCCCCGGCTTAAAACAGCGTCAGTTGATTAGGGCACGAACGCCAATGCTGGCGCACCTGCTCCGTGCGGCCAAAGCGAAATCGCGTGTATTGCCGCACAAATACACTCTTGGGGTTGGATGCCAAGGGCATGTCAATCCTCACAGTGAAGATTCGAAGGCAATAGTTGCCCACAACCCCTTGAGCGTATAAACTCAAGCCGTCTGCCAAGACAGGTTGTAGGTGGTAGAGGGGTGCCTTCACCACCTTGCCAGAAGCCCTCACGACGCGCCAACGTCGTGAGGGCTTTTATTTCTTAGTCCTCAGCCTCCCCCTCCTCATCATCGGTAAGCTGCAAATCGATGTACGCCTTCAACCGAGCCTTATCCGCCTCAAAGAAGGGAATAGGAATCTCCAACCACGCCTGGCGGTTCTTTGGTAGTCGGACAGGTATGCGAACCATTTCTTCGCTTGTCTCGCGCACCAAAGATTGACGACGCACCTCGACCTGATCGGACAATGCGTCCCGACTATCCACCTGCTGCTGAGGTGTTTGCGCGTAATCCACGTCGCCAGCCACGACAGCATCCGATTGCTCTTCATCCCCGCCGTCAACAGCAGCCGGCGATGATTCGTAATACCCAACGAAGCCAACAGACTCCCGAAACAGGGCAACAACGTTGTCAGCCGTTCCTGAAGAAAATCCCTTCTGGATCAAGTCGAATTTAATCGTGGCATCCGACGGTAAACGGGCCTCGTACTTCTCCAGCAGTTCCGCGAATACCGGGGGCGTCGTCAGCATCTTGATCAGCAGATCACGCTTGATGCTTGCACTGGGAGCAAACTGATAGGACTCGAAGTCTTTACTGACGGCCAGATACCCTTCCTTTGGCCGCTCGACCAGCCCGTAATACCTCAGCGAGGCGAGCGCCTGAGCTGCACGACCGTTCTTCGAGTCCTTGTAACCCAGCCCTTGGGCCACAACGTCGACCGAGGTGGCATGCCGCCCCTCCTTCTCGTACAGCTTCACCGTCCGCTCGAGAGCGTCGGTAAGCGGCATCGATGGCGCGCGCGGGCTTTTTTTCCGAACAACAGTGTCCATCGGGGCACTCTCAGAAAGTTACACGGACCCGATTTTACACACGGCACAGGAAAACGCAAGACCCTCATCGCGTCACGAACCCATCGAGCAGACTCACCAAGAGAATAAATCAACGAACTCGGAGAGACAATATCGATGAATCTACCCTAACCAGCTGTTTTCATTGACATTTTAAAAAACAAAAAGACCCCGCGACAATCTCAAATAGACTCATTGCGGGAATCAGTGGCGTGATCCGGGCTTTCCCGGTCTCTCCAGGTTGACTCGCAGCCCCCCCCGGCAACTCGCCTCCAAGCGCATCCCACACCGCTCCGTCCGCAATAGGTTGATCACTGCCGCTCCACGATTGCATCCAACCAAGCGATCCGACTCAGAATTTGACCGCAAAACAAAAAGGCTCCCGCAGGAGCCTTTCATAGAACGATACGATCCAGCAGAGAAAATCACTTCTTGCCCATTGGCTCGTGCTTGTCCTTGATCATCTGGTAGTAGGTGCTTGCACCGGCCTTCGTCAGTTTCACCTCGGCGATGAACTTTTCAATGGTGTCCTTCCGGCTCACGTCCTTGACGCTCCGCATCCGCTTGTAGATTTTGGTCGCCAGCTCCATCTTCGTCGGTGTAGTCGGTGCCGCTTTCGTTGTGGGAGCCGTGACATTGAAGGTCAGCCATCCGAGGTCGGCATCACACAGTACAACTTGCCTCGCACGGCGGATATAGAGATGCAATAGGTTAAAACAATACTTCCGCTTGTTCCCGGCGAGGGTGTCCGACAACACGTGCGAATACACCTGTTCGGTCTCGTCAATCACCACAACGTCGTACTTGTGCCGAACTGGATTGAGATAGCGTGACAGGCTATCGAGACACACCACGCAGTACTTCAACACTTCATCGCGGTCCTCGTAGCTCTCCAGCTTCTTCAGATAACAGTGCATCTTGAGACGGGCAGCCAGAGATTCCGCCAAAACCTGACGGTGTACGATCAACAGGACAGACTTCCCCTCCGCCTTCCACTGTTCTACGGCCCGTTCCAGCAGAAAGGTCTTCCCAGTTCCCTTTGGACTCCGAACACAGTTCACGCCGTCCACGAACGACGGAAATCCAGCCTCGCCGAGAAGCCGCGCATCCCGAACAAACACCAACTTCTCATCGGTCATTTCCCGGTATTCAACCGGAGCGTCTGCATCAAGCCATTCGGACGGATGCTGCTGCTCGTCGTAATCAATCTCAATCAACCCATCTTCGAACGAGTAAAAATCATACTCGTGGAGATGTGAGCGGTGGTTCCACTTCGGCCAGAAGGTTTGTGCACAGGCACTGCAATACACTCCGTTCTGTCCGACCCTCGACGTCACGACGAACGCGCTTGCGTGCTTGTCCAGGTGACGAGGACAAAAGACGCGCGTTCCCGACTTCAACTCATCAAGCAGATAGATTCCGTCGTCCTCCGTCCTCACCATCTCGTTCCGGTCAAGGACTACCGATGACCTGCTATTTGCCAAGTCATTGTCAGAGAGCGTCTGCCCGTCGTTGTGAATTACGTTCTCGCCTAGTTCGATCACATACTCGACCTGCTCCATCGGAAGCACACGGTCTACGCGATGGACCTCGCAACCTTCTGAACCATAGAACAACCGACTCGCATCCGTGCACGACCGGTCACCTGCGAACATACGGATGACGCCGGTATATGCCAACTTCATCCGTTTTTCGGTATCGATGGGCCGCTCCATCAGGAAGACAATCCGAAACCGGGGCGCGTCCGGACGATGATTGGGTGTCGTGTAGACGAACCATCCGAAGTTCTGAAAGAACGGATGCGCGAGCACTTCTTCGATCGTCAACCCGGAATCGATATCGACCGCAAGCACCTGCATGCACTGGAAATTCTTCGACTTGCGGGGGCCGTTCAGCCAAGCACAGAAGGCGAACCCCGACTGCACCGCATCGATGAAGTCGTCGGGCGCAAGCTCCAGATTTTCGAATTTATACGTCGCATTCGACCAAGCAACAGAGTCCCCGCGGGCGATCTTGTTCTTGACGTAGCGATTGATCGCGACCTTCAGCGCACCAACGTTCAATACCAAGATCGAAGGATCCGCTGCCGAAGCGCCGTAAGGGAGGGTTTGTGGTGTGCAGACGTCCCCACCAGTCTGATGCTGATGGGTCTCGGGGGAAGTGTTCGTAACCATAGTCATCTCCATGAAAAGGACTAGACCAATGGCTACCAACAGAGAGTGTGGGCAGACGCACCGGCCAGCCTATAACGAATGACCCCGAAGATCATTCGTTATAGGCTGGTTCGATTGTCTATACCCCCTAACCGCCCAGTCAGTCTCCTACCGGGCTGACTTCCAGATGGAAGTCCATGACGATGCACGTTAACCATCGCCGGAAAGGTTCAATCAATGCTGCGTCTGTGTCCGCAGCATGTCTCACGCATGCCTACTCTCGAATCAGCGCACGTAGACTAGCGCACACGCCATCCGGTTGTCAAATTGCTGATCCGGCGCATGCACTCGACCAGTGCGCCAGTGATCAGTGAATGTAGATCAGTGTTTTTCTGTGTTGATAAAGCGGCGTCTTATCTGCGAGGAACCAGAGACCAGCACCCAATCCATCCCGGAATCACCAAAGACCAGACCGCCAGTATTCAATTGAATTAGATCAATGAACTCTCTGAGTTGATAAAGGGGCCGCTGATCTACGGTGGACGATCGATACGTTCTGGCAATGGCCCTCGTTGGTCGTGGTCATTTCTTTCACGATGAAAGAATTTGCACTGACATGGGCGAAAGCTGTTGTCATACCCGGTGTCTGACCGGATGGTGTTGCTCATCAATTACTTTCCGTAAGGAGCAACACCATGACGCTCATCCGTCGAAACAACAGCAAAAACTGGTACTACCAGTTCCAGATTCAGGGCAAGAAGTACTTCGGTTCCACCGGGACGCCGAACAAGACGAAGGCCGCTCAGGTCGAACGCGAAATGCGCAATCGGGCCCACGCCGAGCAGTATCTCGGTGACGCACAGCCGATCACTCTCAAGGACGCGCTTGAGCAATATGTAGGGGCTCGGAGTGAAACCGCCTATCACACGAACATGTGCTCGATAGTTCGGAAGACGCTCGGCTACAAGCTTCATCCGCGAACGAAGGCCAAGCTCCTCTGCTACGGCCTGCCGCCCGATACGCTGATGCACGAACTGACTACGCGCGATTTCGAGCTCCTCGTCGCAAAACGCAAGGCCGAAGGCGACAAGCCTGCAACGATCAAGCACGAGGTCGGACTCCTCCGTGCGACCATTAACGAGATGGCGAAGCTCGGCTTCAAAGTGAGTCGCGACATCGTCTTTCCAGAGCTTAGGACTTCATATCGGCTTCGATATCTCGATTCTAACGACGAGTCGGCGTTATTGCGCGAGCTCGATCCGGAACGGCTTAGAGACGGTTTAAAGCCGTTAGAGACGCGAACACCTGAAATGACGCGAAACGTTAAGGATAACTACGACATCACGGTTTTCCTGCTCGATACGGGGTGTCGCTACTCGGAGGTCGCGAATATTCCGTGGTCAGCCATCAACCTTGATGCTTGCACGATCAGTCTCTATCGGAGCAAGGTGCGGAACGAGGATGTGCTGCACATGACCTCACGACTCGAAACGATCCTTCGTCGCCGGTGGGAAGAACGACGGACCGGGCAGCGTTACGTCTTCGAGGATCGCACGGGCAGCGAACGAGGCTACAGCACAAAGTCGATCAAGAAGGCGATCGAGCGTGCCGGACTCAATGATCCCGCTCTCGTGAAGGAGCGCGGCGGGCGCGTCACCCTGCACACGCTCCGACATACGTTTGCGAGCAAGCTCGTCAAGGCGGGCGTCAGCCTCTATGAGGTATCGGTACGCCAACGAACGCGGTCGCCGTTTGCCCGAACTGCCATCGACGGCTCCACTTCTCGGAAAATGCTCGCGCGTATCGAGAAACACTCTATGGAAAGGTCGCTGAGCTGGTGCGCGAGTAAGAAACCTCAGGTATATTAGCCGGGACTTGATCTGACAGGTAGTCGGGCCGACAAAGAACGAGTCATCAATGGGGGATGAGTTTCTCCTTGGCGAGATCGAGCGAATCGAGGAAAGTGCGCATCGGC
>NZ_SCNZ01000098.1:0-9637 GCF_005502655.1 Burkholderia sp. 4NA327C6 | reverse complement strand
GATCAGCAGCGCCCCGGCCGCCGCGCCCCTGCCCCACCCGCCTTCCTTGAACTGCCATGCTGTCAGGTTCACTGGCGAGATCCTATGGATTCACACGGTGGATTCTATCTCGCCGGCCGCTCACGCAGCGGACTCGCCGTCCGGCAGTTCAGGGTCCGGCAGGAACGACACCTGGCCCGGCGGGATGACGAAGCTCGGCAACCAGTCGTCGAGCGCCGTACACACGTGCTCGTAGCCGGCATCGAGCCCGGAACCCTCCGGTGCGTTCGGCGCGTCCGGAAACAGGCGCCGGCCGATCTCGATCATGTCGTCACCAAGGAAGCCGTACCGCCCCTTCTGCAGCATGGTCCACAGCGCATCGTAGCGCTCGGCCTCGAGGGATATCAGACCGACCGACATCGCGTCGGCGATCCGGAACTTCATGTAGCCGATGCACCACTCAAGGAACATCTGCTGGACGGCCGTCATTGGGGCTATCACTTCGCCATCTCCTTCGCCGCGCCTACGTATCGCGGCACGGCCATCGGGATACCGCATGCGCCCGCCCGTCAGGCGGCGCTCATTGCGCGCCCCGGGACGCGTAGGCCGTACACACAATGCACGCGGCGAACGTTACGACCGCCGGTTGGCTCCAGCCGAGCGCGAGGCACCCGACCGTCAATGCAAAGGCAAAAATTGCAGCACCGCCGAATCCGTTCATTTCCCCTCCTATTCTGCTCTGAGCCGCCGGATCGCGCGTCGACAGATCCTGCGTGCGGCCGCCTTCGCCGGCGCCACGTTACGTCGACGGCCGCAGCCAGTTTTCGACCGGCAGCCCGGCGACACGGGTGAACTCAGCCGTGTTGTCTGTGACCAGCACGGCATCGACGGCCAGCGCATGCGCGGCGATCAGCATGTCGTTGGCGCCGATCAGCTGGCCTTGCTTCTCGAGCTCGGCCCGCAACCGCCCGTAGCAGCGGTCCGCGTCGGGCTGCAGCGGCAACACGGTCAGGCTTGCGAGCAGCTGCTCGACGCGCTGCGCGAGCGCTGACGAGCCACGCTTCCAGACGCCGAACCGCAGTTCCGCCGCGACGACGATCGAGGTGCACACCTGCTCCGGCGGGGTTTCTCCGATCCGGGTGGCGCATGCGCCGCGCGGGTCGCGGATCACGTTCGACAGAATGTTGGTATCGAGCAGGTACAGCGTCATTCGATGTCGACCGGTTCAGGCGGAAGATCCTCGATGTCCGGAAAGGTCTCGTCCAGCGGGGTCCATTGGGCAAACAGCTCACGCAAGGGCGCGGCCTCCACGGGCTCAATGATCAAGCGGCGGCCTTCCCGGTGGATGGCGACCTCCGAGACCTGCAGTTCGAATTCGCGCGGGATCCGCACGGCCTGGCTGCGCCCGTTGCGAAACAGGCGCGCGTGGCGGGTGTCATGGGTTGGCATCAGGACGCCTCCCTTCAATCGGGTTAGCATATGCCACAGCATATACAAGCCGAAACCTATTCGCAACTTTTGTCCTGCCGACGTCGCGACCCTCGTAATGTCATGCCACTATAACGCCACGCCATTGCGAATCGCACCCGTTATAACATCACGACGTTACGCCACTACACCACTATAGCCCTATAACAGCATAGCGCTGCAGCGCCATGCCGCTATAGTGGCCGTTCTTAGCCCCCATACCCCGCACCTCTATACCTCTACAGCGCTACGCCACTACGCCACTACGCCACTACAGCACTACAGCACTACAGCACTACAGCACTACAGCACTACAGCACTACAGCACTACAGCATCATGCCACTGAATCTCAATTGCAGCCCAGTCTGTGGCGCCATACCTCTATAGCATCACGCCATCACGCCACTGCAACGGTACAGGCTCATAACATCATAACGGCATGAATTCATAACGTTATGACGGCATACCCCTGCAACATCACGGTAAGTGATCTCGGTACCGCCGCCGCGCTATAGTGCTATGCCGCTATAGAGCCACACCATCGTGCCATTACGGCTGCACAACCTCATAATTTTGTAATGGCGTGATGCTATAACGGTATGATGGTATGAAATCTCGGCGTTGTACCGTTATAACGCTGTAGCTTCACGTCGAGAGGGCCCGCGCGCCTTGAGCTATGGCGCCACGCCTTTATAGCGCTATACCACCATGCCATCCCGGCGGTACAGTTTTATACCCTCATGATGGTGTGACGCTATGATTCTATGACGTTATGACGGCGCGAATGCACGACGCTATGCCGTCATGCCTCTGTAACATCACGCCGAGAGGTCTTGGTGGCGATGTCGCGCTCTAGCGCTATACCTCTATAGTGCCACACCATCATGCCATTACGGCGGTACGGAGTTCATGACGTCGTGATGGTGTGATGGCATACCTCCATGACGCCATAGCGTCGCGAATTTGCGACGTTACGCAGCGAAGCAGGTAACGAACGATTTGAAGCGCGGTTCGTGATGTTATGATGGCATGCCGCTACGGCGTTATGCCCTCATGACGCTTTAATGCTCTGACGGCGTAGCTCTACAACTGCATACAGCTATAGCGCTATAAGGGTAAAACTATGAAACCAGCAAAAGGCGTTGACGATCTGGCGTCTCGCTTGCGCACTGCAAGTGAAGCACCTCTTGTGCAACCCCCCGTCAACGAGCCGCCCGGCGGACCGTCGCCTGCAGCGCCGGCTCGGGGGCTCCCGGTGTCGGTATCCACCGATGCTCGTGAACAAGTACCCGCTGCCAAGAAAGTAGCGAAGAGGGGAGGGGCAAAAGAAGTCATCGATACGATGGCGTTGACACTACGTCCTACGCGAACGCTGCACGCGCGCTATGTCGCAGCCGCCGCTAAACGCAGTCAGGAACTCGGACGAATGGTGTCCGCGCAGGAAATCATGCTCGAAGTACTCGAAAAGGGGAAAGTATGAGCAATATCGTTTATGTCGGTGGTCAAAAGGGTGGTACGACGAAGACCACTACGTCGCATTTGATGTCTCTCGGCGCCATTCTCCGTAAGCAACCTGCGGCATATGTCCTGACGGATCCGCATCGACGCGTAAAAGAACACGGGCGACCGTACGGCGTACTCGATGGACGGGACGCCGCTCACCTTGCCCAGATCCTGACAGCGAGCCAAATCACCAAAAATGGATGGCTCATCGTCGACGGCGGCGGCAACCGTCCTGCTTTTGACAAGGAGATGGCCGCGGCAGCTCACCTAACGTTGTTGCCGTTCCGCGCCTCGGAGGAAGATCTCGAGGCGGTCGCGCTTGATATGTCCGCTATGCCCGGTGCAATTGCGTTGCCGTCTGCATGGACAACCAATAAGCACGCACAGGCCTCGGCACAGCGCTATATCGATGCCTTGGAAAAGGCATTTCCTGGAAGGGTGCTTCACCAACCAGCCTGGTTCGTCAATTCTGCGGCGGAGCTCCTCGGCGCGACGCTTGAAAGCCCCTCAACAGCCGTCCGAAACGCTGCGCGACATTGCTTCGATATTCTGTCCGCTGCATTTGCGCAGCACGGAACGCCCGCCGAAGTGCTTGCTTGATCGGGAAGTTGCAGCGAAGCTGGGACGCCGCTCGATGTCGCCGAGCTTTGCGCGGCGCAAAATTGCGGCTTGCGGGCCACGCCTCCGTATTGCTTCGTCTGGCAATCCTAGACGTGATTCTCTAGGGGGCGCGTGTGGTCCGGGCCGTCTCCGACGGCCGTCCCACACAAGCTGGGGTCGAGGCGACGATGTTCGAGGTGATCTCTGGAGAGAGGGTGATGAGATTTCACAGAGAAACAACACCTGTGGTTGCCTTTAAAAGACAACCCCTTTAAAACCTTTGCCTTCCTGAGACCCTTATCCAGCAAGCGTTCCACGGATGATCGGTCATCCTTTATGGGGTAAAAGGTCAGGGTCTGTGGGGCGGCTCGGTCGTGGTTTATGGGGTGAGGTCGTATTTTGTGGGGCACCGCGATTTTAACTTAAAACAGCGCCTCAACTGATTGAATATAAAAGGATATTTTCGAGACCTAGACGAAATCGAATGGTCGCAGGTCATACTTTGTGGGGCAAAAAGTCATGATTTGTGGGGCGGCTCGGTGGGCCTATCGAATAGGCGGCCTTATCGCGCATCAAAGGTCATGGTTTGTGGGGGGATGTCGACTAGTCAGTAGGCGCACACTTCATGCTAAGCCTTTGAAATCATTGAGTAGTTTCTTTCCCGATTGGAAAGGTCAGGGTTTATGGGGCGCCGATGCGTCCGCTTCGGTCGCTTCAGGTCATGGTTTATGGGGCTTGCTCTGGCAGCAAATGTTGTCGCCTGAGAGGTCGTGGTTTATGGGGGGGCGCGGGCGGCCAGTTCTATCCTGGCTGCTGCTCACTATTCATGCAGAGCTCGCTGTGCAGTGCATTGAAATCAGAGCTAAAGGTCATGGTTTGTGGGGGGCAACGGCCGGAGAACTGGCCCCTGCAGCCAGAAAGTCATGACAGGTCATGGTTTGTGGGGCAGGGACGCGGCAAGTCATTGTTTATGGGGAAGGCGCGAAAGGTCATGGTTTGTGGGGCGAACAAGGAGCTTCCGATAGCTTCCGGCCCAAGCAAAGGTCATGACATGTGGGGACGCCATCTCGTTGCGCGATAGGTCATGGTTTATGGGGTTGGTGTCATGATCGAGCAAAAGTCATGGTTTGTGGGGCACTGGAATGGTCGTGCTTTGTGGGGAGAATTTAAAGGTCATCCGCAAGAGCTTGCGAACATGACTTTTGCACCCTAGAATGCTCCTCAACCTATGAGGACAGTATGGCGGTGGGAAAACAAAAATCCGGTAGCTCATTGATTGCCAGTGTGCCGTCGAGCGAACTTCGCAAGCACGTTGGTACGGTGCATGTCGGTGGCGATCTCGGGTTGCTTGGGCGGAAGTTGTCGAATGTCCTACTGCTGAACGCCTACGACAACCTGTTGAAGAAATCGGTTCATGAGATTCCCGTTGGGATCATGAGCGAGATGCTGGGGTTCGATAGTAAGAACACGAGCGCACTCAAGGAAGCGCTCAAGAAGATATCGACCACTCCGATTGAGTTCGATATCTTGCATGCAGCTGGGGACGAGGAGTGGGGAGTCACGACCCTTCTGAGCTCGGCGAACATCCGGAACGGAATCGTCACATACGAGTACAGCAGCGCACTCGCAAACAAGCTCGCCAACCCAGAAATCTACCTGCTCATCAACATCAACGTTCAAAAGCAGTTCAGTGGGGCGTATGCGCTCGCTTTGTATGAAAACTGTTTGCGATTCAAACGCACGGGGTCGACTGGTTGGATATCGGTCGACATCTGGCGAAAGCTTCTCGGTGCCGAGGCGTCAACATACGACGAGTTCAAACACTTCAATTCGGAAGTGATCAAAAAGGCGGTGAAGGAAGTAAACACGGTATCGAATATATTGATCACTCCGGAGTACGAACGACAGAACCGTCGTGTCGCCAAGATCCGTTTCTTGGTGGAGGACAATCCGCAGCGGTCGATGTACGACGAGAGTGATAGTGAGGAGCAGGCCGCGATCCGCGATTCAGAAACCTATCGTCGACTCGTGAAGCTTGGTATCTCGGGCCGACTTGCTGTCGATTGGATCCAGCATGATCCAGATCGGGCGACGAAGACGGCCCAGTATGTAGAGCAGCAGATTCGGAACAAGAAGATTAAAAAGAATGCTGGCGGATACGCGCGCACGGTATTCGAAGGCGGGGGAGACATCGAGACGGTTGAGGTGATTGAAGAGTCCGCCCGTCGGGCGCAGAAGGCAGTGATCGATGAGGCAGAGGCTGCGGCAGATGCAAGGTCGAAGCTGATCTCCACCGCGATTCGCGGACTGTCGTCGGACGAGCGGAGCGAGTTCGTGCGCCAATATGCAGCGTCTGGGGGCGCCGTCGGGTCGTATGTCGAAGCAGAAGGGGCGTTCAAGAACGTTCTTGAGAAAACTGCCTTCACCGCATGGCTTGCGGGTAGGATTGGCGAAACGCTCGCGTAAATCTTCCGGTAGCTCGGCTTCGATGGTGTCGTCCCTAACAAAACTCCCGCGCCGTCGTCGGTAGCGCGCCGAGCAAGTCGCTCCGGTCGACAAGCTTGCTCGCGATCAGGTGCCGCACCTTCCCCTCGGCCTGCCACACGCCGTAGACGGCGAGCAGCGCGGCGCCGAGCGCTTCCTTCCGGAACTTCTCCAACAGACCGGGCCAGAGGATCACGTTCACCTGGCCCGTCTCGTCCTCGAGCGTCATGAACAGCACGCCGTTGGCCGTGCCCGGCCGCTGCCGTACCGTGACCAGTCCGCATGCACGCGCGAGCTGCCCGCTGCGCAGCGTCGCCAGCTGCTCGGCTGACTGCAGCCGATCGAGCGCCAAGCGTTCGCGCAGCAACGCCAGTGGGTGACGGCCGAGCGTGAAACCCATCGCGTTGTAGTCGGTCACGATCTCTTTGCCTTCGGACGCCTGCGGCAGCGCTGGCACCGCGTCGTCGCGCTCGGTGCCGCGCAGGAGATCCCGATCGGGCACGGCAGCAGCCGCTAGCCAGAGCGCGGCACGCCGGTTGCCGCCAGCGAGCGAACGCAGCGCATTCGCGCGCGCGAGTACCTGCAGGTCGTGCCGATCGAGCTGCGCACGCCGCGCGAGATCCGCGACGTCGACGAACGGCCGCACCGCCCGCGCGAGCTCGATGCGCCCGGCCACGTCTTCGCGCATGCCGCGCAGCAGCGAGAAACCAAGCCGCACGGGCGACGATGTGGTTGGCCCTTCGATCGCGGAGTCCCACGTGCTCACATTCACGTCGACGGGCAACACCTCAACGCCGCGACGGCGCGCGTCCTGCAGCAGCTGCGACGGCGTGTAGAAGCCCATCGGCTGGCTGTTCAGCAGCGCGGCGAGGAATACCGCCGGCTCGTGCCGGCGCAGCCACGCACTCGAGTAGACGAGCAGGGCGAAGCTGGCCGCGTGGCTTTCCGGGAAGCCGTAGTCGCCGAAACCCTTGATCTGCGCGAAGATCGCCTCGGCGAACTCGTGATCGTAGCCGCGCGCGAGCATGCCGCTGACCAGGCGCTCGTGATACGGCTCCAAGCCGCCCTTGCGTTTCCAGGCCGCCATCGCGCGACGCAGCTGGTCGGCCTCGCCGGCGGAGAAACCGGCCGCCAGCATCGCCACCTGCATGACTTGCTCCTGGAAGATCGGCACGCCGAGCGTGCGCTTCAGCGCCTTCTCAACGTCGGGCGAAGGGTAGGTGACGGGTTCGAGCCCCTGACGCCGGCGCAGGAATGGATGGACCATGCCCCCTTGGACCGGGCCCGGCCGGACGATCGCCACTTCGATCACCAGGTCGTAGAAGCACTGCGGCCGCAGGCGCGGCAGCATCGACATCTGCGCGCGCGATTCGACCTGAAACACGCCCATGCTGTCGCCGTCGCAGAGCATGTCGTAGGTGGCCTTGTCTTCGGCCGGGATGTCCTGCAATTCGAAAGTCTCGCCTCGTTTTTCGGAAATCACGTCGAGCGCCCTGCGTATCATGGACAACATTCCGAGCGCCAAGCAATCGACCTTCAAGATGCCGAGTGCCTCGATGTCGTCCTTGTCCCACTGGATGATCGTGCGATCGTCCATCGCGGCGTTCTCGACCGGTACGAGCCGCGTGAGCTTGCCGCGGCTGATCACGAAGCCGCCCGAATGTTGCGACAGGTGCCGTGGATAGCCCAGCAGCTGCGCGGCGAATGCGGCCCACTGCTGGTTCAACGGCGCTTCGGGATCGAGGCCGGCCTCGGCGAAGCGTTGCAGCAGATCCGCGCGCGAATCGAACCAGTGGTGCTGCTTGGCCACCTTGTCGACGATCGCTGGGTCCACGCCGAGCGCTTTCCCTGCCTCTCGCAATGCGCTGCGTGGCCGATACGTGGTGACGGCTCCGGTCAGCGCGGCGCGATCGCGTCCGTACTTGCGGTAGATGTACTGCATAACGATTTCCCTCTTTTGATGCTCGAAGTCCACATCAACATCGGGTGGCTCGTTGCGTTCCTTAGAAATGAATCGTTCGAAGAGCATCGATTGTCGCGACGGGTCCACCTCGGTCACGCCGAGGCAGTAGCAGACTGCCGAGTTCGCAGCCGAGCCGCGTCCCTGGCACAAGATGCCTTGCTCGCGCGCGAACTGCACGATGTCGTAGACGGTCAGGAAATACGCCTCGTACTTCAGGTCGGCGATCAGCTGCAGCTCGTGTTCGATTTGCGCCTGGACGTCGACCGGGATGCCATCCGGGAAGCGCCGCCGCGCGCCGATGTAGGTCTGCTCGCGCAGGTACGTCGCCGGGTCGGTGCCGGCCGGTACCAGTTCGTCGGGATACTCGTACTTCAGATCGTCGAGCGAGAACGTGCAGCGCCGCGCAACACGCACGGTTTCCTCGAGCGCGCCGGCGGGATAGAGGTTGGCGAGCCGCAGACGCGATCGCAGGTGACGCTCCGCGTTCGGCGCGAGCTCGTACCCGCACTCCGTTACCGGTCGGCCGACGCGAATTCCCGTCAACACGTCCTGCAGCGGCTTGCGCGATCGCACGTGCATCAGCGGCCAGCTGGTGGCCACCACCGGCACGCCGTGGCGCGCGGCGACGCGCTCGACCACGCCGCGATGAATGTCGTCCATCGCGCGAGCGTGCAGTGTCAACGCGACCCATGCGCGATCGCCGAACACGCGCGCGAACCAGTCGACCTGTGCGTCGAGGCGTTGCTCGTTGGCGGGGAAGTCAGGCGACAGGATCGCCAGACAATCTGGCAAGCCGCGCAGGTGTGCGTATGGTGCTTCGGGATGGTCGACGTCGAGCGGCGCGAGCCGATACGATCCCTTCTTACCGCGCATGCGGCCGAGCGAAATGAATTCGCAGAGATTGCCGTAACCATCGCGATTCATCGCCAGCGCGGTGAAGGCGAGCGCTGGCGAGCCGTCGGCGGCCGTCAGCCGAAAGTGCGAGCCGATGATCAGCGGCATGTTCGCCGCCTTCGCTTCGATGTGCGCGCGCACGACGCCGGCGAGCGAGCATTCGTCGGTGATCGCGATCGCGCTGTAGCCGAGCTGCGCCGCGCGCGCGACGTACTCCTCCGCGCGCGACGCACCGTGCAGGAACGAGAAATCGGAGGCGACCTGAAGTTCCGCGTACGCGGGCAGGGCGCCGAAACTGCCGGCGTCCATGACGATCAGCCGAAGAGGCCGTGCAGGAAGAAGCGCGCTTCGCTTTCGTCACTGGCCGTCGGCCGCTCCTTGTAGATCCAGTAGCACACGCCGTGGCCGTCCTCGGCAACGAAGTAGTCGCGCGTCACGGTCTGCCCATCCTGCCAGCCGCCTTCGATGCGCTCGCCGGGCGACACCATGCGCAGCGGCGTGCCGTAGAACGGTCGATGCTGGCGCGTGAGCAGCGGCACAGGTTTGGCGAGCAACCAGGCCGGGCGCGGCAGATCCGCCGGCAGCGGTGCCGGCTTCGGCGCGTCGCGCATCGGCACCCATCGAGCCGCCGGCTCCGGACGGTAGTCGGCCATGGGAGCCGGGACGAGCACGTTCTCGGCGCCGAGCCGCGCAGTCAGCAGTTCGAGCAGCCGCGCGTGATCCTGCGGCGTGCCGCCGGGCTCCGG
>NZ_SCNZ01000097.1:0-10179 GCF_005502655.1 Burkholderia sp. 4NA327C6 | reverse complement strand
ATATCGATGATCTCGATCGACGTGATCTTGTCGTGGCCGCCGACGTTCAGCAGCTTCGAGATGTCCAGCGTCTGGCCGGCACCCGTGAGTTTCAGCGTGTCCGTGCCCGCCCCGCCATGGACACCTGCGCCGGCCCCGTCGAAATATTTGACATCGGCCACGCTGAAGACGTCGTTGCCAGCGCCGCCGTAGTACGCGGTATCTCCGACCAACTCCTGCAACGCCGGCCGATCGAACACCTGGCTCGCTGCTTGGGCGGAAAACGAGAAATTGTCCACCCATGTCAGCAATTTATGCACCGGAACATTGCCTTGTTGATCGAACTCGATCGACGTGAATGACAGACCTTTCGGCATGTCGATTGCGACATGCTGACGAATCCCGCCAGACATCGTAATCGCACTACTCTTATAGATCACCTTGCCGGCACTATCGAGGAAGAGCAGTACCAAACTCTCGGTTGTCGTGACATCCCCGACGTCGCAAGAAAATCGTGTCGCGCTGATGCCATCCTTCAGGTCGAGCCTGACTTTTCCCGTAATCCCGAGTGCCGTCGTCGAAGGAGGCGCCGACAGTCCGTAGGTCGGATCGAGTTTGAAATCGTTGCCTGTATATAGCCCTTGACTCCATTTATCGTGACCAGCGTCCCGAATTCCGGTCAGCGTGAAAAACGCCAGCTCACACGATTGCCCCTCGAACAAAGGCACCGACTTCAGCGTATCGAAATTCTCATGAAACTCGAACGACGCCAAGGTCCGATATTGAGAGGCATTGCCCGCCGAATCGATGATCGCCACGGCCGGAATGGCTGTGGTGTTCTTCGGCCAGGGATACGTCGCGGTGCCGGTTGCGATTTCCTCGGCGGTCAACGTCCGCACAAATACACGCGTGCCAAATTTAACTTCCAGTTCCGAACCTGCCTGAACCTGCGAACCATCGAATTTCACCACGACAACGTCGCCCACTATGGCGAGGCTGGTTGGCGGCAACACGAATGGTTTCAAGACGACATCCGTCGAGTGGATCTCACCGGTTCCCCCCGCCGCGCTCACCACACGTGTCTGGATCGTCCAGTTGCTCGTGTGCGTATTGGGATCAGTCGCCACCCACGTGCCATCCGACTTCATCAGTGCATCGAACCAGCTGCGGCCGCCGTCCGTCGACACCTGCACCTTCTCGCCGGCTGCCAAGGCCACGGTCAGGTGGCCGCTCAACAACCGGCCCGCCGTGCCGTCATTCGTCACGCGGTCGAAGTTGAAAATCCCGCTATCGCGCCCCATGTCGTCGAGCACGGCCTTCGCCAGCGGCACCGGCGGCGCGACCGTCAAGTCGAAACCGTCCGAACGCGCGCTCGTATTGCCCGCCGGGTCCATCGCCGTCACCGTCAGTGCATGCGTGCCGTTCGACATCGGCGACGTCACCTGGAACATCCACGTGCCGTCGATACCCGTCTTCGTCGTACCCAGCAGCGTCGTGCCGTCGTAGATCGAGACCGTCGAATACGCTTCCGCCTGCCCCGACAGCGTCGGCTGCGCCCCTTGCGTCGCCGCGTCGATCTTCGGCTGCGACGGCGGCGTCACGTCCACCTGAATGCCGTAAGACGTCGACGGAATGCTCATGCCGACTTCATTGCTCGCCCGCGCCGTCAGGCGATACTCGCCGTCGCGCAGCGGCTGCGTGAGCGCGAAACTCCATGCCCCGTTGGCGCCGACCACCACCGTTCCGACCGCGACCCCGTCCACCAGAAGATGAATCGTCGAGCCCGGGTCGCCGCGACCGCTCACCGTCGGGCGCGGGTCGTTGGTCAGCCCGCCGTTGGCAATCACGCCGGTGTACGGCGGGACGTTGTCAATGATCGTGTCGATCGTCGGACGCGACGGTCGCGTCGTTGCTTTCTGCCCTGCCATTTTTACTTTCCTGTATCAGTTCAATGCCCCGGAGGAGGGTGTCGAAGACGTAGACATGCGCCGCCCGCCATTCGCTGCGGGTTGCACATGGAGAGAGAAACAATGAAGAAACCGGGCCGCTGGCACCGGTTCGGCGGGACGGAACCGCATCCTGGTCCGACGCGATTCCGCCCCGCGCTTGCGGATCAGGTCAGTTGGGTCGACACGGCCGACTGCACGAGCAGTTCGACGTGCAGCGCCGCGTTCTCGTACAGCGTATAGGCCTGGCCGTTGATCGCAGCCGTCCCCTTGTTCGCCCACCCACCACCGCTGGTCAGGCCAGGCATGCCCGACAACTCGACCCGATCGCCGGCGTTGCCGTTCACCATCAACTGCGTGTGACCATCGTTTCGGAACACGTTCTCGTGACCGAGTTCCAGCACGTCGCGCATCGACAGCTTCAGCGTGTTGTTGCCCGTGCCGGTGATATCGATGACCTCGATCGACGTGATCTTGTCGTGGCCGCCGACGTTCAGCAGCTTCGAGATGTCCAGCGTCTGGCCGGCACCCGTGAGTTTCAGCGTGTCCGTGCCCGCCCCACCATGGACACCTGCGCCGGCCCCGTCGAAATATTTGACATCGGCCACGCTGAAGACGTCGTTGCCGGCCCCGCCGTGATAAGCGCCCGACAGTTCGACGACGATCTGATTTTCATGCACCGGCTCGACCCCGGTCTGCCATATGCCGCTATCTCCGCCGCCGCCCTTGTCGAACGTCAAATTGGACAAGAAAGTCGAGTTGTAGACCGAAAATGAACTCGCCGATTTTTCACTCGTCACGATAAATGAACCGATTTCCTTACCGTCCGGCGCGACGTAGCTGTGGCTTGCCAACGCATGCCCGAGCAGCTTCTGAGAACCGAGGACCTTTCCATTCGTGTCGTAGTACGTAACGGAAGCATTCAGCACAAGGGACTCCCCCATACTGATCGGGTTATTCCTGAAATCGAAATCGATTCGATGCGCACTGAACCCCTTCAGGCTCAGCTTGATACCACCCGCAAACGAAAGCACGTTATCGCCCGCGTTGGCCGAATAGCTGTCCCCCTTGCTCGTTTGCCCCTTATAGTTAAACGTTCCGGTCAGATCGAGCCCATCGTAATGCAGCACGTCGCCGATGACTCTCAAGGACTTTCTCTCCTTGAATTCGTAGGTGCGGGCTTGCCATTCGGCCCACCTCCACTCCGACGAATTCCCGGCGAGATCGATCACCGCGGCGGAGACCCTGGTCTCACCGTTCCAATCGGCGCCCAGTGCCGTTCGCACGGCGTTCGGGATCTGAACGTCGATCTTGCCGGACGCTATTTCCTGTTGGGTCAGCGTGTGATCGATCGTGTAGTTTCCGACGATGACCCGGACCACTTCGCCCGCGGCAACGCCCGTTTTCGAAATGCCGACGTGCACGATACCGGTCGCCGCGTCGAACGTGAGGCTGTCCGGCGCGTTGGGCGCCGTCGTGTCGAGCATCACGTCGTAAACGTTCGATTCGCCAGCCACGCCATCGCTATTGACCACCCGCGTCTGGATCGTCCAGTTGCCCGTATGCGTGTTGGGATCGGTCGCCACCCACGTGCCGTCCGACTTCATCAGCGCATCGAACCACGTGCGACCACCGTCCGTCGACACCTGCACCTTCTCGCCGGTCGCCAATGCCGCAGTCAGGTGACCACTCAACAACCGGCCCGCCGTTCCGTCGTTCGTCAGTCGGTCGAAATTGAAATTACCGCTGTCGTGCCCCATGTCGTCGAGCACCGCCTTCGCAAACGGCACCGGCGGCGCAACCGGCCCCACCGTCACGTCGAAGGCGTCCGAGCGCGCGCTCGTATTGCCCGCCGGGTCCATCGCCGTCACCGTCAGTGCATGCGTGCCGTTCGACAGCGGCGACGTCACCTGGAACGTCCACGTGCCGTCGATACCCGTCTTCGTCGTACCCAGCAGCGTCGTGCCGTCGTAAATCGAGACCGTCGAATACGCTTCCGCGTGGCCCGACAGCGTCGGCTGTGCCCCTTGCGTCGCCGCGTCGATCTTCGGCTGCGACGGCGGCGTCACGTCCACCTGAATGCCGTAAGACGTCGACGGAATGCTCAGGCCGACTTCATTGCTCGCCCGCGCCGTCAGGCGATACTCGCCGTCACGCAGCGGCTGCGTGAGCGCGAAACTCCATGTCCCGTTGGCACCGACCACCACCGTTCCGACCGCGACCCCGTCCACCAGAAGATGAATCGTCGAGCCAGGGTCGCCGCGACCGCTCACCGTCGGGCGCGGGTCGTTGGTCAGCCCGCCGTTTGCAATCACGCCGGTGTACGGCGGGACGTTGTCATTGATCGTGTCGATCGTCGGCCGCGACGGCCGCGTCGTTGCTTTCTGCCCTGCCATTTTTACTTTCCTGTACCAGTCCAAAATGCCCCGGAGTCATTCGGACATTTTCAATCTTCGCTCCACGGCAACCGCCACCGGTGACCGCGGAGCCGTCAATCCCGCGCGTTATGCCGTCTCGAGTTCGATTTCGACCCGTCGGTTCTGCGCACGTCCTTCGGCCGTCGCATTGCTGGCGACCGGCTCTGCCGCCCCCCTGCCGACGGTCGCGAAGTGCTCCGCCTGCAGCCCGCCCGTGCGCAGGTACGTGGCCACTGCGCGCGCGCGCGCCTCGGACAGTCGAACGTTATGGGCGTGCGCACCTTGCGAATCGGTGTAGCCCGTGACGGTCACACGGCGAAATCGAGCCTCGCGATTCACGTCCAGAAAGCGATTGAGCGCCTGGCGGGCGCTCGGCGTCAGCGCCGCGCTGTCGAACGCGAAGTTCGCGCTGCCTTGCAGCAGCACCTGACGCTGCGCGATGGGCTGGGCAGCCGGCTGCGCTTGCACGACCGGTTGCGGTTGCGCGACCGGAGGCTCGACCCGCGCCTGAGGCGGTACGCCGCACATGAACGTCAATTCGCGCGCGTCGCCCATCGCGGCACCGCGACGCACGCGATCGACGGCCTGCAGCGGCGTAACCGGCTTGCCTGCACAAACCTTCCGCGCGGCCGCTTCACACGAGCTCGAGCTGGATACAAGCCCCTCGCAGGTCACGCGGAAGACCGGCCCGGACTGATCCGGTGCCTTGATCGCCCGGACGGTGTACGTCGGGCCGGACTGCGTCGTGCATGCGCTCAGCAGGACGACGAATGCGCCGAGCAGGCCCCGACGGACGAAGTGTTGTGGTGTTTTCATGATGATTCGGTCCGCTCGAGGCGGACTCCTGGAAATTGACGGATGGAAATGAAGTCGGTCGTGTGGCGCGATGCGTGGCGTGACGGACAACCGGCGCCCGCTCGACCACGCATCGTGGTGATGACGCGGGCCGAACGGCCCGCGTTACCGCCTTACCACTGATACGACGCGCCCACGCCGAAGGTATTGCCGCCGCTGCTGAGGCCGACGCCGGCACGCATCTTCAGGTTTTCCGTGATGCGCGCTTCACCGCCCATCGCGACTGCCTGATAGCCCTTGTACGACGCACCTGCGACACCGAACGACAAGGTCTTGCCCGGATCGACGCCCGGAATCATCGTCAACGCCGTGGCCGCCGCGATACCCGAATAGGCATTGCGCGACATGTCGTTGATCTGACCTTGCATCCCGCCGATCGCCCGGTCGAGCTGCCCCTTGTTGACGGCATCCGTCTTGTTCACGGCATCCGCGACATTGACCAGCCGGCGCTCGTGGCCGTCCGAACCGATCGACACGGTGTTGGCTTCGGTTGCCTTCGAACCGCTACCCAGTGCGACCGAGTTGGTCGCGCCGGACGATACGGATGCACCGTGGCCCAACGCCGTACCGTCGTCGGACGACACCTTCGAACCTGCACCGATCGCCGTGGCGTTGTTCTTGCCGTCCACGATCTGCGAGCCGGAGCCGACGGCGATGTTGCCATTGCCGTTGCCCGGTTTCGCGGCGACGACGTCGGCACTGTCCTTGCCGCTGCCGCCCGTGCCCTGGATCAGGTCGTTGGCGTTCTTCGAACCACCGTTGTTGCCATTACCGTCGCCAGGCGTGGTCGCCACGGTCAGGCGGTCGTCGATATCGTTGACACGTCCTTCCAGCTTCGACAACTGACCGTAGTTCACGGCGTCGTACTGGCTCTTGCCGTCCGCGACGTTGGTCAGCACCACCGGACCCGACGACAAGCCGTTGCCCAACGTCACCTTGTTGAAGTTCACGGTGCCGTCGCCGTTCTTGTCGTAAGCAACAGCGCCAACCAGCTTCGTGGCCTCACCCAGGTTGTTCTGGATCTGCGTGACCCGGTTGTCGATGTTGTTCAGTGCATCGCCGGCGTTGTGGAAGCTGTCGCCACCGACGTTGTAGGTCGGCGCGACGACCTTGCCGGTCTCCTCGTCGATCTTCGCACCGCCGCCGAGCGCATCGGTCACGCCACTCAGCTGGCTGACGTTCACTGCGTCCGTCGCAACCTTGCCGGCCGCCACGTTGTGCAGCGCGACCGGAGCCGCCGCACCAGCGCCGCCGAGCGTCACCGAACCGTAGTTCGTCGTGCCGTCCGCGTTCTTGTCGTACACGACCGCCGACTGCAGCTTGCCGTCTTCTCCGACCAGGCCAGCCGAGCGCAGTTGCCGCACGTTGACTCCATCGGTCTCGTCGACACCGTCCGCAACGTTCTTCAGCGTGACGGGCGCCGCACCTGCACCACCGAGCGTGACGGAGGCGTGCGTTGCGTCGTCGTACTGAACCGCGTTCGCGACACCCTTCTGCAGCGTCTCGATCTGCGTCGTGTGCGTCGACACGCGCTCGTCGATATGCTTGAACGCATCGCCGACGTTGTCGTACGTATCCGTGAAGCCATCCGCTGCGGTCAGTTCGTACGTCGGCGCCGAGATGTCACCGGTCACCGGGTCGAACTTCGCGCCACCGCCGAGACTGTCCGCGATGCTCTGCGCGAGGAAATTCACCTGGCGGCCGTTGACGGCCTCGGTGCTGTCCTCGGCAAGCGAGCCATCCGCGACGTTACGAAGCACCGTGCCGTTCGCACCCGCCAACGTCACCGCGGCCTTGGTGGAGTTGTCGTAGACGACTGCGTTCGGGTTCGTGCCGTTGCCGGTGCCGCCCTCACGCTGCTCCAGCGCCTTGATGGCATCGCCGACCGACGCGTAGTCCTTGCCGTCGACGTTATAGACCGGCGCGGTAACCTTGCCGTCCGCGTCCAGGCCCGCACCACCGCCGATGATGTCGGTCACGCCCTTCAACTGCGACACGTTGACTGCGTCCGTCGATGCCGTGCCGGCAGCAACGTTGTGCAGTGCGACCGGAGCGCCGGCGTTCACGCCACCGAACGTCACCGAAGCGAAGTTCGTGGTGCCGTCGGCACGCGTGTCGTAGGTCACGGCTGCAAGTGCCTTGCCGTTCTCGCCAATCAGGCCCGACGACTTCAGTTGCGATACGTTCACCGCGTCCATGTCGGCCGTACCGGCCTTCACGTTCGACAGCGTCGTACCGCTCTGGCCAGCCAACGTCGCCTTGTCTTTGCTCACGGTGTCATAAGCGACCGCCAGCGGGTTCATGCCGCCTTCTACGTCGCGGATCGCATCCGTCAGTTGATCGACGTTCACCGCGTCCGTCCCGGCCTTGCCCTTCGCCACGTTCGACAGCGTCACCGGATCCGCCGACTTCCCGCCGCCCAGCGACACCGAGCCGTAGTTCGTCGTGCCGTCCGCCTTACGGTCGTATGTCACCGCAGCAATCGACTTGCCGTCGTCGCCGATCAGGCCCGACGACTTCAGCTGCGACACGTTCACCGCGTCCATGTCGGCCGTACCGGCCGCCACGTTCGCCAGCTTCGTACCGCCTTCACCCGCCAGCGTCGCGGACTTGAAGTTCGGCGTGCCGTCCGCGTTCTTGTCGTACGTCACCGCGGCGACCGACTTGCCGTCCTCGCCGATCAGGCCCGACGACTTCAGCTGCGAAACGTTCACTGCGTCCATGTCGGCCTTGCCCGCCGCCACGTTCGACAGCGTCGTACCGTTCTGGCCGGCCAGCGTCACCGAGTCCTTCTGCGCACCGTCATAGGCCACCGCATTCGGATCCGTGCCGTTGCCGCCATCATTGCCACTCTTCGCCGCAGCCTGCAGCGCGTCGTTGACGTTGTGGTACTCCTTGCCGTCGATCGTGTACGTCGGTGCGGTCACGTCGCCGTTCGCGTCGAAGCCCGTACCGCCGCCGACCACGTTGGCCAGGCCTTTGAGCTGGCCGAGGTTGACCGCATCGGTGTTCTGCGTGCCATTCGCGACATGGATGATCTGCCGTTCGGCGCCTGCCGTGCCGATCGACAACGCATTCGCACGGTCCGCGATCGAGTTGGCACCCAGCGCGATGCTGTTCGATCTCAGCGCCTGCGAGTTCGCCCCGAGCGCGATGGCGTCCACGACGTTCTGTTGCACGGTCGCGTTCGTACCGATAGCGATGCTGTTCACGGTGCCGGACTTCGTCGTCGCGGCGTCACCTATCGCGATCGAGCTCTTGCCAACAGCTGTCACCTTATTGTTACCGACTGCTACCGCGTTTTCGGCATTGGCCCTTGCTCGGGAACCGATCGCCAATGCGCCTGCGCCGTTCGTCGTGACCATGCTGCCGATCGCCACCGCATACGGTTGCTCGACCCCGGTCTGTGCAATGCTGCCGATCGCCACCGAGTGATCCGAATTCGAGACCGCCTGCAGACCAACCGCGATCGAATTGATCCCGCTGGCGCCACTCCCGACGCCAATGGCGGCAGCCGTGCCCATCTTCGGATCGCGACCGTTCATCGATGCGATGTTCGGCATGCTGCCGTCCGCACCCAACCCTTCGATCGCGACAAAACTGCCCGGCTTCGATTCGACGTCGCGCACCATCCGCGTCATCTTCGCGTCGAGCTTCGTATTCGCGGAATGCATCGCCTCGGTCAGTTGCTTCACGTTGACGGCATCGGTGTCGTCGACACCAGCTGCGACGTGAACGACACGGCGCTCTTCACCGACGTTGCCCACCGCAACGGTGTTGTCGTCGTCGGCGACCGAGTTGGAGCCGATTGCAACGGAGTTGAGGCCGTTCGCGCGCGAACCTGATCCCAGGGCCAGCGTGCCTGGCCTGGTTGCCCAAGCGTTCGCACCGATTGCGACACTTTCGGGAACGCTCGCAATTGCTTCGCGCCCCCCCTCCGAGTTGACCTTGATGTACTTGAGCTTGATCGAGCCATTGAGGAGCGAGTCTTCCAGATCGTTCAACTGGTCGACGTTCACTGCATCCGTGCCAGCCGTGCCCTTGGCCACATTCGACAGCGTCACTGGGCCCGTCGACTTCCCGCCGCCCAGCGTTACCGAGTTGTAGTTCGGTGTGCCGTCAGCATTCTTGTCGTAGGTCACTGCGGCAATCGACTTGCCGTCCTCCCCGATCAGGCCCGACGATTTCAGCTGCGACACGTTCACTGCGTCAAGATCCGCCGTACCGGCCTTCACGTTCGACAGTGTCGTGCCCGTCTTGCCGCCGGCCAGCGTCACCTTGTCCTTCGACGTGCTGTCGTACACCACCGCCAGCGATTCGCCGGTCGTTTCGTCGATGACGCCACCATCCTTCAATGCGTCCTTCAGATCGCCCAGGCTCTCGTTCGTCGCGAACAATTGCGAGCCATTCACTGCGTCCGTGCTCGTGGCCGACAGTTCAGCCGCTTTCACGTTCGTCAGCTTCGTGCCCGACTTGCCCGCGAGCGTCACCGATTCACGGTTCGCCGTGCCGTCCGTATTGTTGTCGTACGTCACTGCGGCGATCGACTTGCCGTCCTCCCCGATCAGGCCCGACGACTTCAGCTGCGATACGTTCACTGCGTCCAGGTCGGCCTTGCCAGCCGCCACGTTCGACAGCTTCGTACCGCCGTCGCCCGCCAGCGTCGCCGACTTGTAGTTCGGCGTGCCGTCCGCGTTCTTGTCATACATCACCGCAGCACGAGACTTGCCGTCTTCACCGATCAGGCCTGACGACTTCAGTTGCGACACGTTCACCGCGTCCTTGTCAGCCTTGCCGTCCGCAACGTTCGACAGCGTCGTGCCGCCAACGCCCGCCAGCGTCGCCGACTTGAAGTTCGGCGTACCGTCTGCGTTCTTGTCGTACGTCACCGCGGCCAGCGACTTGCCGTCGTCGCCGATCAAGCCCGACGACTTCAACTGCGACACGTTCACCGCATCGCGGTCAGCCTTACCGGCTGCCAC
>NZ_SCNZ01000096.1:0-10742 GCF_005502655.1 Burkholderia sp. 4NA327C6 | reverse complement strand
CGCTCGTCGAATGGGACAGCCAGCTTCCCGGCTGGCCCGTGTTGCGCGCGCAGGCCCTCGAAGCTCGCCGGATCATGATCGAGCCCGTCGCATCGCCGACGGAGGAGGCCGATCATGCGCTCTGATGCGATCCCGCCGGATTACGCGTGCGCATTCGCGCCGGGCCTCACGAATCCGGCGATCGGCGCGCCGAACGACGCGATCGCCTACGGAGGTAAGCGCGTCGCCCGCCGCTACGACGTCTACCGCAACAACGTGACGGTCAGCCTGATCGACGCGCTCGCCGCGATTTACCCGTCCGTGCAACGCATCGTCGGCGTCGAGTTCTTCCGCGCGATGGCACGCTTTCACGTGCGCGAAACGCTGCCCGTCTCACCGTTGCTGTTCGAATACGGGCGTGACTTTCCGGACTTCATCGCCAGCTACGATTACGCGCGTTCGATGCCGTGGCTCGCGGACACCGCTCGTATCGAGCGGGCATGGCTCGACGCGTATCACGCGGCCGATCTGCCAACGCTCGCCGCCGACGCATTCGCGGCGATTGCGCCGGATGCGCTGGCCGCGGTGCGTCTCGTTCCGCATCCGGCCACCCGCATCGTGCGCTCGCCGTATCCGGCCGTCTCGATCTTCGCGATGAACCGGGCCGACGGCCCCGTCACGCCACCGCGCTCCGGCGATGCCGAGGACGCGCTCGTCACGCGCCCGGCGTACGACGTGATCGTCTCCCGGCTCCCGCCCGGCGGCGCCGCGTTCCTGATCAGCCTGATCGACGGCGCGTCGCTCGGCGACGCCGTCGCTATCGCCCTCGAGGACCATCCCGCCTTCGATCTCCCGGCCGCCTTGCGCGGCATGATCGAAGCCGGCGTGTTCACCGCTGTCCATTCCGGAGCCTGACCATCATGTCCGAGCTGCACACTGCCGAACACTCGCCGCTGCACGCGCTCGCATCGCTCGTCGGCCGCGCGCGGCACGGCGTCCAGTGGCTCGCCCGCCCCTGGCTCGCGCAACTCGCGCTGCGGCTCGCGCTCGCGGTGCCGTTCTGGAAATCGGGCATCCTCAAGTGGGACGGTTTCCTTCGACTCAACGACACCGCGATCGAATTGTTCACGAGCGAATTCCAGTTGCACCTGCCCGGCGGCCCATACGCGTTCCCCGCGCCAGCCGTGTTCGCGTTCCTGTCCGGCTTCGGCGAGGTGCTGTTCCCCGTGCTCCTGGTGCTCGGCTTCGGCACGCGCTTCGCAGCGGCCGGCCTGTTCCTGATGACCTGCATCGTCGAGCTGACGGTGCCGGACGGCTGGCCGATCCACCTGACATGGGCCGCGATGGCCCTCGGCATCGCGGCGTGGGGCCCAGGCCGCCTCTCGATCGATCATCTGCTCGGCGACCGCTCGCCGCGCGACTGAGCCGGCGGCTTCGCGACGCACCGACGGCGGCCGGATTTCCGCGCCGCAGCAACAGACCGCACCGGCACGCCCCGCGCGCTCCGCCCCTTTGGCGATGAAAACCCGAGATCTGGTTACCCGTCTTGCAGCCGATCTGACGCCGGTCGAACCCGGCGCGGTTTCGCAGCGGCTGTACCGCGCGCTGGTTATCGGCTTTGGCGGCAGCATCGCGCTTCTCATCGCGTTGTATGGCATCCGCAGCGACATGCCGCAACTGATCCTGACAACGATGTTCTGGGCACGGCTCGCGTTTCCGCTCGCCGTCGTCTTCTCGGCGACACGGCTCGCCGAACGCCTTGGGCGCCCCGGCGCGCATCTCTCCCCCGCCGGGCTCGCGACCGCGCTGCCGGTCGCCGCGATGCTGCTCGCCACGAGTGCCGTCCTGATCGCAACCCCGCACGGCTATCGGCTGCAGCTGGTACTCGGAACGACATGGCGGACCACGGTCGCGGACGTCGTGCTGCTGTCGTTGCCGCCGCTCGCTGCCGCATTGCACGCGATGAAGCAGCTCGCGCCGACGCGCCTCATGCTTGCCGGTGCGAGCGCCGGCCTCCTTGCGGGTGCACAGGCGCTCATCGTCTATTCGCTCTACTGCGCCGAGATGTCGATTCCGTTCTGGGGCGTCTGGTACGTGCTGTCGCTCGTGCTCACGGTGGCCCTGGGCGCGGCGCTCGCGCCGCTGTGGCTGCGCTGGTGACGCGCCGTGCCTACCAGCGCAACCACACTGGCGCGACGAGCGCGCCGAGCACAGCCGGCAACGCCATCCCGAGCAGATACCAGACGCTCCAGAACGCGGGGCTCATTTCCGGGCAGTGGAAGCAATAGGCGATCGTCGCGATCGCGCTCGTGGCGAGTCCCGCCGCGGCGCCCGCGGTACGCAGCCGAGTCGGCGCCAGCCCCCGGATCGCGACGAACATCGCAACGAAACCGGGCACCGACAGAAACACGATGTTGAACGGGCACACGCGCCACGTCTGACCGAGCACGACTGCGAGCCGGTCGCCTGATCCGGCCGTCGCGACCGCGTAGAGGCCCGCGATCCATACCGCCACGACACCGGCGCCGACGATCGGCCAGCCGGCGCCGACGGCCGTGCCTGGACGGGCAAGCCGCACGGCCGCCACGATCGCGCCTGCCGCCACGCAAGCCGGAAAAGCGAGCTTCGCCCAGAAGAGCGGCGTGCGCATCACGGCCGACAGATCGGGGCGCACGCCGAACGCGATCGTCATCAGCAGCACGGCGCCCACCGCAGCGATGGCCAGCGCGCCGCCCAGACGCCTGGCCGGGACGCCGCGGTCGACGGGAGTGACACCCGCCGCCAGCATGTCGATGAAATCGTCCGTTTTCATATCACTCCTCGCACGCGCGCCGCGAGCGCCTTCAATCCCCGGTGGATGCTGACCTTGACGACGGATTCGGATGCGCCGATCAACTGTGCCGCCTCGGCGACCGACAAGCCCTGCAGTTTCACATGCAGGATCGACAGCCGCTGTTTGTCGGGCAGATGATCGAGTAGCCGGCCGATGTCGCGATGCGCGTCGGACGCGTCGTCGTCGGGTTCGGAGAAGATATCCGTGTGATCGTCGAGCGGATCGTGCAACGCTTCGCGACGCGCGCGCGTGCGGAAGAAATCCATCAGCTTGTAGCGCGCGATCGCATGCACCCATGCGGTCAGCGGTTCGTCCGCGCGATAGGTGTGACGTGCATTATGGACGGCAAGCAGGATCTCCTGCACGAGATCTTCGATATCCGCGTCGAACTGCGGAATCCGCTTGCGCAGAAAGCCGCGCACGTGGCGGGTCAGCTCCGAGAGGAACGACCGGTAATCCGACGCATTGCCGGCGAGGCCGCTGACGAATAGCGCTCTCAGGCGCGATTCCACAGAATGCAAGATCGGGCCTCCGGATCTATCGCGCCAAGCCGAGTTGCGGCGGCCGCGTCACGCTCCGAACGCCGGCGCCGGCGCCGGCGCGTCGCGTTGCGCGCGCTAGCGCTTCAGGCCAGCCGGTGAGCCTGCGCTCGACGCCGTTCGATCCATTCGTGATCGCCATTCGCCCATTTCCGATGCCCATGCCGCGGTTCCTTGTCCGATTCGACGTTCCGCCCGGGCCGATGCATCGGCCGGATACCGTGCGCGCCTGCCGTAACGAAACCGCGCGGCGCAGCAATCTCGATCGGCCACGCCGGCCGGCGGCCGATTGCGACCCAGGTGCCGGCGCCGGATGCTCCGCCGACATGCCGCCATGTCGTGGCAAGCAATTTTAGATCGAGCGATCTAGAATATCGCGGTACCCCGTGCATTGCAATGCGGGGCATTGCGAGCGCCCGGAAAGGAGGAATACGACCATGGCCCGCCCCCGGGAATTCGACGAATCGGCCGCGCTCGACGCCGCGGTCTACCGCTTCTGGATCCACGGTTACGAGGCGACGTCGGTACGCGATCTCGCGCAGGACATGGGCATCACGGGCGCGAGCCTCTACAACGCGTTCGGCGACAAGCGCACGCTGTTTCGGCGCGCGCTTTCGCACTATGTCGAGCGCAGTTTCGGCGACCGGCAATCGCGGCTCGAGGCAACGCTGCCGCCTCGCGAAATCATCAAAGGCTTCTTTCGCGAGATCATCGACCGTTCGGTCGACGACGAGGATCGAAAAGGGTGCCTTCTCGTCAATTCGGCGCTCGAGGTCGCGCCGCACGATCCGGAATTCCGGTCGATGATCGCCGGCGTGCTGGATCGGGTACAGGTGTTCTTCCGGAATCAGATCGCCGCCGGCCAGGCAGCGGGGGATATTCCGTCTGACCGTTCCGCCGACGACCTGGCGAGCTTGCTGCTCGGGGTGCACATCGGCATCCGCGTGCTCGCGCGCACGCGACCGGAGCGCCTGCTGCTCGAAGGGCTCGCTCGGCCGGCGCTCGCGCTCCTCGGCGAGGGGGCGGATCGACCACGCGGTAACGGTGCGTAGGCGCTGTAGATCGAAGCGATTGCCGTATTCTCCGTGGGGAGGATCAGCACGACGAGCGACCAGGTCGTGAGTGTATCCACGTGGCGCATGCCGCTCACGTGTCAGTCACTCTACGAATTGACTTTACGACGGCTTGCTTCCCGGAGTCCGGCAGCGGCGGTGACGGGTATTCAGGACCGCCGGTCGGGCCACTTCGAATGCTTGCCGTCGATCGTGAACGGATGCCGATGCGTACCGGGCCCGGTCTGCTCGCCTTCAGCGAAATGTGCATCGTGCTCCGATCCCGTGTGTTCATGCTCGACGATGTCCGGGTCCATTCGAGGCCATACCCACCAGGCCAGCGCGATGCCAAGCACCGTCATCAACCCGAGAACGCCGAAGGTCGACGGCATGCCCGCCCTGGCGCCGAGAAACCCGGCCACGGGATAAGCGATCAGCCAGCACACGTGCGACAGCGAGAACTGCGCGGCAAAGACGGCCGGGCGGTCGGCCGCGCTGGCCGAACGGCGGAGCAGGCGACCGCTCGGTGTCAGCGTCATCGAATAGCCGAGACCGATCACGAACCACGTGACGAGAAACGCGTGCCACTCGTAGTGCCCGCCGAGTGTCGAGATGACCATGCCGGCGCCGAGCCCGACGGCCATGATGCACGCACCGAGCAGCATCGCGGGGCGATCCGGGCGCTGGTCCAGGAGCTTGGGCAGGATGAGGGCCATCAGCATCGAACCGAAGCCGAATGCGGCGAGCGCGAACGGAACGTCCGAACTTGGGCGCCCAAGCTTGCCCTCGACATAGACGACCGAGTTCACGATGACCATCGAGCTTGCTGCCGCCGCGGCCAGATTCAAGCCGAGCAGGCCAAGCAGCCGCGGTGTGCGCAGGTAGATCGAAATGCCGCGGAAGGTTTTTGCATAGATGCTGCCGACCACCTGCACCGCGCGCGACTGGGGCAGCCGGACCGACACCACGAGCGCGGCCGAGCAGAGGAAGCCGATCACGGTGCCGCCGAACAGCCAGTGAAACCCGATGACGGTGAGCAAGGCCGCCGCCAGCATCGGGCTGACGAGGCTTTCCATGTCGTACGCGAGGCGCGAAAGCGACAGCGCGCGTGTGTAGTCCTTCTCGTCGGGCAGTACGTCCGGGATGGTGGCCTGAAACGTCGGCGTGAAGGCGGCGGACGCCGATTGCAGCAGGAAGATCAGCACATAGATCTGCCATGCCTGCGTGACGAACGGCAGCGATAGTGCGACGAACGCACGCACGAGATCCATCGCGACGAGGAACGCGCGTCGCGGCAGTCGGTTGGCGAATGCACCGACGACCGGTGCGATCAGAACGTACGCGACCATCTTGATCGCGAGGGCCGTGCCGAGAACACTGCCCGCATTCGCGCCAGCGAGGTTATAGGCGAGCAACCCGAGCGCCACGGTCGCGAGCCCCGTACCGACGAGCGCGATGACCTGCGCCAGGAACAGGTGTCGATAGGTTCGATTGGATAAGACGTCCAGCACGTTGAACTCCAGAAGATTTCGTTCCGAGATTGCGGGTGGCCCGCACAAACCCGCGGGGCGGGCGATCCGGTCACGCGGCCGCAGCGGGCCGGCGCGTGAACATCAGCACATCGCAGCCGAGTTCGGGCGGCAGCAGCAACCGCGCGAGATCCGGCCGCCGCTCCAGCGTGAAACGGGTCTGCTGTTCGTAGTCGCGCCAGTTGCCGCTCGCCGCGCGATGGACGCTGACGATCGCCAGATAGATGTCGACGTCGTCGCTCCGCAAGATCTCGCGCTCGAAGTCGTTGCCGGCCGGCGGCCACGAGCAGATCACGACGGCCGACGGGTATTCGTGCAGAGCCGTATGCGCGTCCATCCGGATGACGGATTCCGGGTACGCGATCCGGTGTGCCCAGCTGTGATCGTCGGTCGCCGTTGCTCGCACGCCGGCCTCCTGCAGAAACCGCGTCAAGGTTCCGTCTCCCGCGCCGACCTCGAGGCAGCCACGTCCCCCGATGATTTCTTTCAACTGGCGGATGAACTGCTTCGAATAGAAACAGTAGATTCCCCTGGGTTCGACGAGCGGCATCAGATAACGTTTCTGCCAGACCAGCGGCCAGAGGAGCCGAAACCACGTCATCGAAACCGGCTTGCGCTCGAGGCCGCGCCGGAACAGCAGGCGCTGCGTGAGCCAGCCGTTGAACAGGTTGAATCGGATCTTGCCCGACGTACGGCTGGTGGCGAGCGCCGTTGCATAACGCTGGAGGGCGACGCGCGCCATCTGCTGGCGAACCGCGGTGCGAGCGAGTGCCTGCTTCTCCTTACGGCCGGGTGTACCGCGCACGCGGCGCTTGGCCGACGGCGCCTCCGCGTTCAGCAGGCGATGCAGGCGGCTCGGGTCGCGCGTCTGCAGCGCGCCTTCCAGTTCGCGTTCCATGCTGTCCCATTCGGCGGGAAAGGCCGAGCGCAGTTCGCTGGCCGAAGGGCGGCGCTGCAGCCAGGCGAGCACCTTCACCGGATCGTCGAGAGTCATCCTTGGGTAACCGAGCGGGTTTAATCATTGCGAGACGCAACAGCAGCGGCGAAGCATCGGCGCGCCGAACGAAGCGCGCGTAGTGTAACATCCCCTCCAGGAGGATAGGTTATAAGCATATAAAGGCGTTTCGTCGGGGCGCATGCGATGCCGCGACGCCGATGCATCGTGAATCGGGGTAACCGGGAGGTCATCATGTGGACGAAGGTCAGGGAGTGGTTCGGCTTTGGCGGCGACGAGGGCAATCATGGGCACGGCGCGCACGGGCACGCACGCGGTGCGGGGCCGCACGGGCATACGCACGGGGTGGTCGATCCGAGCCTGTCCACGTCCGAGCGCGGTATCTGGGCCATCAAGTGGTCGTTCGTGATCCTCGCGATCACATCGATCCTCCAGTTGATCGTGGTCTTCACGTCGGGCAGCGTCGCGCTGCTGGCCGACACCATTCATAACGTCGGCGACGCCACCACCGCGATTCCGTTGTGGATCGCATTCGTGCTCGTGCGCCGCAAGCCGACCGCGACGTTCAACTATGGTCTGGGGCGGGTCGAAGACATCGCCGGGATGCTGATCGTCGTGATCATCCTGATCAGCGCGCTCGTGGCGGGTTACGAGGCGATCGACCGTCTGATCCATCCGCAACCCATCACGCAACTGGCGGCGGTCGCAGTGGCGGGCGTGATCGGTTTCGTCGGCAACGAGGTGGTTGCCGTGTTCCGGATTCGCGTCGGTCGGGCAATGAATAGCGCGGCGTTGATTGCGGACGGTTATCACGCCCGGACCGACGGCCTGACGAGCCTCGCGGTGGTGGTCGGCGCGATCGGCGTGTGGGCCGGCTTCCCGCTGGCCGATCCGATCATCGGCCTGCTGATCACGATCGCCATTTTCGGCATTGTCTGGCAGTCCGCGCGCGCCGTGATCACCCGCAGCCTCGACGGCATCGGCCCGGACGTACTCGAGGACATTCGCCATTCGATCGCCCATGTGCCGGGTGTCGCACGCGTCGTCGACGTCAAGGCGCGCTGGCTGGGGCACCGGCTGCGTGCGGAACTCACCATCGCGGTCGATCCGGCGCTGCCGGTCGCGCAGGCCAACGGCATCACGCTGGCGTTGCAGAACACGCTGCACGACCATTTGCCGTCGCTCGACGCCGCCACCGTGCAGTTCGACACCAGCGGCGCACAGCCTGCGACCGTGCATGCCGATGCGGACGCGCATCATCATGCGCCAGAGCCGTTCCGCTTCGACTGCTCGATCGCATCGGGCCTGCTGGAAATCGTCGACACGGTCGACGGCGAGCGCATGCGCCTGAGCGTGCGCGAACCGGCCCGCGACCTGGAGGCCGTGGTCGAGATTGCGCGTCCGGGTGGGCAGATCGAGCGACTGCCGCTCGTTCCGTCGGATGCGGCGCGCACCCGTTTCGAAAGCACCGTCGCGCCGGCGGAGCCGCATGAATTCGACGCCGAACTGCGGCTGTCGAGCCGGGTTGATACACAAACCCTGCCGTTCAGGATGGTCGAGCCCGAGGGGCATCACCACTGAGTTCCGGCCCGATAACAGGCGGGGCTGGCTCTGCCGGTGCCGCGCCCCGGTTGTTCTGTCGCGACGCGAGACGACACCTCGAGGAAAAAAAGCCCGGCCACCGGCCGGGCAAAAGGGGCAGCCGGCGCACCAAGGACCGGCATGGCGCGTGGGACCGGCCGCAGACGACTTCAACGTGTGTGGACGGGAGCGTTCGCGCACGGCGGGGTCAACTGCGGGAGAGCCCCCAGATCAGGTGTGCGTCGATCAGCAGCCGCGTTTCCCAGCGGACGGCTTGCCCCTGAGCGTCGATCGCGGCGCGCGACGCGTCCAGCGACTGCCGCCGGGAAAACAGCAGCGACTGCAGATCCGCTTCGCCGAGCGTGTAGGTGCGCTGCATCAGCCGCGCGTTCTCGGTGGCGAGCCGGGCGGTATCCTGCGCAATGCGCCAGCGCTCGAGGCTGCCCTGCGCTTCCGAATAGGTCTGCGTTGCGTCGAGATCGGCATCGAGCTTGGCGCGTAGCAGCGACGCATGCGCGGCGTCCGCTTCCTTGCCGGCCTGCAGCGCGCGTTCGGAGCGATAGGTGCCCGAGAACGGAATGCTCACGCTCAGACCGATGATCTTCTCGTTGCGGCGCGCTTCGGTCGCGGCGAACACGCCGACGGTCGGATCGGGCACGCGGTCGGCACGGGTGCGCCGCGCAGTCAACGTCGATTTCTCATACTCGCCCTGAGCGGCTTCGACCGTTTCGGATTCGCCGATCACGCGTTCGCGCCAGGCCGGCTCTGTCAGCAACGCGGGATGCGGTTCGGGCAGCGGCGACGCTTCCGGCGCCGCCGACGGAAAGCGCGACCGCAACGCGGCTCGGGCATTGGTCAGCGCCGTGACCGCGGCGCTGGCCTCGCGCTGCACATCACCGAGATCGGCTTGCGCCACGTTCACGTCGAGCGCCGATGCGTCGCCGGCGCGCATGCGCTTCTTCACGGCATCGACGTTGCCGCGGGCAAAGCTCACCTGTTCGTCGAGCAGGGCTCGCTGGCGTTCGGCGACCACCACGGCGGACCACATGTCGGCCAGCGCTCGCGCCGATTCGTGCCGGGCTTCCGCGACGCGGGCCCGTCCGATCTGATCCTCGACATCGCGCAGATGCCGGTCGAGTCCGGCCTTGCCGTTGATGCGGATGGTGCGTTCGAGCTGGACGGCCCACTCGGCGGAATTGACGCCGGTGTCCTGATACCGCCGGCGCTGGCCTTGAACGCGCGTCGTCCACTCGTACGGCGACGCCGCGACGGCCGCACCGCCGTGACCGGCTGCCTGCGCTACGCTGTGTGCGCGCACGACAGACAGGTCGGCATCGATCCACGCGCTGGCCTGCGCGTCAGTCGGCAGAAATACCGGCGTCGGTACCGACTGGGCGTGGACGACGCCCACGGACACCGCCGCGAGCGCTGCCGACGGCAACGCCCATCTGAGCCACTTCATCTGAATTCTCCTTGTCGGATCACGGGCGTGACCCAATAGCGCACGCGGCTGCGGGCGAGTTCTTCCTGCAATTGATCGATCAGTGCGGTCAGCCCGTCCGCGGCAACCAGTACCTGGACGAGCACGGCGCTGCTGCGCCCGCTCACCTGTTCGCGAGTGCTCAGCTTGCCGTGCGCGAACCCGTGGGCGTGCGCGGCCGTGCTCGAAAATATGCCCGCCTCGCCGATGGTCAGCAGCGTGTCGAGCACCCGTTCCTCGGCCGCGAGCGGCGCGAACAGGTTGACGCAGTAGTCAGTCATGGAGGACCTCCGGCGTGGCGAGCCCGGTCGGTTGTGGCCGTCCGAAGCGTAGATAGAGCAGCGGCAGCAGGATGAGCGTCAGCGCGGTTGCGGTGATCAGCCCACCGATCACGACGATGGCGAGCGGGCGCTGGATCTCGGAGCCGGGGCCGGTCGCGAACAGCAGCGGAATCAAGCCGAACGCGGTGATCGAGGCCGTCATCAGGACCGGGCGCAGCCGGCGTCGCGCGCCCTGCCTGACGCATTCGATGAGGTCGAATCCTTGCGCGTTCAACTGATTGAAATAGCTGACAAGCACGACGCCGTTGAGCACGGCGATCCCGAGCAGCGCGATGAACCCCACGGCCGCCGGTACCGACAGATACTCGCCGGTGAGCCACAGCCCGACGATGCCGCCCACCAGGGCGAACGGGATGTTGCTCAGCACGAGCAGCGCCTGGCGCACCGAGCCGAACGTCGAGAACAGGATCATGAAGATGATGCCGAGCGCGAGCGGTACGACGAGCCCCAGAC
>NZ_SCNZ01000095.1:0-11275 GCF_005502655.1 Burkholderia sp. 4NA327C6 | reverse complement strand
TGGCCGTCGTCGCGCCGCAGGTTCACGAAATAGCCCGACTGCGGGCGGCTTTCGAGCAGCCCGCGGCTTTCCAGCAGCAGATACGCGTGCAGCACGGTCGTGATGCTGATCCGGTGCTGCTGGCTCGCCTGCCGCACCGACGGAATCCGGTCGCCGTGCCGGTACACGCCCTGGCGGATCAGGCGCTCGATGTCGTCCGCGAGTTTTTCATAGAGTTTCATCGCGTGCCTCCCGCCGGCCTGTGCAGCTGTGCAGCTGTGCCGCGCTGCCGTTTGCGTCGGACACGCCCGTGTTTCGCCCGCCGACCGGGCCGTCGTGATTCCTGATCCTTCCCTCCGGTTTTGCCTTTTCCATCGCACTGGCTCTCTCTTGAAGATGCGCCGACAGGGTTCCGGGACGACTGGATCTGCGGCACTGTGCACTTGATGATGGAATCTTAAGAGCAGAACAGTTGGCGACGAGTACACACATCGATCGCGCGAACAAGAGTACAGTTCGGCGCGATTCGCGCATTGCGGGGGAACTGTACGTCTTATGAAATGGGCCGCGATGCCGGCAAATCACACGCCGCGACGCCGGACGGAGGTTCGTGACTTTACGGAACGGCAGGACAGCGGTGACGAGTGCACTCCGTGGCGGGACAGGTTGCCGGGCAAATCGGGAACAAAAACTGTGCGATCACACGGTTTTTCATACAATTCCGCCTATCGCCCGCCAAAAACTCGTCGATCGCACGGTTTCTTCCTGAATTTCGCCGTCGGGATGTAACACAGCGACGCTCGGCGGCGAAATGCACCTGCTGCGCGCGATCCGCCATATCGTCATCCACGAGATGGTCGAGCGGCTGCGCCCGCGCTGACGCCAAACACCACACCCAAGACGATCCGATGCCGCCACGCGAGGGCCGCCGAACATCATGACCCAATCTGTCCAGCCGCCCATCGTGGACCCGCTCGTCGCTCGACTGACCGGCACCGCCGACCACCCGCGCTTCACCGGCGCGCCGCTCGACCTGTCGACGCTCGACGCGCACACGCTCGGCGCAGTGTGGCCGGCGCTGCGCCGCACCGAGGAACACGTCGCGCAGCACGACTACGCGTACGACGATCCGCGCGCCGAATTCGCGCGCTGGCTGCGCACCCGGATCGATGCGCTCGAGCTCGCGCCGCTCGTCGATGCCGAGGCCGCGCTCGAACTGTTCCGCGACATTCCGGCCGGCGCATGGCAGCGCGCGTTACAGGAACTGTCGTGTCTCGACGCGCTGCCCGCGCCCGCGCTGCAGGCCGAACTCGCGCGCATCCTCGACGAACCGCAGAACGACGGCCTGCAAAGACTCTCCGTGTACGGGGAATATGCGCTCCAGTCGTTCGCCGGGCGGCGCGACATCACGGCCTTGCGCGATGCGTATGCGCAGTTGAATACCGATTCCCCGTTTCGCGTGCGCGAGCTCGACGTGCTGCCCGAACTCGGGCCGGCGGCGCTGCTCGCGCTGGCCGCGACGAACGACGGTTATTTCGCGCCGAAGCGGCTGTGGTTCAACGCCGACGATCCGGCCGCCACGCTCGCGGAGGAGCCCGCTTACGTCGACTTCGCGCGCGACACGCTGACCGAAGCCGCGCGGCACGTCGCCGCGATTCACGCGGGTGAAGTCCCCTATCAGGCCGATCGCGCGTTCACGACCGACGACGCGCAGGTCGTCGCGCGCGCGGCACGCGTCGCGGCCTATCGCGACGCACCGTGGCTCTCCCCGCTGATCGGGCCGCTGCTGACCGGCGTGTGCGTCGCGCCGACCGCCGCGAAAACCGCGCCGTCGCAATCGCTCGCGATCGCGCTCGGCCATGCGGTCGAGACGATCCCGACACCCGAGAGCGTGCTTGCGCTGCGCGATGCGCTGGCCACCGTGCGTCACGCGGGCGTGCAGAAGAAGCTCGCGCGTAACCTGAAGCCGGCTGAACGCGCGCTCGGCGAACGGCCGCACACCGCGCTGCGCATGACACTCGACGCGAAGCCCGACAAGAAGCAGCTCACGATGCTCGCCACCTGCATGGAAGCGGGTTTCTGGCAGTCGATGACGCTCGGCCATGCCGAATGGCGCGAGCGCCTCGTCGATGCGCCGGCCGGCGCCGCGTTCTCGACCCGCACGATCTGGCAGGCACGCGCGCGTGACGGCGCGACCGTCTCGTTCATGCCCGACGTCGCGAAGGGCAAGGTCGTGCTGCGCGACGCGGCCGGCGCGGTATGCGGGCTCGACGCCGACAGCGAGATCCGGCTCTGGCATCCGTTGCTGGCCGATGCGGACGAGCGGCTCGCGTGGCAGCGCGCGATCGTCGGCCGTGCGATCCGGCAGCCCGTTCGGCAGGCGTTCCGCGAGTTCTACGTGCCGGCCGACGAAGACACCGCGACCAGTCATTCGGCGATGTTCGAAGGTCATGTCCTCGCGAGCCGCCCGCTGATCGGCGTCGCGCGCCGCGAAGGCTGGTCGATCCGCGCGTACGACGACGGCCTCGCGCGCGAGTTCGGCGACGTGCGCGCAACCTTCAGCGTCGCCGCGCGGCTCTTTCCCGGCACGGACGGCCAGGGCACGTCGGGCCGGCTGCACGTCGAACGCAGGCGCGAGCGGCGCTGGATGGCCGCGCCGATCGGCGAAATCGATCCCGTCGTGTTCTCGGAGGTGGCGCGTGCGGTCGACCTGCTCGTCAGCGTCGCCGCATTCGCGCTCGACGATGAAGCGACGCGCGCGGCCGACACGCTGGCGGATCCGGTGCGCCAGCGCGCCGCGCGAAACGAGCGCGAGCAGCGCCTGCACCGGTTGTCCGACCTGCCGCTCGGCACGATGGCGCGGCATCGCAAGCAAGTGCTCGCGCTCGTGTTCGCGGAACCGATCGCGCAAGGCCGGGTGACGCTCGACGAGCGCCATGTGCGCGTCGGCGCGTGGTCGGTGCATTGTGCGACCGGTCGCGTGATGCGCGACGGCGAACCCGTCGAACCCGCGATCGAGCCGCCGCCGTCGCCGCTGCGCGCGGTGCCGTGGCTGCCTTACGACGAAGCGCTGTTGCAGCGGATCGTCGATGTGGTCGCGGGGCTGCTCGCCTGAGCGGCCATGCGGCAGCAGCCACCGCCTACCGCGCCGCCTGCTGCCGCTGCACCTCCTGCGCTTTCATCTGCAGATACGCACCGCGCTCGACCTCGTGCAGTTGCTGCGGATACTGTTCGGTCGCGTCGAACCAGCGCGCGAGGCGCTGGTCGAGCGGCTTGTCGAGCGTCGCGAGAAACGTGTCGATCGCGAGGTAGTAGCGCATCGTGTTGCGCTCCAGCAGCCCGCGCACGCCGCCGACGTACTGCGGCTGCGCGGCCGATCCGCCGCTGACGGTCGTGAAGCCGACCTTGTCGCTGCCGACGGTCGCGAGGTAGGTCTTCATCGCCATCCGGCCGACCGTGCCGAAGCCATACGAATACGTCAGATGCAGGAACGTGCGCGATGCGCCGACCGGCACGGCCTCCAGCGCGATCCGGTAATCCTTCGTACCCATCGGGCCGCTGTCGGCGGTCAGGTCGACCTGGAAATAGTCGGGCGTCGCGGTTGCCACGCGATAGCGGAACTGCACGCGGTAGGTGTCCGGCAGCTTCTGCTGGATCTTGCGGCCGAGGTTCACGTCGAGCACCGGGCCGTTGCTGCCGGTCGACGCGTGGCAATACTTCGTGTTCAGGTGCAGGATCAGCACCGCGCACCAGTTCGCGGGACCCTGCGCGGGATCGTCGAGCTGGCCGCTCACCACCGCGTACGGATAGTCGACCACAGCGTAGATGTCGCCCTTCAGCGACGACGACGCTTCCGCCGATTCGAGGACCAGCGGCCGATGAAACGCGTTGTCCTTCAGTTGCGGGCCGAGGCTGCGGTAACGCTCGAGCAGTGTCGCCGCATCGTCTGCGCCGAACGACAGCGCGCTCCAGCCCGCGCACAGGGCCGCGACGAGCGCGCGCCGGGCGCGGCGAGCAAGCCACGTGCCGCGCGAATGTCCGGATGTCTTCATTCTTGTGCTCCCGCCGGATGCGCGATGGTCGCGCACATGTGTCACAGAATACGCCTGGCCGCAGCGCAACATGGCATCCGAACGCGCCGTTATCGGCGCCGCTTCACCGGCACCGGCAACTGCGCGGCGGTGATCCGGATCAGCGCCGACAGCCATTCGCGATCGTCCCAGCGCTCGCCCGCGATGACGAGGTGCGGCTTCGCGGCCGGATACGGCGGGCCTTCTTCGCACGTGCCGAGAAACGCGCGGCCTTCGGCCGTCGGCTTGACGAACAACCGATCGTCGCAGACGAGCGCGACCATCTTGCCGTCGCAATAGATGCCGTATTCGCCGAACATCTTGCGCGCCGATACCGTGCCGGCCGCCGCCATCTGCTCGACGATGAAATCAACGGTGCCTTGGCTCGATGCCATTCGCTACTCCCGGAAAAGTGGTTATGACCCTGGCATGCCGCCGACCGTTCCGCCTGGTTCGGGAAATGCTGCGGCGCGTCGCCCTGGTCGGTGGCGCGCGCATTCAGGCACGTGCGATCTCGATCACCCGCCCTCGCCCGACATCGCTGGCAGTTGCATGACGGTGCGTCGAACCATCCGATAGCGCCTCACAAAACACGGGCTTCGCCGACGTGCCGGGGGAGCGACACGGGACGGCCGGCGATCAAGCGGCCGGCGGCCACTGAACAACACGTGGCGCCGCGCGGCCGATTGCAACCGCGCCCTCTCTCCGGACGCAGCGCCGACGGCACGACACGGCTACTTGTCGGCCGCGAACGCGCTCGACATCTGCCGCGCGCGCTTCACGTCGTCACCGTGCAGGTAGATCGACGTCGTCGAGATCGACGCATGGCGCAGGTTGTCACGCACGGTCGTCAACTCCGCGCCGCGCGCCAACGCGTGTGTCGCATGCGTATGGCGCATCCAGTGCGGGCTTGCCTGCCGCAGCTTCTGCGCGAGCGCGGGGTTGTCGGCCTCGACCTGATCGGCCGTCTGCGCGAAGAAGCGCTGCATCACCTTCCACAGCCGCACGCTCGTGATCGCGGCCGCGCCGTCTTCCGCGAGGCTCGGGATCAGCGGCGTATCGGGCCGCCAGCGCGACGGCGTGACCGGCAACCGACGTGCGACCAGGAAACGGTCGAGCCCCGTGCGCGCGAGCGGCGGCAGCGCGACGCGCGCGGCCTTGCTGCCCTTGCCGATCACCTTCAGCCACGCGTCGCCGTGCGCATCGGTCTCGATGTCGCCGAGCGTCGCGCCGACCAGCTCGCTCGCGCGCAGCCCGGTCGCATAGCCGAAATCGAGAATGAAGCGCAGCCGCTGCGCGGCGGCCGGCGTCCAGCCCGACTGCGGCGCGGCCGGCGTGGCCTTGCGGAACTCGAGCCCGTCGGCGATCGTGCGCACGAGCAGCCACTCGCCTTCGGTGAACGCGTGCGACGTATCGAGTACGGTCGCGCCGCGCGTATCGCGCACCTTGACGCCCGCGAACGGATTCGCGAGCAGGTAGCGCTGCTCGATCAGCCAGCGGAACAGTGCGCCAAGCACCGACAGCGTGTATGCAGCCGAGCGCGCGGACAGCGCGCCCGAGAACGGCCGCCAGTCCGGTGCACCGCGCGGCCGCACGGGCCCGACCCAGCGCTCGTGCGGCGTCGGGCGCCGCACGAATGCACGATACGCGACCGCATCCTCGGTCGTCAGCGACGACAGCGCGCGGCCGCGCTCGACGATCGCCCACAGGATCAGCCGCTCGGCCTCCTTCCGGTACGCCCGCCGCGTCGCGGCCGATTCGTGCAGCGACAGCCACGCGTGTACGGCCGCGTAATCGTTGTCCGCATCGAGCGTGCTGGTTGCGCGCGGCGCGCGGAAGGTGCCGGCCGAGCCGTCGACCTCGTGCGGCAGTTTCAGTTGCTCCCACGGCACGATAGCGCCGCGCGGCGTCGCCGCGATCAGCGCACGCGCCCGCTCCGTCAGCGCCGGATGCGCGGCGAAAAACGCCTCGATGTGCCGCGCACCGGTCACGCCGAGGCCCGCGATCGCACGCCACCACTGGCGCCGGCGCGGAATCCGCACCGTGAGATCGGCGAGCGTCGCGATCCCGTGCGCACGCAGCGCAACGACCGCACGCGCGGGCAGCCACAGGCCGACGTCGTCGCTGATCTGCGGGACCGGCGCACGCGCATGACGCAGCAGGCCGATCGCTTCGGCCGCCGCCTTCGCTTGCTGCAGACGCTCACCGTCGGCATGACCGAGCCGCTCCGCGAGATCGGGCCGGCCCACCTGCCGCGCGACGCGCACGAGGCGGCGGCGAATGGCTCCGATCACGCCGCGCGCCGAGCGCCCTTCGCCGAGCCGATCTGGCAAGTAACGCTCGACAGCCTGACGCACGGTCATGCCGGCGTACCACGCACGCAGCGCGGCCAGTTCGTCGGCATCGGGAAAGCCTGCGGGCGCAGGGGTGGAATCGGAGGAAGGCGGTGAGGCGAGGCGCGGTTTCATGACCGCGAGTTTGACAGAAGCGCGCGCGATCGGGTACGTCGCGCGCAGGGTTCAGGACGAGATACGCGTTCACACGCAGGACGCCCGACGCGCCCTGCTATGCTCCGCACTGCATTCCCGCGGCCTCCGTTCGCTGCTTCCTCGCATCACGTTGCAACGGGCGGGTTCCGCGTTGAATTGCGCTGGGCGATCCGGCCATCCGTCTCGGTATGCGCAGCCGGATATCAAAGGCCGCGTGGGTCGTCCAATGCATTTCCGGCCGTCGGTCAATCACGCCTTTACCAACAAGAACCGCCATTCCATGACATCCCGCCTTGTCGCCGCGCTCGTTGCCGCGGCCTTGAGCTGCACCGCGCTGCCCGCCGCCTACGCACGCACCTACGTCGCGCCGACCGCGTCGTTCGGAACCGGAGCTTACGTTCACCGGTTCGTGCTGCGCGACCCCGTCACGCACCGGCCGCTGCCGAATGCGCGCTACCGGCTGCTGCTGCCCGGGCAGGTGATCGCGGGGCTGCCGCCTCATGAAAAAGGCGGCGAAAGCGTCGTGTTCGGCACGACCGATGCCGCCGGACGCACGGTGCGGATCCGCCTGCCCGCCCGTCATCCCGAGCATGAGTGGGCGCTTCAGCCCATCGTCGGCGAAGGCGACATGGGCGGAACGTTCCGCGTGATCGACATCGATACGGGGCGACCCTACGGCCGTTACTCATACGTACTCGACGTGACGGGCGCCTACCTGGCCTGCGGGCAGATCGACGCCAACGGCTATACCGTCTTCGCGCAATCGCACGAGGACCGCAAGCTCTGGTTGCACCCCACGGTATTGCGCATCCCCACGGACACCGACTGGTGCGCAGGGCCTGCCGCGGACATCGCCAACAGTGCCGGCAATCCGGGCGTGCCCGATCTCTACACGCAGTACCTCGGCAGCCTGGTCGCCGACGGCCAGCATCTCGGCCGGGCACTCCGGCAACAGATCGCGGCCAAGATGGTCGCGCTGGCGATTGCCGAACGGGACGAAGGCCGCATCGACACTGCGCTCGAGGTGGGCAATTTCACGGATCGCATGTTGAACACGGTCGGTTACGACCTCGTCAATGCCGGCCTGAAGATCGATCGTGCGATGGCGATGATCGATGCGCGCCTCGCGAAATCGCCGGACGACGCGTATGCGCTCGACAGCAAGGGCTGGGCACTGTATCGCCTTGGTCGCAACGACGACGCGCTGACTTGGTTCGACCGGTCGATCGCGATCTTCGCGAAGGACGGCGACATCGACAAGGATGCACGCGAAGCCTATGCAAGCGGGCTGACGCACAAGGGTGAAGTGCTGTGGAAGCTGGCGCGCCGGGATGAAGCGCGCGAGGCGTTCGCGCAGGCGCGGCAGGTGCAGCCGGAGAACGCCGACCTGGCGGAGACATTGAAACGGCTGGCGATCCCGCTCGGGCAGCGATGGCGCGAAGGCGCCGGGTACGGCAAGCGAATAGCCGGCGACGCGAGCGGGCATGCAAGCGGATGCCTGGCGCTGCAGCGGCTGTCGCGGGGCACGGGGCGCGCGGCGGCCGGCCGTGTCCGGCACCTTCACCGGACGAGGCCGGCCACGCTCGCTTCCATCACTCCTCGCCCTTCGCACCCGGGTTGAGCATCACGACGAAGCCGGCCACGCCGACCACCAGCGCGATGGCGCCGCCGCGCAGCGCCATCGTGTTGTCGAACAGCAGCCCCGACACGACGGCCATCATCCCCGCGAGCGACACGAACACCGCGATCGCCGCGACGACGATCCGGGACTGGCGGCGAATCATCGCGCGCGCCGCGTCAAGCAGCCGCGGCGGTAGCCGCTGCGTCGTGATCGTCACTGCGAATCAGCAGCACCGGGCACTTCGAGCCGCGCACGAAGCGCTCCGCGACGCTGCCGAGCAGCACGCGCCGGATCCCGCGCCGCCCATGCGTGCCGACCACCGCGAGATCGACCGCGCCTTCCTTCACGTAGCGCTGCAGGCGCTCCGCGATGTCCTCGCCGATGCTTTCGGTCTCGACGAGTTCTGCCTCGCCCTTCGCACCGGCCCGCGCGAGGATCTGCTCGGCTTCGCGCAGCACCTTGCGCCCGTCATCGCGCATCTCCTCGACCAGTGCGTGCGGATCGAAACGGCCCGCGTAAGTGAACAGCACCGACTTGTCCACCACATACACGACGCTGACGTGTGCGTCGCTTGCCAGCGCGACCTTCACTGCCTCGGCAAGCGCCTGCTTCGACGACGCGCTGCCGTCGACGGCCACCATGATCTTCTTGTACATGCGAACCTCGCTGGGGTGAGTTGCCGCGCGGCTGATCGCGCGGCCTTGTCACCATCATCGGCGGTTGGCTGGTTCGAATGTTGATGGCGATCAAGGTCGACCGGACACCGTCCGTGCGGCAAAGCGCCGCGACGTGATGCCAATACCGCTCGCTTGCGGCAAGGTCGCCAACCTGCCCGACGCGGAAGCCGAAGCGGCGGGATCGAGCGGTCATCGTGCCGAAAGCGCTATCATCGAATGTGCGACTTTCGTCCGGCCCTTATTTGCCGGCCCACTTTCAACTCGCTCAACCGACATGACAACGACTACCGAACGCGTGGACGGCGCCGCCCAGCATCTCGTCGCCGCCCGCCATGCCGGCTCGCCCGGCCCGCTGCTGCCCGATGCGCTGCGCCCCGAGAACGTCGAGACCGCCCTCGCGATCCAGCAGCGCGTGGCCGACCTGCTCGGCGAACCCGTCGGCGGCTGGAAATGCGCGCTGCCGCCGCCCGACCGCGTGATCCTCGCGCCGATCTTCGCGTCGACGATCCGCGAGGCCGACGCGCCGTACCGCGTCGTCGGCGGCCCGATCGTGCGGATCGAACCGGAAATCGCGTTCGTGCTCGATCGCGACCTGCCTGCGCGCGAACAGCCTTACGACGAACAGGACGTGCGCGACGCGATCCGCGAAGTGCGCATCGTGCTCGAAGTGCTCGGTTGCCGCTACGCGGAACCCACGCGCGCATCGAAGTTCGAGCTGCTGGCCGACGGGCAATTCAATCAGGGGCTGTGCGTCGGCCCGGTCGTGCCCGACGGGCTGAACGTGCCGCTCGAGACGCTGGCGCTGACGTTCGAAGGCGCGCTGAACCGCGCGATCGACGGCCGCCATCCGGACGGCGATCCGCTGAAGCCGCTGGTATGGCTCGTCAATTTCCTCGCGTCGCGCGGCGACGCCGTGCGCGCCGGGCAGATCGTGACGACCGGTTCGTACGCGGGCGCGATCGACGTGCCGCTCGGCGATGCGCTGACGGTACGCTTCGGCGAACTCGGCAGCCTGTCGGTGACGTTGACGGCTTGATGCGTGTGGTGCGCGGGAGCGGAAGCAGCTGATCGCAGCGTGACAGCGGAGATCAATGCGTGGCGTGTTTCGTGACCGCTGTCAGGTGCGTGGCTGCCCGCGCTGCCGTGACGGCAGCGTCATCGCGGCCACGCCCGCGACCACGCATCCGAGTCCCACCCATGCCGACGCCGATCAGCACGCGCAGGAACCGCTGCGCCGTCGTGCCGACCGTCCCGAGCGACTGCACGAGTCGGAAGTAGGAGGGGTTGAGATCGGCCCGTTCGGCACGGACCGCATCAGCAGATAGTGCCGGTGGCCTGGCGCGAACGCGTCAGCGCGACGCGAAATGTGGATTGCCGGTTGCTCGGTCGCACCGATACCGATGCCGGCCGATCGTTCGTCTATCCATGGACGACATGACGTGCAGAACAAGTCGCAGCAACGAACACCGAGGGCTCCAATGGACGAACCGACAGGCGCGATCAAGCACGCCGCCAGCTACCGGATAGCGACCGAACAGGACGTCGACGCGCTCGTCCAACTGGTCAACGCTGCGTACCGCCCGACGACGGATGCCGCCGGATGGACACATGAAGCATCATTGATCGATGGCCCGCGCATTACGTCGTCACAGCTCGCCGCGACGCTGCATGCACCGGACGCAGTCCTGCTCGTCGCCAAGATCGACGGCGGCGTCGCCGGCTGCATCGAAGTCAGGAAAGCCGGAGACGTGGCCTATATCGGCACATTGGCCGTCGCACCATCAATGCAGGATCGTGGGCTCGGAAAGGCGTTGCTGAACGAGGCCGAGCAGTTCGCGGTTCGCCACTGGGGGATCGGAACGGCCGTGATGGTCGTCGTGTCGGTGCGCCACGAACTGATCGACTTCTACCTGCGCCGCGGCTATAGGCGAACGGGCGAGCGGACGGGCTACCCGTTCGACGCAGGCGTCGGCAGGCCGCGAGACGAAAATCTGACCGTCGAGACGTTGACCAGGAACATTGCGCGCAACTGATGCCGCGTGCCGTCGCATCAAGCCGCTTCGGCTTCGCGCTGTTGGGCGTCGCGTTGCTGCTGCGCTTGTCGGTCCTGTTCCGCGTTCGCGCGCGCGGCAGCAGCGCGGTCAGCAGGCGTGGGGGCCTGCTGAGCATGTGCAGCCAGTGACACGAGTACCGTCAACGGCAATACCGCCATTCGGTTTATTGTTTTCATTGCGATCTAAATTCCGGGCCCGATCCGAAAGGGACGTTCATTTTCCGAATAGACGTTTCAGCAACCCGCGCTTTGGCGGCGTTGAAGGCGTGCCCACAGAAACATCACTTTGCGAAGGATCATTATTCGCATTTGATTGTTCTTGATGCACAAGGTCCCACGGATAATGATTCAAACCCGCGCATTGACTGTCATCGAGATTGAACGCC
>NZ_SCNZ01000094.1:0-11711 GCF_005502655.1 Burkholderia sp. 4NA327C6 | reverse complement strand
ACCCGACCCCGTTGCAGCAACCGTTGGAGCGGCGCTTTACGCGCCGGCAAGTCTGAAGCATGAAGAACTCGAAGCAGCCCCCCCGCCCTCCGCGAGAGAAAGACCGCACGCCGCTGGCACGTGCCGGCGCGCTGCTGCTGATGGCAGGCCTGCTGTACCTGCTGTGGCCGTCGGCCGAAACCGCGTACCTCGCGATGGAGTCGGTCATCCGCTGACGCGCACTCGCACGGTCTTCCGGCCACTACGCTATACTGCCGCGATGAAAACGAAACCCGCCTCGCCGAACGTGCATTGCTGGTGGCGCGCCTGACCCAGGCGGCCCGTTTCCTTTTGCATGTCCCAAACGTGATGCCGCCAGCGATGGCGGCATTTGCGTTTCTGCGCGGACACCATGGCTGGCGGCTTCGATAACCCGGAGCAACGACCAACATGACCCACCCGACCCGACCGACCATCCTCACCGGCGACCGCACGACCGGCCCGCTGCACCTCGGCCACTACATCGGCTCGCTGCGCGCCCGCGTGCAGATGCAGCACGAAGCGAAGCAGTTCCTGCTGCTCGCCGACACGCAGGCACTGACCGACAACATGGGCCGCCGCCAGCGCGTCACCGAGAACGTGATCGAGGTCGCACTCGACTATCTCGCGGTCGGCATCGATCCGGCGATCTCGACGATCGTCGTGCAGTCCCAGGTGCCCGAGCTCGCCGAGCTGTCGCAATACCTGCTGAACCTCGTCACGGTCGCGCGCCTCGAACGCAATCCGACCATCAAGGAAGAGATCCGCCTGCGCGGTTTCGAGCGCGACATCCCGGCCGGCTTCCTGACCTACCCGGTGAGCCAGGCGGCCGACATCACCGCGTTCAAGGCGACGCACGTGCCGGTCGGCGACGATCAACTGCCGATGATCGAGCAGACCAACGAACTCGTGCGCCGCTTCAACGCGACCGTCGAGCAGCCGGTGCTGGTCGAATGCGAGGCCGTGCTGTCGGCGGTCACGCGGCTGCCGGGGATCGACGGCAAGGCAAAGATGAGCAAGTCGCTCGGCAACGCGATCACGCTCGGCTCGACGCCGGACGAGATCACGCAAGCCGTGAAGGACATGTACACGGACCCGAACCACCTGCGCGTGAGCGACCCCGGCCAGGTCGAGGGCAACGTCGTGTTCACGTTCCTCGATGCGTTCGAGCCCGACGTGCAGAAGGTCGACGAGTTGAAGGCCCACTACCGTCGCGGCGGCCTCGGCGACAGCGTCGTCAAGCGCATGCTGAACGAGCGGCTGCAGGCGCTGATCGAGCCGATCCGTGCGCGCCGCCGCGAATTCGAGGCCGACAAGGCCGAAGTGATGGCGATCCTCAAGCGCGGCACGCTGCATGCACGGGACGTGGCCGGCGCGACGCTCGCCGAGGTGAAGGGTGCGATGGGGTTGAATTACTTCGATTGAGCGACGCAGGCAAAGCGCACGCGAATGCGAACGCGCTTTGCCTGCGGGTCGGCATCGGGCCGGCGCGTGGCGTTCATCGCGTCACGCGCGCGAGCGTCGAGCGAACCGCACCTTCGTCAAGATGCGTGCACCGGCACGGACGCGTTGCACACCGCCTCGACCCGATTGCCGGCCGGGTCGACGAGAAACGCGCCGTAGTAGTCGCCGTGGTAATGCGGCCGCAAGCCGGGTTCGCCGTCGGACTGCCCGCCCGTCGCCAGGCCAGCTTCGAAAAACGCATCCACCTGCTCGCGGCTCGCGGCCTTGAAGCACCAGTGCCGCTTGCTCGCGCCGATTTCAGCGGGATCCAGGTAGACCGCCAGAAAAGTCGATGCGGTGTCGTTCGCATTGCAACGTTCGCCATAGCCGAGCGCGGTCGGCCTGTCATAGACCTTGGCTGCGCCCAGCGCAGCCATGATGGCATCGTAGAACGGGCGCGCCAGGTCGATATCCGGCACGCCGATTGACACGTGATCCAGCAGTTGCATTGCATCTACTCCGTTGAAGGGCACACGAGTCTACCCGAGCGCGTCAATACTCACGGAAGTCTCCCTACCGTTCGTGGGCGATACGTGAACACTCGACACCGTCACGCGCGATAGCGTCCACGCCGACGGCCCTTGGTCCACTCCCGCCGATGCCCCGCCTGCCCGCCCCGGCTATCGTTTCCCCGTCGTCCACACGCTCACGACGCCACGACGCCCCAGGAAACGCATGACCTGCCCGACCTTGCCGCCCGGCGCCGGCTCGAAATCGAAGTAGCGCTGCGACGCGCCGCCGTTTACGTGATCTGGTAAGTCGACGCCGGCACGAATTCCTCCGGCATCGGACGGTCGCCCAGTTCGAGCACCGACCGTTCGATCGTGCGCGTCATTGCATCGAGCGCCAGCGCATTCGGTGCGAGGCCGAACGGCTCGGCCACCTCGCTCGCGATCGCTTCGAGCGCGATCAGCGTGTATGAAATGAACACGCAGATCAGCGGCGTGAAGAACTCCGTCGAATCGACGAGACCGAACGGCAGCAGCACGCAGTACGCATACACGGTGCGATGCAGCAGCACGCTGTACGAGAACGGAATCGGCGTCGACAGGATGCGTTCGCAACCACCGACCGATTTGCCTACCTCGTCGAGCTGCGTCTCGAACATCCAGCAGGTCGCATCGCTACCGGGCGCACGGCCCAGCGCGCGGACGATACCGCCGCGCAGCTCGTCGAGGATCGCGACCGGCTTGAAGCATTTGCCGCCAAGCTCGGCCGTGCGCTGCGTACCGAGAATGCGCTGCAGGTCCGCGGTCGGATCGGTATGGCGAAGCTGATGCTTGAGCGCATACGTGAGCGCGATCAGCAGGTCGGCCAGCCGGTTGCGCTCGGCGTCGCTCACGCTGTCGGGCAGGTAGCGATTGAACTGCGACGTCAGTGTGCGCGCCGCGATCAGCAGGTTGCCCCACAGATGCCGCGCCTCCTTGAAGCGCTCGAAGCTCGCGTTGTTGCGGAACCCGAGGAAGATCGCGAGCGCGAGCCCGAACAGCGTGAACGGCGCAGTGTTGAGGGGAATCTTCTCGCCGAAGATGCGCCCGTTCGTGAAGACCGCCAGCGTGCTGACGATCGCCATGAACACGAGCTGCGGAATGATCGATTGCAGCACGGAGCCGTTCCAGACGAACAGCATCCTGAGCCAGTTTTGTTGTGGTCGGACGATCATGGTGTTTTCTCGACTGCCAGGAAATGCATCGAACGGCGCGCCGGCGCTTGATGCGCAACGGCCCGCGCGTGGCGGGCCGCTGTCGGGTGAATGCCGGGCCGGGCAATGCGCTGCGCGTGATGATACGCCCGCGCCTGCCATGCCCGTCACGTCATGCGGCGTTCAGCCATGGCCGCTCAGTGATAACCGATATCGCCCTCGCGCACCTTGCCGCGGAACACGCGGTACTGCATCGCGTTGTACACGAGGATGATCGGCAACACGATCACGGTGCCGACGAGCGCGAACTTCTGGCTCGACGGGCTCGATGACGCGTCCCAGATCGACAGCGACGGCGGCACGATGTTCGGCCAGATGCTGATCACGAGCCCCGTGTAGCCGAGGAACACGAGCGCGAGCGTCAGCAGGAACGGCGTGGCCTCGTGCTCGCGCTTCACCGTGTGGAAGATGCCCCACACGCAGGCGACGACGAGGACCGGCACCGGCAGGAACCAGCCGAGGTTGCCGCTGCCGAACCAGCGATGCGCGACGGCGGGCAGCCCGATCACGGTCCACAGGCTGACAACGCCCATCACGGCGAGCAGCACACCCGCGAGCGGCTTCATCAGGAGCCGCATCTTGCGCTGCAGCTCGCCGTCGACCTTCAGGATCAGCCAGCCGCAGCCGAGCGTCGCATACGTGACGAGCACGCCGATCCCGCACAGCAGGCTGAACGGCGACAGCCAGTCGAACGGGCCGCCCGCGAACTGGTTGTTCTCGACCTTGATGCCCTGCAGCAGCGAACCGAGCACGATCCCCTGGCAGAACGCGGCAAGCGCCGAGCCGCCGATGAACGCGAGATCCCACATGTGTTGCGTGCGCGTGGCCTTCGCGCGCAGCTCGAACGCCGCCCCGCGGAAGATCAGCCCGACCAGCATCAGCACCAGCGGCAGGTAGTTCGCCGGCAGCAGCGTCGAATACACGACCGGGAACGCGCCGTAGAGCCCCGCGCCGCCGAGCACCAGGAACGTCTCGTTGCCGTCCCAAACCGGCGCGACGGTGTCGAGCATCACCTGGCGCTCGGCCTTCGCATCGAAGAACGGAAACAGCAGCCCGATGCCGAGATCGAAGCCGTCCAGCATCACGTAGATGAATACGCCGAGGCCGATGATCGCGGCCCACACGACAGGAAGATCGATTTGCATGGCTTACTCCGCTTCGGTGACGTTCAGCGGCGTGGACAGCGCGCTCTTGCGCAGCCCCGGGTGCCGGTGCAGCTCGATATACCCGGCCTGGGCAGCCGGCCCGCGCTTCATCAGTTTCATCATGTAATAGATACCCGTTCCGAACACCAGGAAATACACGACCACGAAGACCAGCAGCGACACGCCGACCTGCTGCGCGGTGAGCGGGGAGACCGAATCGACGGTGCGCAGCACGCCGTACACGGTCCAGGGCTGCCGCCCGACCTCGGTGGTGATCCAGCCGGCCAGCAGCGCGACGATGCCCGACGGCCCCATCGCCACCACGAACCACTGGAACCAGCGCGTTTCATACAGGCGCCCGCCCTTTCTCAGCAGCAGCCCGAGCAGCGCGGTGAGCAGCATCAGCATCCCGAGGCCCGCCATGATCCGGAACGTCCAGAACAGGATCGGCGAATACGGGCGGTCCTGCGGCGGGAATTCCTTCAGCCCGCGAATCTCGCCGTCCCAGCTGTGCGTGAGGATCAGGCTGCCGAGGTGCGGCACCTGGATCGCATAGCGCGTGGTTTCGGCCTGCATGTCGGGCAACCCGACGAGGTTCAGCGCGGTGCCGCCCTTCTCCGTTTCCCACAGCCCCTCGATCGCCGCGATCTTCGCCGGCTGGTATTCGCGCGTGTTCAGCCCGTGCGCATCGCCGACGACGATCTGGATCGGCGCCAGCACCAGCAGCATCCACAGCGCCATCGAGAAGCTGCGCTTCACCGGCTCGTCGCGGCGCCCCTTCAGCAGGTGCCACGCGCCGCACGCGGCGACGATGAAGCCCGCGACGATGAACGCCGCGATCGTCATGTGCACGAGCCGGAACGGGAACGACGGGTTGAAGACGATCTTGAACCAGTCGACCGGCACGACGAGGCCGTTCTCGATCTTGTAGCCTTGCGGCGTCTGCATGAAGCTGTTCGACGCGAGGATCCAGAACGTCGAGATCAGCGTGCCGACCGCGACCATCAGCGTCGCGAAGAAGTGCGCGCGCGGGCTCACGCGCTGCCAGCCGAACAGCATCACGCCGAGGAAGCCGGCTTCGAGGAAGAACGCCGTCAACACTTCATACGTGAGGAGCGGGCCCGTGATGTTGCCCGCCACGCGCGAGAAGCCGGCCCAGTTGGTGCCGAACTCGTACGCCATCACGACGCCGGAGACCACGCCCATCCCGAAGCCGATCGCGAAGATCTTCGACCAGAACTGGAACATGGATTTGTAGGCGGCATCGCCGGTGACGAGGTAGCGCCATTCCAGCACTGCCAGGAAGCTCGCCATACCGATGCTGATCGCGGGAAACACGATGTGGAACGACACCGTGAACGCGAATTGCAAGCGGGCGAGATGGAACGCATCGAAGATTTCCATGACCGTAATTTGCTCGTGGTTGTGAGGACGTACGCTCGAAGCAGGAAATCGCGCGACGGCTTGGCGACAACACATGCGAAGACAAACGGTCGCTCGCATGGCATCGAAGCGTGAATGACGATATCGCGTTTGCAACGATACTCGCAATCGTTCGAACGTGCGTTGAAACTGTGCTGCTTACGCCGCCGAAGATGTGTGCACGGAAAACACATTTCGTGCCGGCGGGATGGTCAGCTGTACTGCTTTCCGCGTGGCGGCGCTGTGCATCCGGTGCGCCTGTCATCCCCCTTAACATCCCATGAAACGCCTGCCCGAGGCGACGGCGCGCCCTCTCGGCCGCGCCCGCCGGGCAGCATCCCGATTCCCCTGGTCCGGCGTACCCGCCCGACCCGGCCGGCGCGCCGGCCGATCCGCCTGGAGAACACCGCATGGAGTCCTGCATCCGCCGCGACGATCCGACCGGCAGCACCGCGTGTCAGGTCACGCGTCACCGTGCCGGCGAAGCGCGCGACACCGTCGATCGCGTCGTCGACGAAACGCCGGTTGCACTCGTGTTCAACGACATTGCGCACACGGTCATGATGGCCACCCCGATCGACCTCGACGTGTTCGGCCTCGGCTTCGCGCTGAGCGAAGGCATCGTCGAGCGCGCATCGGACGTTTTCGACATCGAAAGCGAATGCCGGGCCGGCAGCGCCGAAGTGCGGCTGACCGTGTCGCAGCAGGCGTTCATGGCGATGAAGGCGCACCGGCGTGCGCTGGCCGGCCGCACCGGCTGCGGCGTATGCGGGATCGAAAGCATCGCGCAGCTCGACCTGCACCCGCCGCGCATCGCCGCCGCCGGCACGGCCGCCGGTATCGGCGCGGCAGCGATCGAACGCGCCGCGCGCGCGTTGCCGGCCCACCAGACGCTGATGCGCGAGACCGGCGGCATTCACGCGGCCGCGTGGTGCGACCGCGACGGCGCCGTGCTCGACGTGTTCGAGGACGTCGGCCGCCACAACGCGCTCGACAAGCTCATCGGCCGGCTCGCGCGGCGCCGCGCCAACCTGCACGACGGCTTCGTGTTCCTGTCGAGCCGCGCAAGCTACGAACTGGTGCGCAAGGCCGCGCGGGTCGGCATCCCGATGATCGCGACGATCTCGGCGCCGACCTCGCTCGCGATCGACGTCGCCCGCGAAGCCGGCGTGCGGCTGGTCGGCTTCTGCCGCAACGACGGCTTCGTCGAGTACGTGTCGCCCGACGCCGCGCCCCCCACTCACCCCGATCAACCCGCGCTCGCTCAAGCGCATCCGGCGCTCTTCCGATGAAACCCCTGACCGATTTCGATACCGCGCAGCAGCATTTCGCCAGTGCGTTCGCGCCGCTCGGCGCCACCACGTCCATCCCGGTCGCGGAAGCCGCCGGCCGCGTGCTGGCCGCGCCGCTCACCGCCGTGCTCGACCAGCCGCCGGCCGACCAGAGCGCGATGGACGGCTACGCCGTGCGTCACGCGGATCTCGCGCACGGCGAGCCGCTGCACGTCGCGCAGCGCTGCTATGCGGGCGACACGCCGGCACTGCTCGCCCCGCGCACGGCCGCGCGCATCTTCACCGGCAGCGTGATTCCGCCCGGCGCGGACACCGTCGTGATGCAGGAGCACGCACGCGAGCAGGACGGCTGGGTGGCGTTCGACGCGCCGCAGCGCAGCGGCTCGCATATCCGCCGCCAGGGTGAGGAAGTGTGCGCCGGCGACCTGCTCGTGCCGGCCGGCGTGCGCATCGGCCCGATGCATGTCGGCGTGGCCGCCGCGCAGGGGTTCGCGCGCGTCGACGTGCGCCCGGCGCTTCGCGTCGGCATCCTGACGACCGGCGACGAGCTCGTCGCGTGCGGGCGGCCGCGTGCGCCGCACCAGATTTACAACAGCAATGCGCCGATGCTCGCCGCGTTGGTCTCGGGAACCGGTGCCGAGGTCGCGATGAGCCTGCATGCGGCCGACACGGCGCCCGCCGTCGATCGTGCGCTGCGCGACCTGCACGCGGGCTGCGACCTGGTGATCTGCGTCGGCGGCGCGTCGGTGGGCGACAAGGATCTGCTGCGCCCCGCGCTGGACGCGCTCGGCGCGTCGTTCATCGTCGCCGGCGTGCGCATGAAGCCGGGCAAGCCGGTGGCACTCGCCCGGCTCGACACGCAGCCGATGGTGTTGCTGCCCGGCAATCCGGGGGCCGCGACGACCGCGTTCGCGCTGTTCGTCGCGCCGCTGATCCGCCGGCTGCAGGGGCGCAACGCACGCATGCCGATCGTGCCGTCGCTGCCGATCGACGCAGACTTCGAACCGGATCCGCAGCGCGAGCGCTTCGTGCGCGTGCACTGCACCGTCGGCCTCGACGGCACGCCCGCGCTCGACACGCTGCGCCAGCAAGGCGCCGGCACGCTGCAGTCGCTCGTGCAGGCGAGCGGGCTGGCCCGGCTGCCGGCCGGGCAGCGCATCGCATGCGGCGACGCGGTACCGTATTACGAATTCGCGCATTGGCTCGCATGAGCGCGACGTCGCTCACCCGCCCGATTCGCGGCATGCACCGCCGCGCCGGCCACGCCGGCCGCTCGGTGAACTGTATCCCTACGATTCGGGCGCGATTGTGTCCCTGCCGCCAAAACCCGGCGGACTATCCTCACGATGAGGCTCGTCACGCGCCGTGCGCCTGCCCATCCGCACACGCACGGCCGACCGGCGACGCCCCACCGCTTACTTCTTGCAGGCAGACGAACCGATCGTGAATGCCATCGTTTCCGCCGCGCCGGCCGCTGCCGCACTGTCCGGCGGCGCATCGCCCGGCGCTTTCCCCCGCCCGTCCGACACGCTCGGCCGCCCGCTGCGCGACCTGCGCCTGTCCGTGATCGATCAATGCAATTTCCGCTGCGGCTACTGCATGCCGCGCGAAAGCTTCGGCGCCGACTATGCGTTCATGCCGTCGTCCGAGCGGCTGTCGTTCGCGCAACTCGAAAAGATCGCCCGTGCGTTCACGTCGCTCGGCGTCGAAAAGATCCGCATCACCGGCGGCGAGCCGCTGCTGCGCCGCAACCTCGAAGCGCTGATCGAACGCCTCGCCGCACTGACGACCGTCGACGGCAAGCCCGTCGAGATCGCGCTCACGACCAACGGCTCGCTGCTGGCCGCGAAGGCGCGCACGCTGCGCGACGCGGGCCTGTCGCGCGTGACGGTCAGCCTCGATGCGCTCGACGACGCGGTGTTCCGCCGGATGAGCGACACCGACGTGCCCGTGTCGCGCGTGCTGGCCGGCATCGAGGCCGCGCAGGCGACCGGGCTCGCACCGGTCAAGGTCAACGCGGTGATCGAGGGCGGCGCGAACGACCACCAGATCCTGCCGCTCGTGCGGCACTTCCGGCATACCGGCGTGGCCGTGCGCTTCATCGAATACATGGACGTCGGCGGCGCGAGCTTCTGGTCCGGCGACAAGGTCGTCACGGCCGCGCAGATGCGCGAACTGATCGACGAACACTATCCGCTCGTGCTCGTCGGCGAACCGGGGCACGACGCGACCGCGATTCGTTGCGCGCACATCGATGGCGCGGGCGAAGTCGGTTTCATCGCGAGCGTGTCGCATCCGTTCTGCGGCACCTGCTCTCGCGCCCGCGTGTCGGCCGACGGGCAGCTCTACACATGCCTGTTCGCGACGCAAGGCACCGACCTGCGGCCGTGGCTCGACGACGCAGCGGCGAGCGCCGACCTCGCCGCCGCCGTGCGCGATCGCTGGACGCACCGCGACGACCGCTATTCCGAGCGCCGGGCCGCACGGCCGGCCCGCGCGCCGGGCAAGACCTATCCGACCGTGCGCATGTCGCTGGTCGGCGGCTGAGCGGCCGCCGCGCGACCCCACACGCACCGCCTACAGGAGAACCGTCATGACGAGCTTCACCGAATCCCGTGCCGGGCTGCCGGACGATCCGTTGCAAGCGGGCAGTCCCGCTCCCGACAACGCGCCCGACCCGCATCCCGAACCGCCACCGTCGATTGCCGCGGGCTTCGAAGTGCGCGTGCAGTACGCGCCGATCGATGCCGGCGCCGAGCTCGCGCCGATCGTTCGCAATCCGAATGTCGGCGCGGTCGTGAATTTCCTCGGCGTGGTGCGCAACGAAGGCGACGTCGATGACGTGATCGCGCTCGAGGTCGAGCACTATCCGACGATGACGGAACAGGCGCTGTGGAGCATCGTCGAGGAAGCCAGCGCGCGCTGGCAGCTCGAAACGATCAGGATCGTGCATCGCGTCGGGCGCATCCCGCTCGGCCAGGCGGTCGTGCTGGTCGTGGTGGCCGCCGCGCATCGCGGGTCCGCGTTCGATGCGTGCGAATTCCTGATGGATTTCCTGAAGACCCACGCACCGTTCTGGAAGAAGGAGATCCGCCACGACGGCGTATCCGGCTGGGTCGAGGCGAAAGCGCACGACGACCAGGCGATGCGGCGCTGGGGCTGATTGCGTCGCGTCGTGTTTCCGATTCCGCCGCTCCTTCGAAAGACTAAGCAATGAAACTCACGATCAAATACTTTGCAAGCATTCGCGAGCAACTCGATCTCGACGAGGAAATCGTCGAGATCGATGCGCGCGAACTTACCGTCGACGCGCTGCGCGACACGCTGGCCGCACGCGACGCGCGCAGCGCGGACGCGCTGCGGATGGACCGGCCCGTGCGGGCCGCGGTGAATCTCGAGATGGTGACGGGGGGATTCGTCGTGCGGGAGGACAGCGAGGTGGCATTTTTCCCGCCGGTGACGGGCGGGTAACATCGGTCAGGCAAACCTCCGGAGCACTCGATTGCGAGCGCCCGGCCGGCGATGACGAGCGGCGGTGACGGATGCCACCGGATACGTCTTCGGCGCGGCCACCGCTTCATCCCGTCGAAATGACAAAGCCGGCACCAGGCCGGCTTCGTCGTTGAAGCACACGATACCGCGCGCGCCCGCTTACCGCATGCACGCCGCCGCCAGCTTCCCGACCGTGATCACCGCCTGCTCGATCTCCGGCGACCACGGGCTGCTGTAGTTCAGCCGGATGAAGTTCCGGTAGCTGTCCGTGATCGAGAACATGTAGCCGGGCCCGATCGTGATCCCCTGCTCCAGCGCGAGCTGGTACAGCCGCATCGCGTCGATCTGCGCAGGCAGCTCGATCCACAGCACGTACCCGCCCGCCGGGCTCGAGATGCGCGTGCCTTCCGGAAAGAATCGCGACACCATCGCGCGCATCAGGTTCGCCTGCTGCGCGTACGCCTTGCGAATCCGCCGCAGGTGATGCTCGTAGCCGTCGCGTTCGAGAAACTCCGCGATCGCGAGCTGCGGCAGCGACGGCGTCGCGAGCGTGTTCAGGAATTTCAACTTCTCGACCTGGTCACGATAGCGCCCCGGCAGCGCCCAGCCGATCCGGTATGCTGCCGTCAGGCTCTTCGAGAACGACGAGCAATGCAGCACGATCCCGCTGCGGTCATACGACTTCAGCGAACTCGGATGCGCATCGCCGAAATACAGTTCGTTGTACACGCCATTCTCGATCAGCGGCATCCCGGTCTTCGTCGCGAACTCGACCAGCTCGCGCTTGCGCTCGTCCGGCATCTGGAAGCCGAGCGGGTTCTGGAAGTTCGGCATCACCATGCACGCTGCGATCGGCTGCGACTTCGCGATCGCGGCCAGCGCCGCGATATCGATTCCGTATTCCGGGTGCGTGGCCACCTCGATCGCCTTCATCCCCATCCGTTCGATCGCGTGCAGCATCGCGTAGAACGTCGGCGATTCCACCGCGATCGTATCGCCCGGTTTCGCGACCGCCTGCAGGCAGAGGTTGATCGCCTCCGTCGCGCCGACCGTCACGATGATCTCGTTCGGGTCCACCGACATCCCGTTTTCCAGGTAGCGGCGTGCGATCTGGCGGATCAGCCGCGGGTGGCCGGG
>NZ_SCNZ01000093.1:0-11775 GCF_005502655.1 Burkholderia sp. 4NA327C6 | reverse complement strand
GCGGTTGGGCGGTCGCCCATGTTAGCAAGCGGAGCCTGTCAGCACGCTGACATGGGCTCGGGGGCGGTGTGATGGAAGACCGCTGCTGAGTCGGGGGGCGTATTCCGGGACGTCCGGGACGTCCGACAGATCAGACACATCCCGCGCCCCGCACACCCCGCGCGGGCGCACCCCGCCGCCGCTACGCGCGCACGACCGTCACCCCCGCCGCCTCGATCGGCTTCGTCAGCGCGGCGTCGGTTTCCTTTTCGACCACCACGGTGTGCGCCAGCGTGAGCTCGCCGATCACGAACTGCGACGCCGCGCGCAGCTTCGACTGCGACGCGAGCACGACCGTCTCGGCCGCGCGTTCGGCGAGCGCGCGCTTGATCGCCGCTTCCTCGAAATCGCCGGTGCTGAGCCCCGCGACCGGATGCACGCCCGTGACGCCCATGAAGTACAGGTCCGCGTGGATGCGCGCGATGCCTTCCATCGCCGCCGCGCCGACGGCCACGATCGAATGCTTGTAGAGCCGCCCGCCGATCAGGATCACGTCGATCGACGGATGCGCGGCGAGCGCCACCGCGACACTCGGGCTGTGCGTGACGATCGTCGCGCGCAAGTCGGCCGGCAACTGGCCGACGAGCAGCGCCGAGGTGGTGCCGCCGTCGACGATCGCCACCTGTCCGGGCGCGATCATCTCCGCGGCCCGCCGCGCGATGCGCCGCTTCTCCGCCGTTTCGAGCGTCTCGCGCTGCGCGAACGGCGCAACGGCGGGCGATGCCGGCAGCGCACCGCCATGCACGCGCTGCAGCAGGCCTTCGGCCGCAAGCTCGCGCAAGTCGCGGCGGACGGTATCTTCGGACACGCCGAATTGCGCGCTCAGTTCGACCGCCAGCACCTGGCCGTCACGCGCGAGTGCGTCGAGGATCGCTTTCTTGCGTTGAGTCGTCAGCATCTTGGTTGCACGAATTTTCTTGAAGTTGCACGAATATGCACGTTACCATGGGCGCCGTCTTTTGTCGAACCGGAGGCTGGGATGGCTGCAACGCGGGACCGTGTCCGCATCGTCGATACGACGGTGCTTTCCGATGACTGGTATGTGCTGAAGAAGGTGACGTTCGATTTCCTGCGCCGCGACGGAACGTGGCAGCGCCTGAGCCGCGAGACCTACGATCGCGGCAATGGCGCGACCATCCTGCTGCGCAACGCCGGGACGGGCGACGTGCTGCTGACGCGGCAGTTCCGGATGCCGGCGTTCGTCAGCGGGCACGACGGGATGCTGCTCGAGGCCGCTGCCGGCCTGCTCGACGACGCGACGCCAGAAGCTCGCATCCGCGCGGAGGCCGAGGAAGAGACGGGCTATCGCGTGCGCGGCGTGCGCAAGGTGTTCGAAGCATTCATGAGCCCGGGCTCGGTGACGGAGAAGCTGCATTTCTTCGTCGGCGAATACGATGCGTCGCTGCGCACCGGCGACGGCGGCGGCGTTGCGGAAGAGGGCGAGGATCTCGAGGTCGTCGAGATGCCGCTGCAGGCGGCGCTGGACGCAATCGAGCGCGGCGAAATCGTCGATGCGAAGACGATCATGTTGCTCCAGTACGTCGCGCTGCGGGAAACCGCCGGCGCGCGCACGGCATGACGCCGCTGCTCGTGCTGGTCGCCGGCCCCTATCGTAGCGGCACGGACGGCGACCCCGCGCGCATCGCCGCGAACCTGCACCGCCTGGAGGAGGCGGCGCTTGCCGTGTATCGCCGCGGCCACGTGCCGATGATCGGCGAATGGGTGTCGCTGCCGCTCGCCGTTGCGGCCGGGTCGCGACAGGTCGGCGACGCGATCAGCGAGACATTCTTGTATCCGGCCGCGCACCGGTTGCTGCGCCGCTGCGATGCCGTGCTGCGCATCGACGGTGCGTCGCGCGGGGCGGACATGGATGTCGGTCTTGCGCGGCAGCTCGGCAAGCCGGTCTACTTCGCGGCCGACGACATTCCGGTCGCGCTGGACGACTCGGATCGCTGAACAGACGGGAAGGCGGCCGGCCGTGGCGCCACCGGCCGCCGCCAGCATCGGCCGGCTGCCTGCATCCGCCGCGGCCGGGCGAGCATCGGGGCGCGCCGTTGAATCGCGCTGCCGCGCTGCGCGCGAACCGGCGTATGATCGCGACGCCACTCGAGCACCGACCGACGCTACCTCCGTCCCATCATGCCGCTTTCCGATTCCGCTGCCGCGACCACTGCTGCCGCCGCGCAACTGCCTGCCGATCTCGTCGCTTCCGCCGTCGCCGCGCTCGCGCGTGCCGACGCCTTGCTCGTGACGGCCGGCGCCGGCATGGGCGTCGATTCCGGGCTGCCTGACTTTCGCGGCACGGACGGCTTCTGGCGCGCCTATCCGGCGCTGCGCCACGAGCGTTTCGAATTCCACGAGATCGCCTCGCCGCACGCATTCCGGGCACGCGCGACGCTCGCGTGGGGCTTCTACGGGCACCGTCTCGCGCTTTACCGCGCGACGGAGCCGCATGCGGGATTCTCGATCCTCCGCCGCTGGATCGACGCGATGCCGAACGGCGGCGTCGTGCTGACGAGCAACGTCGACGGCCAGTTCCAGAAAGCCGGCTTCGATCCGGCGCGGATCGTCGAGATCCACGGTTCGATCCATGCGATGCAGTGCCTGCGCCCGTGTTCGGACGACACGTGGGAAGCGGCGCCGTTCGTGCCGGACGTCAACGAAGCCACCTGCCGCCTCGTCGGCGACATGCCGCGCTGTCCGCACTGCGGCGGCCTCGCGCGGCCGAACATCCTGATGTTCGGCGACACCGGCTGGCTCGGGGCGCGCTACGACGCGCAGGAACGGGCGCTGGAAGACTGGCTCGCGCGGGCCGGGCGCGTTGCCGTGGTCGAGATCGGCGCGGGCACTGCGATCCCGACCGTGCGCCTGCTGAGCGAACGGCTCGGCGCCGACGTGATCCGCATCAACGCGCGCGAGGCGCATGCGCGCCGTGCGGACGTGATCGGCCTGAAGGGCGGCGCGCTGGCAACGCTGCGCGCGCTCGACGCAGCCTGGCAACGCGCGTGAGCCTGAGGGCGGGCTGACGACCCGAAGGCCCCGAACGGGCCGGTTTCCCGCAGGCGGCCGCCGTTGCAGGTGCGCGGCGAATCCGCATACAGTTCAGCGTGTGCCGCCCGCGCACGCGCCACCGGCGTCCGGGAGCGGACTCGCCCCGGGCAACCGGGGGCCGGCGGCTGACTCCAGCCGCATCTTCGACCGGGAGCGCCCTTGTTCTATTCGATCGTCGCGATCTTCGTCGGCGCCGGGCTCGGCGCGCTGCTGCGCTGGTTCCTGAGTCTCGCGCTCAACGCATACTTTCCCGCCGTGCCGCTCGGCACGCTTGCCGCGAACCTGATCGGTGGCTACGTGATCGGCATCGCCGCCGTTGTGTTCACGACCCGCGTCGGGCTGCCGCCCGAGTGGCGACTGTTCGTGATCACGGGCTTTCTCGGCGGCCTCACGACGTTCTCGACCTATTCGGTCGAAGTGATGACGCATGCGGTGCAGGGCGAATTCGGATGGGCGTTTGCGGTGGCTGCCCTACACTTGACTGGATCGTTCGCGCTGACGGCGCTCGGCATGTGGACCGCGCGCGCGTGGCTCGCGGCGGCCTGAGCGTGCCGCCATCGGAGGGTGCGATGGACAAGATCTTCCTGCGCTTCTACGTGCACGAGAAGCATCGGCTGCACTGGAAGCCGCTGTGGGAATGGCTGCTGGAGGAGGCGAACCGGATGGGCGTCGCGGGCGGTTCCGCGTTTCGCGCGATGGCCGGGTTCGGCCAGCATCGCGTGCTGCACGAGGACCGCTTCTTCGAACTGCAGGGGTCGCTCGCGATCGAGATCGAATTCATCGTCACCGAGGACGAGGCGCAGCGCTTGCTCGACAGGCTGTCGCACGAGAAGGTGCGTGTGTGCTACGCGATGATGCCGGCGCGCTTCGGCGTGATCGACACGCTTGGCGCACCGCCGGCGCAGGGGCCGGCGGCGTAGGGGGCGGCGCGAGCGTCAGATGCCGAACATCGTCAGCGACACGGCGGCGCGCGTGACGATCATCAGCAGTACCTGCACGATCACGAACAGCAGGATCGGCGACAGGTCGATGCCGCCGAGGTTCGGGATGATGCGGCGCAGCGGGTTCAGGAACGGCGCGGTGAGCTGGTAGAGGATCGGCATCGCCGGCGAGCGTGGGTTGAGCCACGACAGCAGCGCCATCAGGATCGTCATCCAGATCACGAGATTGAGCGCCCACTTCACGACGGTGAGCAGCGCGACCACGACGAGCGTCGCGATCACCGAGGCCGGATCGAAGCCGGCCATCACGACCATCAGCACGACGTAGACGAGCGCGGTGAGCAGCGCGGCGACGACACTGGCCCAGTCGATGCCGCGCACGCCCGCGATCACGCGGCGCAGCGGCAGCACGAGCCAGTTGGTTGCCTGCAGCACGGCCTGCGTGACGGGGTTGTACGGTGGCACGCGGACGGCCTGCATCCAGACGCGCAGGATCAGCGCGGCGCCGAACAGCGTGAAGACGGTATTGAGCAGAAAACGGGCGATCTCGCCGAACATCGTTGGCATCCTTTTTAGTCAGTAGCGTGCGGCCGCCAACGCCGGATGGCGGCGCATCGGCCGACACATTATCACGCCTCGTCTTGCGGCGGGGAGGGGGGCGCGGCGGTGCGCGCGAGCGACGTTTCGACGGCGTCGGCGAGCGCCGGCAGCGACGCCGGCGGCGTGGCGCGCTGCGCCGCGAGCGCGATCGCGCGGCGGGTCAGCAGCGCGTAGAGCGTCGCGTGATCGCCGCCGCGCGTTTCAAGCAGTGCCAACTGGCGTTCGACGATGCCCGTGTCGCCGCGCGACACCGGGCCGGACAGCGCGTTCGCGAGCCCCTTGTCGCGCGCGGTCTCGATCGTGCCGGCCAGCATCGGCAGCAGTGCGCGCAGCGCGGCGTCCTCGTCGAAACCGAGGCCGCGCCACAGCTCGACGGCTTCCGCCAGCGCGCACAGCGCGAAGCTCGCCGCGTAGTGCGCGGCCGCGTGATAGAGCATCCGGCCGCCGGCCGGAATCGACAGCGGATGGCAGCCGAGTGCGGCAGCAAGTCGCAGCAGCGTCGCGTGCAACGCGCCGTCGGCTTCGATCGTGACCGAGCAGCCGTCGATGCGGGCGAGGTCGGCGTCGGTGCCGCCAAACAGATAGAGAGGATGGAAGCCGCCGGTGGCCGCGCCTTGCTGCTTCGCCGGATCGAGCAGGGCGACCGCCGACGCGCCGCTGCAGTGAACGGCGGCTTGCCGGCCAGCTCGTGATGCGTCGAAGTGCAGCGCCGCGGCCGTCGACGCGAGATGGTCGTCGGGTACCGTCAGGAAGATCAGGTCGGCGGCGTCGGCAACCTGTTGCGGGGTGTCGACCGCCTGGCAGCCGTCGATGCGCGCGGCGAGCGCCGCGGCCGACGCGGGCGTGCGGCTCGCGATCGCGACGACCGGAAAGCCGGCGTGCGCAAAGCGCTGCGCGACGCAGCGCGCGAGACGGCCGGCGCCGATAAAGCCGAGGCGGGGTGTGTCGGGAACGGACATGGCGGCGGGTGTAAGCGAAAACGAAGCAGCCGCCAGTATCGCAGGAATGACCGCGGGGCCGTGAAACGGCAGTTCCTGCATGGGCACGTGGCTGGCTCATCGGTATGCGGCGCTATATCGGCAAGTGTTTCACCGCCCGGCACACGGTCGATTCAAGATCACGGAACCCGACCCCGAAACATATCGTCCCGTATCCGGCTTGAAATGTCGGCATCTTGTCTCGAATTTGTAATCGTTCATTACGGTTGCGTGCCCGCTGCGCGCCGCGTATCCGGTAAGACTGACCGGCCCTGATGTTGCGACCCGACTCGCCGGACGGAATCGCGCGACCGGCAAGGGTCGCCGCAGGCGCTGCGAGCCATGCCGCACGGCGGCTTCGCCCGCGTGCAATTGCAATTTGCAACAAATGCACGACACGCGAGGGGCGGGTTTTCGCTACATTGCTTCCATGCGACGTGCATGCCCGCCGTTGCCGACAGGGGCGCACAAAATACCGCTCCAGCAGGAGAATCGAAGTGAAAAAGCTCATTCCGTTCATCGCCGCCGCCGCGCTGGGCCTGGGTGCCGCAAGCGCTGCGCAGGCTCACGTGTCGATCGGGGTCGGCATCGGTATCCCGGTCGCGCCCGCGTATCCCGTCTATGCACCGCCGCCGCCCGTGTACTACGCGCCGCCGCCTCCGCCCGTCTACTACGCACCGGCGCCGGCCTACTACGCACCGCCGCCCGCCGTGGTCGTCGGCGGCTACTATGGCCGGCCGTACTGGCACCATGGCTACTATGGTGGCGGCTGGGGCCATCACGGTTACTGGCGTCGCTGATTCGTGCCGCGCGGCCTGGGCCGCGCGTGGCAAAACGGCGCAACGTCCCGCGAGGGGCGCTGCGCCGTTTTTCTTTGGGTTGACGCCCGACTTCGATGAGTGGTGCGTGCAGGCCGGTTTCGATTACACCGCGCGCACGATCAGGTCGCGGTACCCGCCGACGATCACGCTGTACGAGAAATACGCGAACAGCAGCGCCGACGCGATGTGACACGCGCGCATCAGCCCGGCGCCCGCGCGCTTGCGGCCCTGGCTTGCGAGCGTGCACATGAAGAGTGTCCACGCGAGGCCGCCGAGGAAAAAGCCCGACAGGAACACCGATGCGGTGGCCGGCGTGGTCGCGCCGGCTTTCGCGATCAGCGCGCCGCCGACCGCCGCGAACCACAGGATCGCGCTCGGCGACGACATCGCGAGCAGCATCCCGCGCAGGAAACTGCGCCGCGCACTGGCGCGCGGCTGCGGCGTGTCCTCGGCATCGTCGCCGGCCGTCTTGGCCGGCGTGAGCGCTTCACGCGCCATCTTCCACGTGAGGAACAGCAGCACGGCGCCGCCGCCGATCCATACGATCCAGCGCACCGGCTCGAACTGCAGCAGCACGGCCATCCCGCCAAGTGCGAGCGCCGCATAGACGAGATCGCCGACGCACGAGCCGAGACCGAGCCAGAAGCCCGGCCGGAAGCCGTGCGACAGCGTCAGCGACAGCATCGCGACATTGACGAGGCCGATGTCGAGACACAACGACAGCGACAGAAAGAAGCCGTCAGACAGCATGGAGGCGGGCGGAAAGGTCATCTTCGGGGTTCGTGTCGCGATGGCAGTCCACGGGCCGGCAGGCGCCGGCCGCATGGCGTCAGAGGCCGATCTCCTGCCAGAGCCGGTCGACGCGCGCCTTCACGGCCGCATCCATCTCGATCGGGCGGCCCCATTCGCGGCTGGTCTCGCCGGGCCACTTGTTGGTCGCGTCGAGGCCCATCTTCGAACCGAGGCCGGCCACCGGCGACGCGAAATCGAGATAGTCGATCGGCGTGCTGTCGACCATCACGGTGTCGCGCACCGGGTCGACGCGCGTCGTGATCGCCCAGATCACTTCCTTCCAGTCGCGGATGTTCACGTCCTCGTCGACGACGACGATGAACTTCGTATACATGAACTGCCGCAGGAAGCTCCACACGCCGAACATCACGCGTTTCGCGTGGCCCGCGTAGCTCTTCTTCATCTGGACGATGGCCATCCGGTAGCTGCAGCCTTCGGGCGGCAGGTAGAAGTCGGTGATCTCGGTGAACTGCTTCTGCAGCAGCGGCACGAACACCTCGTTGAGCGCGACGCCGAGCACTGCCGGCTCGTCAGGCGGCTTGCCCGTGTAGGTCGAGTGGTAGATCGCATCGCGGCGCATCGTGATGCGCTCGACGGTGAACACCGGGAACCACTCCTGCTCGTTGTAATAGCCGGTGTGGTCGCCGTACGGGCCTTCGAGCGCGTGCTCGTACTTGGCGGACGCATTGCCGGCCGGGCGCGGCGGTGCGCCGGCCGGAGCCGGAGCGGGGGCGCCTTCCTGCGGATAAATGAAGCCTTCGAGCACGATCTCCGCGCGTGCGGGCACCTGCAGCGTGTCGACGCCGGGCGTCAGGCACTTCGCGAGCTCGGTGCGGCTGCCGCGCAGCAGGCCTGCGAACTGGTACTCGGACAGCGAATCGGGCACCGGCGTCACCGCGCCGAGCGTCGTGGCCGGATCGGCGCCGAGCACGACCGCGACCGGATACGGCTTGCCGGGGTTCTGCAGCGCGAATTCGCGGAAGTCGAGCGCGCCGCCGCGATGCGCGAGCCAGCGCATGATCAGCTTGTTGCGTCCGATCAGCTGCTGGCGGTAGATCCCGAGGTTCTGCCGCGACTTGTTCGGCCCGCGCGTGACCGTCAAGCCCCACGTGACGAGCGGCCCCGCGTCGCCGGGCCAGCAGGTCTGGATCGGTAGCCGGTTCAGATCGACGTCGGCGCCTTCCCAGACGATCTCCTGGCACGGCGGCGACGACACCGATTTCGGCGCCATGTCCCACACGGCCTTCGCGAGCGACAGCAGCTTGCCGGCGTCCTTCAGGCTCTTCGGTGGATCGGGTTCCTTCAAGGCGGACAGCAGGCGCCCGAGATCGCGCAGCGAATCGAGCGCGGCGTCGTCGCCCGCATCGACGCCCATCCCGAGCGCGACGCGGCGCGGCGTGCCGAACAGGTTGCCGAGCACCGGGAAGTCGTAGCCGGTCGGCGCGTTGAACAGCAGCGCAGGGCCGCCGGCGCGCAGTACGCGGTCGCACAGCTCGGTCATTTCGAGCACGGGCGACACGGGCTGCGTGACGCGCCGCAGCTCGCCGAGCGCCTCGAGGCGCTGGATGAAATCGCGTAAGTCTTTGTATTTCATGAAGATGGTCCGGGCCACCCGCCAGGCGGGCAGCGATGGGTGGGCGCAGCGGCCGGCTGCGACCCCGAATCGACCGACGATTTTACCCGCGCTGTCGCATGCCCGCCCGACGGAGAAAAAAGTCGACCGCGCGCAAACCCCCTACGGCACGGGACTTGCGATCTGAAGAGTGCTCGCAAATTACTTTTTGTTATGATTTCAAGGTTTTATAGTGTTGACGATCTATAAAACCCTGCTAGAATCCGCTCACATTGGCTGCAGGGTAAAAGGCTTCGAGCCGCCAATCACCGATCTTTGACGCAGCGCGTCACCGTCCGCCGAATCCTGCACGGCGTATCCGACGGCATTAGTCGTAGTCTCAGCCAGCGCCACCAGACGCTGGTTTTTTGCGTGGGTGCCACCGCGTATGCCCGCCTCGCCCATTGTGCGAAGGTGCCGGCCCTCTTACACCGTGGCCTCGAACGGTACTTATACCGTTTCCCCGATGCTTGCACGCCCCAACCAAAGCGTGCGGCGTCGTGATTCCGCGGCGCGTTACCTGTCTCGCCATCGAGCTGAGCGAGCCGCACGAGTCATGTTCATGGGAGATGATCTGAATGAACGCTTGGTTATCGTGGCGTCCTAGTGAGCAGCATGCGCAATTCGTGCGCAGCATGCTGCGTCGCGGGACGCGTGTCAGTCACCATCTATTCAGCGTTGTCGGCTGTCTCGCTGTCGCAGTTGCGCTTGCACTGTGGCTGCTGCCAACCGTCCGCGGCACGCTCGCCGCGAAGCTGATGCCGGTCGTATCCGCGGCCGTGCAAGCCGGCCCGGCCCGTCTGCTGACCGGCCATCCGCTGCCGAACTTCGCGCCCGCCGGCGCGCAGCCGCAGCAGGAAGACAACAGTCCCGAAACGGACGCGCTTGCGGTCGGCCTCGACGTCGCACCGGAAGCCGCCGCCGCGCAGGGCGATGCGTCCGATCCGGCCCGCAACGGCCCGTCGCCCGTCGCGCTGGCGAAGCTGATCCCGACCCAGCGCGTGGCGGCCGATGCGCGTGACGACCGTGCGCTCGCATCGAATCGCGAACAGGCGCTCGTCGCGACCTACCTGTCGCGCCGTTACCGCGTCGCACAGGAGCCGCTCGGCCAGCTCGTCAAGGCTGCGTTCCAGACCGGCCGTGACGTCGGCCTCGATCCGCTGCTGCTGCTGTCCGTGATGGCGATCGAGTCGGGCTTCAACCCGTATGCCGAAAGCGGCGTCGGTGCGAAGGGCCTGATGCAGGTCATGTCGAAGGTCCATTCCGACAAGTTCGAGTATTTCGGCGGCACCGATACCGCCCTGCAGCCGCTCGCGAACCTCCAGGTCGGCGCACTCGTGCTGAAGGACTGCATCGCACGCGGCGGCTCGCTCGCGAACGGCCTGCGCCTGTACAACGGCTCGACGAACCCCGACGACAACGGCTACGGTTCGAAGGTGATGGCCGAGCGCGGTCGCCTGCGTGACGTCGCGCGTGGTCGTAGCGTGCCGGTCAACGCGCCGCAGGCGCCGGCGAAGCCGATCGTCACGGCCGCCGCCGTGACGGCAGCCGCAGGCGGCGCTAAGCGCGTGCATGCGACGCTCGAAACGTCGGCGAAGTCGACGGCATCGAAGGAAGCCCCGTCGCAGGACGACGCCAGCGTCGATACCGCGAAGCAGTCGCACGGCGATCGTTCGGAGCTTGGCGCGTAACTTGCCCACGGCTCCAGCCGGCAGGACATGAAAAAGGCACCCGGATCGGGTGCCTTTTTGCTTTTGCGGTGGGCGGAGTGGCCGCCGCGCAGGCCGCGTGTCAGTGTTGTCCGAACAGCGTCGCGAGCCGGTCGACCGCTTCCTCGAGCCGCGAGTAGGCGGTCGCATAGGACAGGCGGATATAGTCACGCGGCGCATGGACACCGAAGTCCATGCCGGGCACCAGCACGACGCCCGCGTCGTGCAGCATTGCCGTCGTGAGCGCGGCGCTGTCGCCGGCCGCAGGGTGGGCGACGCCGCCGCAGTGCGCATACACGTAGAACGCGCCGTCCGGCATCACGGGCACCGTGAAGCCGAGCCGTTCGAGCGCCGGTGCGATGAAATCGCGACGGCGCTTGAATTCGAGCCGGCGTGCTTCGTAGATATCGAGCGCGGCCGGCTCGAAGCACGCGAGCGCCGCGTGTTGCGCGAGCGCCGACGGGCAGATGAACAGGTTCTGCGCCAGCTTCTCGAACGTGCCGACCAGCGCGGGCGGCACGACCAGCCAGCCGAGCCGCCAGCCCGTCATGCTGAAATACTTGGAGAAGCTGTTCACGGTGACGACGTCGTCGCCGAACGACAGCGCCGACACGGGCGCCGCGTCGTAGCTGAGCCCCTGGTAGATCTCGTCGACGATCGTGAAGCCGCCGCGTGCGCGCACGGCTTCGACGATCCGTTTCAGCTCGTCCGGCTCGAGCGATGTGCCGGTCGGGTTCGACGGCGACGCGAGCAGCACGCCGCGCGTGCGGTCGCCCCAGCGCGAACGGACGTCATCCTCGGTGAGCTGGAAGCGCGCATCCGGGCCGCTCGGCACGAGCACCGCGCGGCCTTCGGCCGCCGCGACGAAGTGCCGGTTGCACGGATACGACGGGTCGGGCATCAGCACCTCGTCGTCACGCCCGACGAGCGCGAGGCACGCGAGCAGCAGCGCGGCCGACGCACCGGCCGTCACGACGATCCGTTCCGGGCTGATCGTGAGGCCGTAGGCGCGTGCGTAGTGCGCGGCGATCGCCTCGCGCAGCGGTGCGATGCCGAGCGCGCTCGTATATTGGGTGACGCCACGGCGCAGCGCGGCCGCGGCCGCTTCGACGACCGGCTCCGGCGCAGTGAAATCCGGCTCGCCGATGCCCATGTGGATAACATCGCGCCCTGAGGACTCGAGACGCTGTGCCTCCTTCATCAGTTCCATCACGTAGAAGGGCTGGGTCTGTC
>NZ_SCNZ01000092.1:0-13445 GCF_005502655.1 Burkholderia sp. 4NA327C6 | reverse complement strand
CTGGACCTGATGGAGATCAACGAGGCGTTCGCGGCGCAGGCGCTGGCGGTGCACAAGCAGATGGGCTGGGACACGTCGAAGGTGAACGTGAACGGCGGGGCGATCGCGATCGGGCACCCGATCGGCGCGTCGGGCTGCCGGATCCTGGTGACGCTGCTGCACGAGATGGCCAAGCGCGATGCGAAGCGCGGGCTGGCGTCGCTGTGCATCGGCGGCGGGATGGGTGTCGCGCTCGCGGTCGAGCGTCCGTAACCGGCCGTCCGTAACCGGCCATTCGCGACCAGCGAACCGAATCCGTGTGCCGGCCGATTGCAGCTTCGGCCGGCGTCACGTGAAGTCAGAGGGGGCCTCCGGCAGCTCTCGAAACCAAAAAATGGAGTGAGATTTATGTCTCAGCGAATTGCGTACGTAACGGGCGGGATGGGCGGCATCGGCACCAGCATCTGCCAGCGCCTGTCGAAAGACGGCTTCAAGGTGGTCGCGGGTTGCGGCCCGAACTCGCCGCGCCGGGTGAAATGGCTCGAGGAGCAGAAGGCGCTCGGGTACGATTTCATCGCGTCGGAAGGCAACGTCGGCGACTGGGACTCGACCAAGGAAGCGTTCGACAAGGTCAAGGCCGAAGTCGGCGAGATCGACGTGCTGGTCAACAACGCGGGTATCACGCGCGACGTCGTGTTCCGCAAGATGACGCACGAAGACTGGACCGCCGTGATCGACACCAACCTGACGAGCCTGTTCAACGTGACGAAGCAGGTGATCGACGGGATGGTCGAACGCGGCTGGGGCCGGATCATCAACATTTCGTCGGTGAACGGCCAGAAGGGGCAATTCGGCCAGACCAACTACTCGACCGCGAAGGCCGGTATCCACGGCTTCACGATGTCGCTCGCCCAGGAAGTCGCGACGAAGGGCGTGACGGTCAACACCGTGTCGCCGGGCTACATCGGCACCGACATGGTGAAGGCGATTCGCCCGGACGTGCTCGAGAAGATCGTCGCGACGATCCCGGTGCGGCGTCTCGGCGGGCCGGAGGAAATCGGTTCGATCGTCGCGTGGCTCGCGTCGAACGATTCCGGTTTCGCGACGGGCGCAGACTTCTCGCTGAACGGCGGCCTGCACATGGGCTGAGCGTCCGCGCTGCGCGGGCCGGGTGGCCGCGCAGCCGGGCGTTTTCCGAAGGCCCCCGCCTCCCGGATCCGGGAGGCGGGGATTCGTCACTTCCGCTACGCTGCACTCAAAGGCGTTACATGACTACTACAAAGAAGACGGCCGAACGGCTCATCAAGAAGTATCCGAACCGTCGGCTCTACGATACCGAGACAAGCACGTACATTACGCTGACCGACGTGAAGCAACTCGTGCTGGAGCAGGAGGACTTCAAGGTCGTCGATGCGAAATCCAACGAAGACCTGACGCGCAGCATCCTCCTGCAGATCATCCTCGAAGAGGAAAGCGGCGGCGTGCCGATGTTCTCGTCGTCGATGCTGTCGCAGATCATCCGTTTCTACGGACATGCGATGCAGGGCATGATGGGTACGTACCTGGAAAAGAACATCCAGGCGTTCATCGACATCCAGAACAAACTCGCGGATCAGTCGAAGAACCTGTACGAAGGCAATGCGATGAATCCGGAAGTCTGGTCGCAGTTCATGAACATGCAGGCGCCGATGATGCAAGGGATGATGACCAGCTACATCGAGCAGTCGAAGAACATGTTCGTGCAGATGCAGGAGCAGATGCAGAACCAGGCGAAGTCGATGTTCAGCACGTTCCCGTTCAAGCAGCCGGGCGCGTCGGAGCCGGAAAAGAAGTAACGGTTTCGCGGCAGGCCGACCGACGGGCAACCCGTCGACGTCGGTGCCGCGAAGCAACGCGGTGCGGGCCGGCCGATCGTGCGTTCCGGCGCGACGATGTGCGGCCGCCGCCTGCCGGCTCCCCTCACCGACGGTCGTTCATGATCGTCGGCACCGAATGCGCGTGCCGGGTTCGGGCGTGCATGATCGTTGTCCAGTCGATCGAGATCCAGTCACCTGCGAAGGAACACCGGGGCGCGCCGCGCCTGACGGTGCGCGTTCGTGCAGGCACGCGTACCATGAGCGGCGCTGCGTGGTGTGGCGTGGAGCTGCCTTCGGCGAAACGCGATACCGGCGCCCGGGCACGACAGGCCGTGATCGGCGATGCTGCCTCGAGGCAGTGCGACCAAGAAAAAACCGACTGAGAGAAAGCATGCATGGGATTCGAGTGGCATCGGCCGGCCGGCCGGCTGGCTGGTTTTGCTTCGATGTTCATGATGGGCATTGGCTTGGCGACACCTGGCTTTGCGATGGAATGCGCGAAAGCCGCGCAGCCGATCGAGAAGCGCATCTGCGCGAGCCCCGTGCTGCGGGCAGCCGACACGCGGATGAATTCGGCGTATACGGGCGCGCTGAGGGCCGCACCGGACACGGCTATCCGCGACATGCTGGTGCGCAGCCAGCGCCGCTGGATCGACGCGCGCAACAAACGTCTCGACGCCGATTACGAAGGTCGTGCGCTCGCCGTCGACGAAGTGCGCAAGGCAATCGATCGGCGCACCGCCGTACTGGCCGATCAATCGAACAAGGGGTTGATCGCGCGTGCGCAGGCCGAGCGCCAGTGGCTCGTGAAATACACGGGTGGCCCGCTCACCGGTTTCGATGCGAACTGCGATTTCATTCCCGACGATGCGACTGGCGCGCACGTTTCCTACGCGTGTTTCGGCGCGGTCCATGTGCAGCATCGCGCGAGGGTCTGCAGCCAGAGCGAGGACTGGGCGACCGGTGCGGTTTATCAGTATCGCTCCGTGAGTGCGGCCGACGGCGGGAAGGTGCGACCGGTGGCGTTCTGCGAAGCGCAGGCGCATGCGAGTGCATGCGACAACGGCGGAAGGCAATCGGCGTGGATGCGTGCCGGGGCGTCCGGTGACGATAACCGTGCTTCAGCGCCGGTAGCCGGGTTGCCGCAACTCGATGCGGAAATGTGGCCCATCGGCGATGGAGACGATGCTTTGTGGTTCGATCGGTGCCTGACGGCTGCGAAGTTTCCGTGAGCGCCGGATTGGATTGGTCTGTTGTATGGGCCCGCGTCAGCGGGCTTTTTTACGTGCTCGTGGTTGGCGGTTCAATACGAGGCGGGCCGGGCGTGGGCGATGGCCGGCGTTACCGGCTCGGCTTGTTTCATGCCGGGAATCCTTGCTCGTCGTCGTGCGGCGGCAGATCGAGCACGAGCTTGACCGCGCAGTAGTTTGCCTTGAGCGAAAACACGCGGCCGATCACGAGAAATGTCTGGCGCGAATTCTCGAGCTCGACGAAGTCGCCCGGTTGCGGTACGTGTGCGCCCTGGTCGTAGGAGAAGCTGGTGCTGGTTTGCTCACCGATGGCTTCGGCTGCGTGTTCGGTGAATTCGATCGTGATGTGGGTGGTCATGCGAGCCCCGTTGGGTAATGGAAGAGAGCGAAGAGAGTGGACGCTGCGATTTTCGCATAGCGACGGGGCGGTTCCGGCGGAATTGTCGGGAAGCGCGGCGTGCGGGTGGATCGCCGTCACTTCGCCGATTTCCAGTCGAAGGCGGACCGCACGGTCTTGGCCGGCACGTTGCGAAGCGCCGGCCAGAGCGGCTTGATCGCCGCCTCATCGTTCGGGAAGTGGCCACGCATCTTGCCGCGCATGGCGTTGACGGCAAGCCGACAGCCCCTCATCCCGCATCGAACCGACGCGAGCGGCACGCACGTTTCCTATGCGTGTTTCGGCACGGTCCATGTGCAGCATCGTGCGCGGATCAGCAGCCAGAGCGAGGACTGGGCGACCGGCGCGGATTGTCAAAGCCGGTCGGTGAGGGCGACTGTCGGCGGGAAGGTGCATCCGTCGCGTTCTGCGAAGCGCAGGCGCACGCACCATCGTGCGATGGCAGCGGCCCGGCCGAAGCCGGGCGGGGCACGGAACGAAGCGAGGCGGCGGTTATTTCGCCGCAAACGTGCCTGCTTCCACCAATGTCATCTTGTCGGGGGCCAGGTACGTGCGGATGGCGGTGTTGACCTGCTCGACGGTCAACGCGCGGACGCGCTCGGGATAGGTGTCCAGGTCACTCAGCGGGCGGTCCTGGAGCACTGTCTGGGCGATCATGGCGGCCATCTGCCCGGTGGTTTCCATCGCGACTTGATGGCGGCCGATCATGCCGTCCTTGCGCGCATCCAGTTCCGTTTGGGTAACGCCCTGTTTCCACCAGGCATCCAGAATCCGGCGCGTGCTGGCGACGCCCTTGTCCAGCAGGGGCGGGGCGAAGCTGCTGGTGATGACGAATCCGCCGTCCATCAGGGAGAGCCCGGCCAGGCCGGCGCGGATGCCATAGGTCAGGCCTTCCTTGTCGCGGACCCCTGCCATCAGGCGGCCGGTGAAGCCGTTGCCCAGGATGTTGACAGCCGCGCTGAGGGGCAGGTAGTCGGCATCGTTGGCGCGCAGGTCGATGGCCTGACCCAGCATCACGCTGACGGATTCCTTGTCCCCCATGGCGATGCGCTGCGTGTCGGGACGGCTTGCCTTGCGTGGCGGGCTTTGGCGCACGAGTGCCCGGCCCCCGCTCCAGCCCGCGAAGGCGTTGGTCACCGTGGACTGCAGGCGTCGAGGGTCCGCGCCGCCGACCACGACCAGCGTCATGTGGGCGGGCCCGTAATAGGCTTGATGAAAGGCCTTGACGTCGTCCAGCGTGGCAGCGGCGATCGCTGCGAGCATCCGTTCGCGCGGCACCGGTGCGTTGACGTGGGCATCGGGGTAAATGGACCGATTCAGCGCCTCGGTGGCCCGAACCGACGGGTTTTCTCCGGCGTTACGGACCGCGGCCTCCAGCCGGCTCTTGGCCTTGGCCAGCTCCTCCGGCTTGAAGGCCGGCAGGCGCAACTGCTCGGCCATCAGGTCGATCAGCGTCGGCAAATCCTTGGTCAGGCTTTGGCCGTGTATGCCGACATAGCCGCCGTCGGTCTGGAACGACAACTGGGCTCCCAGGCTCTCCAGCAGCGCGGAGATCGCCACCTTGTCGCGACGGGTGCTGCCCTCCTGCAGCAACATGCCCGTCAGCAACGGCACGGCGGGATTGGCCGCCTTGCTGGCCGTGTCGGCATCGCCCAGGGGCATCACGCCGGTCACGGACACCATTTCCTGCGGCGACATCGAATAGGTCAACAGCGTGATGCTGCCGGCCTGGGCGCGCACGACGCGGTCGGCGATGCCTGCCTGAGCCGCAACAGGCAGGCATAGCACGGCGAACCACACGAACCACGTCCGCAGATGGTTGGAACGAACATGCTTCATGACGATTTCTCCGGGACGAACCAGCCGGTGGTGCTCTGGTTTTCAATGAGGTACTTGCGGGCTACGCGCTGCACATCGGCGGGCGTCACCTTTTCCAGTGCTTCAAGCTCGGTGACGAACAGTGTCCAGTCGCCCTGCGAGACCGCGTTGCCCAATCGGGCGGACGTCGAGCGGACGCCGTCGCGCTGGTAGACCTGATCGGCCCGGTAAGGGCCCAGCACCCGCTGGATTTCGTCGCGAGTGACGCCCTCGGTCTTGATCCGCTCCAGTTCGGTCCAGGCGATTTTCTCGGCCTGCTCGTGTTTCGCGTCGGGCGGCAGGCTGACGGTCACGACGAACGGACCGGGATCGCGCAGCGCATGAAAGCCGGCGCCGGCTTGCGTGGCAACCGTGGTGTCGACCAGTGCGCGATACAGCCGGCTGCTCTTGCCCTGGCTCAATACCAGGCCCAGTACGGTCAACGCAGCCGCATCGGGGTCGAGCGCGCGCGGCCCCTTGAAGGCGATGATCAGATTGCCCGTTGCGCCCGCGCGCTTGAGCACCAGCCTTCGCGGCCCCTGCTGCGGCGGCTCTTCGGTCGTGACAGCGGGAATGGCCTTGGGCGCGCGCGGGATGCCGCCGTAATACTGCCTGATCCACCCCAACGCCTGGTCCGGCCGGAAATCGCCGACCAGGATGACGGTGGCGTTGTCCGGCCAGTAGAAGGTGTCGTAGAAACGGCGCAGCGTGTCCACGCTCGCATGCTCGATGTCGCTACGCCAGCCGATGGTGGGATGGTGGTAGGGGTGTGCCTGGTAGGCCGTGGCCATGACCTGCTGGAACAAGGCGGTGAACGGACTGTTCTCGCCTCGCTCGTACTCGTTGCGTACTACCGTCATCTCGCTGGCGAGGTCTTCCGGGCGGAGCAGGAGGTTGCGCATGCGGTCGGCCTCGATCGCGATGTAGCCTTCCAGCGCATCGCGCCCGAGCGTGCCGAAGTAGTTGGTGCGGTCCATCGAAGTGGTGGCGTTGAAGTTCGCGCCCACTCGCTCCATGTAGCTGTTCAGTGAATTGCCGAGCGCCTTGTTGTAGTGCCGGCTGCCCTTGAACATCAGGTGCTCGAGCAGGTGAGTGTCGCCGGTCGTGCCCGCGGCTTCGTTGCGTGAACCCACCCGGTACAACACCTGGAAACTGACCACGGTCGCAGCGGGATCGGGCACGGCAAGCACGGTAAGGCCGTTGGCATCCAGACGGTATTCGTCGATACCGCCCAAGGAGCGCACGTGGCTAAAGCCCGGTACCTCGACGGGTTGGGCCATCGCCGTGCCTGCAATCAACGGGCACAGCGAGAGCCAGGTGCATATCAAACGTCGTACTGACATGTAGCGTCCTTTTGTATAGGCAGGATGAACGCGGAAGATCGGGTGCCGGCTCGGCGGTCAATTGACTGCGATGCGTCGAGCGCGGCGAACGCGAAGTTTTTCATATTCTCCGATGCATGTTGACCGATGGCGCGTTGCGGGGGCATCGCAGCCGTGATGCGTTCGTCGACGGCCGTACGTTGCTTGACCGTCGACGTGTAGCGACAGACGGCGCGATCCCCGTTGAACGTGCAGATCACCTGAAAGCGATTGTCGGGCCTGGACTTCTTCCGTGGCGCATCGTCCGAGGGTTTGCCGGCAAACAATGCCGGCAGGATACCGTTCGAAGCTGATGCACCGGCGGAGAATCGGCGCTTGCCGCCCGTGCCCCTGTGGAGCGTGACGTCGGTGGACGTGCGACGGGGCAACTGGCCGTACGCAAGGAGGTTTGCGGACCAACGGCCCGCGTCGACTCGGGCGGCACGCTGCCGCGCGGATTCCGCGGTCGTGGGCGTGGCGGCCTCGGCGTTCATCGAGGCCGGTATGGCGACCAACAGCGCAAGTCGGCGCGCGAGCGCGCAAAAGGTGGCGACCTTCATTCGGCATCCCGTTCAGGGTAAAGGGCGATCGACGCGCGACCGCAATCGATATGCTTGAGCGGCTCGACGTCGCGACATCGAGGACAACGCGGCCTCGCGGCGAGTCGATGAGCCAGATTCGACCCCACGCGGCAGTGCAGCCGAGGGGCAGGGAGGCTCATGCGCAATGCTACTTTGCGCCCCATTATCGTGAAATGAGACGAGTTCGAATGTTTGGGGCAGAACCGGCGCACGCGTCGGCAGGACCCGGCCATGAAAGATCGTGAATTCAGGTGCGCTTTGCCTTCCGACCGCCCAGACCGGCCGCCACTGAGCGCGGCCCTCGGGCGGGACCCGGTCGGCGATCTGCACTTCGGTGCGGTATCCTGTCCCACGCCGGCGTCGCGCGCGACCTGTAGTCGCGCTGCGCCCGCTTGATCTTGAGAACCCTGTGACGGCAAAGGTCTGGACTGACTGACGCGGAAACGCCGCGTACAGAGCCTTGGACAGGATAGGGGACGAATAGAGGCGGGCGAGCAGGCGTGCCTCGGCGGTCGTCCACAGGTTGTGTGTCGACGTCAACATGCTACGATTCCTCCGGATTTCTCCAGCGAGTACCAGATGAAGACGGTTTTCCTGATGCGTGAATCCGAGATGAACTGCACGGCACACCCGACCGACGACGGCAAGTTCGCCGCGCAGGGCGAAGTGACGAAGGCGGGATTCAGCCGCGAGGCAGCGTTTCGGAAACTCGGCGAGTTCGACACAGAGGCCGAAGCGGTCGCCAATGCAAAGCAGTTTTCCGAAGAGTGATTGATGCGGTACGCATGAGCAGAATGCCCAATGTGACTAAGGCGGAGTTCCGTACTCTGGTATTCGAATTCGCGCGGGCGAAGCAGTTGCGCGTCGACGAAATAAAGGACGGCAAGGCGCGGATCTGGTTTAACGAGAACAGCCAGAAATTCCTCCACGCCGATCACGTTGATGCCTTGTACGATCGACTGCGCCATGCCCATCTCTCTCCGCGCGACATCAACATTGCGATCGAGAATGTCGCGCCGGGACGCCCCTGTACGCACCGAGGCATGCGCGAGATCTACGTGCAGATTCATCGCTCATCGTTAGTTGAGGTCTTCCGCGCGGGTCGGTTTGCCGGGTAGCGGCATCCAGTGCGTTACGCGGTGCACCAGTGCTCTGTATCGATAGAACGAAGGTGTTCGGCTGATGCGACGGCCAAAGAACGCCGTGCGCTCGCCGCTTTCCGTCGCCGGCCAGATCAACGCCTCGACGCCTAACGATCCGGCCTTCCGACTACATTCCGGAAGCTGTTCATTCACGCTGATCCAGTTCGGTGCGGTACCGTCAGCGATATCGTATTGCCAGTTGCCACCGTCATGTGTAGCGAGAAAGTCCTCGGCGACCAACTCTGCATGCACGCCGTCGTAGTCTTCGGGCCGTTTGACGCGGATGCTGATTTGATCGGGAAGCTTCACGATTCGTCTCCAGTTTGGGCGGTCTTTGCTGGGCCGTTGGGCCTCCGCTTCCAATGCGTGTATTCGGAACCCGACACTGACGAAACGTGCCTCGATAATCGGGGGGAAGCCGGGATCGTTGTTCCACGCAACTACGTCTTCATTCGGTGCGATCCCGACATCGCATGGACGTTGAACCACCACACTGATCCAACTGTCGGTCAGCCCGATAGGAATGGTTGCGGGGGCGGCAGATTCGAAGATCCGTTTCCATGCCGCGCGAATCGCCGCACCGATGTCGATGTCATCGCCGGGCGTAGCTTACGTGCAGCCGTCCCACTGTGCCGCGATGGCCTCGATGATCCCGGATGCAGGGGCGGGAGGGGGCGGGGCGGCGTAGAGCGCTTCCGCCTCCGTTTCTCGCTTCTCAACGAAGGCGGCCAAATCGTCGCAATCAGTGTTGTCCCTGACTGCGCCGATACCGCCGCACTCTGCACAGCCAGCGCCGAGATTACATTGGAGGATCGCGCTGTACGGGTAGTCGCCCACCGGGTGACCCGTCCTCGGATTCGTGGCAGCCCGAACAGGTGCGCCAGAAGCCTTTACCGCTCGACAGCACTTCATGCACGTTCAACAGCTCTGCGGCCGGCGCTGCTTCGTGCTGCTCGACAGGGGATGTGGTGAGGATCAGGTCGTCGGCGAATCGCGCGAATGAATCCGCGTCCTGAAACAGCAGCCCGGAGAAGTAGGCTCCTGCATATTTGCGCGCGATCGCTTCGATTGATTCGCGCGACAGCACATCAGCGCGGCTCTTATCGGTGGTTGGTCATGGTGATCTTCAGAAAATGGGTAGCCGCACGCATTTTTTCACGGTGCGACGTAGCAGAAAGCTCGCTAATGGGGCCTCGATGCGTGGAGGTAAATGGATAAAAGACCTACCTTTCTTAGCAATTATCTTACGGTATTACTCAAATCAGAAAGGCACATCCTTGTGCTATTCTGCCGCTGCAACAAACTGTAACGATCACGAATCCAACATGGATTTATATAACACCATTACCTAGGGGTTGCTATGAGGTTTGTTAAGTCGTTGATTGTTTGCTTGGCAGCTTTAATGCCGATACTTTCGAGCGCGAAGATTCTTGGCTCAAATGAAACGTTGGCGGCTGGAAATGTTGTCTACTCGGACAACGGCCAGTATCACCTTGCGATGCAGACGGACGGGAACTTGGTAGTCTATGGACCGGCGGGCGCGGTATGGCAATCTCAGACATCGGGATCTGGCGGCAATAGGGCGGTAATGCAGGGCGACGGAAATCTTGTCGTTTACCGTGCCGACAATACTGCCGTATGGTCGTCCAAAACGTCGCGCCCGGGTGCGTTCCTCGCAGTGCAGGATGACGGAAACGTGGTGATCTACTGGCCCCGTCCGGCCTGGGCAAGTAATACCAGCGATCCCGCGACCCAACAATCGGCAGAGAGCAAATATCTCGCTTCGGGCTCGACGATGTCGGCTGGTCAAACTGTCACTGTCGCCCAATACATGCTCGTGTTCCAGGCGGACGGCAACCTGGTCCTGTACAAGAATGGCGGCAATCCGATTTGGTGGAGCGGTACTCAGGGCAAAGGTGCTACGTATGCTGTAATGCAGGGCGACGGAAACTTTGTAATCTACGCAGGCTCGACGGCTCTTTGGTCGACTAAGACTAACGGAGCCAATGGGGCGCAACTCGTTTTACAATCGGACGGCAACCTGGTGCTTTACGCGCCGACAGCGGCATGGAGCACAAAATTTGGCCTGGTTACGGCTCCGACATCGACATCGACATCGAATAACGGGCCGGGCGCCGGTCTTTGTGTCGGTAATTGCCCCCCGCACCCCCTCAACGGGAATCCTTTTTCGCCCGTCGGTGTTGGAACAACTGGCCTCGGATTTCCGACGCCAGGATATCCGGGCGCAGCATTCTGACGAGGCTGCTTCGACACGGACTGTGATACGGCAGAGGTTGAAATAGCGGTTCTGTGAGGGTATTTTGAGATAGCGTCGAAATACGTGCACTTCCGCACTCGTCTCATTGCCACCGACGCCGCGCGTATCGAGAATGTCTAAGGCAGTCGGGTTCTCCGTACTCGATCGCTGAGCCGTCGCCTCGCTCGCCTGTTCGGGAGCGGGACTCATTCTGGTTCAGGGTCAGCAAGGCACCGACGGCAAATGGATGTTCGAGAAGCTGAGAGGCGTATGATTTGATTCCCCCGTCCTGGTGCGATGGCCGTTAAAAAACCGGCGAGAGGTCGGTCGATACACTTTGGCAATAGTCGAAATATTGCCTTTCGAATTCTGCGCCTCGATCGTTCTTTCGGATGATGACCTGGTAACCGATGTGCACCAGTTCATACCTGCCGTGTATCACTGACAGAAATCCATCGACGGCATCTTTGGGAACCAGAGTTCTGTCTAGGCCTTGGTGCTCCCACAGATAGTCATCGAAAATCATCAGGCCACCGACCTTGAGTTTGTTCCATGTCAACACGGCGTCCTGGAGAACGTTAAACCCCATGTGCAGACCGTCGATATAGACCAGGTCGAATGGCCCTGGAATTAACGGCAGCATGTCCTCGCTTTTGCCGCGATGCATCACGACCTTATCTTTCCAAGGTGAGACGCTGTCCATGAAGCGTTCGTAGATAGGACCTACCCATGGGTCGACACAATGAAGAATTGAGGAGTCGCTAGTAAGGACATTTTCGAGCAACCAACAACTTGAGCGGCCCTCGAACGAACCAATCTCGAGGAATCGAAGGTTGTCAGCCCCTTTGAAGGAGGCAAATGCTTCATTCCAGGATGGGATGGAATTCGAAAACCAATCTCGTGTGAAAGCCATATTTTTTCCTGTCGATTTGTGTGCTCGATCGCAATCTATCGGAGTGTAGCACCCGATCGATCCTCGCACAGGAATCAGCATCTGCTGCGGTGGGGCATGTAGGCCAGAGTCGACTGGCCGTTCCGTCGATCGTCCGTATACCCGAGTCGGATTCAATTATCTGCAGATTCCAGAAGCTCCTCTTCGAATGTATTGGAGTGTGCACATGACGATCTCCTTTCGGTTGGCGCCCAGGTTCCACAGGCGCATCACATCATCCCGGCGCGCCCCTTGTTCTTCCGGAGAAGGTGGCGCAGCTCCTGCAATTTCCCATTCCCACCACCAAGCTGACCGCGATCCTCGACGTTCTTGTCGACATGGTCGAACCACTCCCGAGTCCTATCCAGAGATTTCCGCAGGGCAAGGATCTCGAGAATCAACCACTGGACCTGCAGGTCCGCGTAGTCACGCCAGAGCGCCCGCAGCTCTGCATCGCTCGGGGCATCGAATTCTGGAATCGTTGCGCTTACCTTAAAGCGCGGGTCCGTCAATGGGGTGCGGTTGCGGTCGATTCGCGTCGCTTCGATTGGCTAACAGTGCCCTAGGAATGTCGATCTCTCGTCCTGGTCTATCCAAAACTCAAATTCTCGCATTGTGAGCTCGACAGGAGTCCTCAGGCGGTTCTTGTCGCCCTGGGACCCGTACTCCCAAATGTAAGCCCACTGCGGCTTGATCACGTCGCCGCCACTGTATAAAAACACGGTGTATCGTGCTGCGAGATGCCGACGTCAAGTCGCTGAAATAGGGATACGGTCAGATTCGCTCTGGGGCAAAAAAGGGACCGGATCGCGTCGACTGTCGCAACGCTGATGGATACTGCCGTAGCCGGGGGTGAGCTCCTGCGAGTGCTGGATGTCGACGGGGACGACTTCAGCATTCCGCGTGATGTGGAATTTCTGCTGCGTGGTGTGTCTGCGGAGAAGGCGTCAATCGTTGCAAGCTTCGTCAATGACCATCAGTACGGCAGAGCCTCCCTCGATCAATCAGGAGAAATTTATCGCGTCCTGCTGCTGATCGACATGCCTCGTCGCGGACGTCGACGGGGAACTCAAACCTCTGGCTGCCGGGTTCGGCATTTGGCCGCGTGCGCTGCAGAAGGCCAACATCCAGAACACAAGGAGCCGGGCAAGAAGCCGCCGATCATGCGGAGCACAATGAACGTGCGCGACGACAACCTTGGGAAGTCGCCTCTGTACGGGCCGGCCTGGCGTGCCGGCCGGCGTGCCTAATCCCTGCCGACTGGATCTACGAACCCTGCTACGAGCCGGGAAAGAAAGTATTGCACCGGATTGGGCTCGCCGACTGGCGGACGATGCGCGTCTCCGGGATTTGGCGGACATTGGCGGGGGGAGGCGCGCGGAGCATCCCACGATGTCCATGATCACGGTCAACGAGAAGGGCACCCGGTCTACTCGCGAATCCTGCACCCGGACGATTGAGAGGAATGGCTGACGACGTCGAATGTCGAGGCGGCGCGTGCGATGTTACAGCTCTATCAGGCTGATGATATAGCTGCGGAGCCGGTGACGAACTCGTCACCGGTCGAATCGCAAGCCTAGATTGAGTTCGCTAACGACTGCGTTATGGCAGGTCGATCCAGTTTTTTGCGGCGAGGGCATTCAAAGTGGGGAAGGACGGAGTCTTCAGCGCACGAGTGGGGTCTTTCGGTTGATAGGTGCTCACAAGGTCTGCCAATGATTTGCGGTGGACTAGACTAAATCTGACAGTGGTTGGTTTTTCATGCTGGCGCGCATTAGCGCGAAGGGCGTAGCCCGCAGCGGCAATGCGCGCCGCGAACAGCAAGGAGTCCACC